>NZ_CP022522.1:482500-852500 GCF_002850255.1 Pseudoalteromonas sp. NC201
TTGATATGATCGGCAGTGTAGTGCTCACCATTGACTTCAATGGTGTTGTTATCAACAAACTTAGCAAAGCCATTGATCACGGTGACGCCATTTTTCGCTAGGTAGCCGTTGTAACCTTGGTGAATACGGCCAATGTAGGCTTCGCGGCTCTCAACGAGTTTACCCCAATCGAAGTTCTTTAGTTCAACATCAAAACCATAATCTGGTGCGTATAGTTTAATGGCTTCAGCAACTTGAGCACCGTGCCACATCGCTTTTTTTGGAACGCAGCCCACGTTTACACAAGTACCGCCTAAGTGCTTTGCTTCTATTAATGCCACCTTGGCACCTCGCATCGCCGCTCGGTTTGCAGATGCGATCCCGCCGCTACCGCCACCGATTGCGATATAGTCAAAATGTTGAGCCATAAAAATTCCTCGCCAATTATTTGTTTTGCTTAAACCCTACTACTTTAAATTGCACAAGTGCACAACCGAAGACCGATATTAAGCAAAAATCTGTTCAGATACTTGTAAATGCGGTCATTCACCCTTATTTCAACCTCAATATTAGATTAGAAAATAAAGAGCGTGCCCATGAGTAACCCATTAATCGGGCTAGAAGGATTGCCTCCTTTTTCGAAAATTAAGCCTGAACATATTGTTGAAGCATTAAAATCTGCCATTGCGCACTGTCGTGAAACTATCGACACTGTTTTAGCACAACCAAGCTATACGTGGGACAGTTTTGTACTGCCTTTAGAAGAGTCAGACGATAAATTGAATCGTATGTGGTCACCAGTCTCACATATGCACTCAGTAGTAAATTCAGAAGCGTTACGTAAAGCTTATGATGAGTGTCTGCCATTAATTTCTGAATATTCTACTTATGTTGGTCAGCACCAAGGGTTGTATGAAGCCTATAAAGCGGTAAAAGAATCGGTTGAATTTGGTAACTTAACGATTGCTCAACAGACCTCCGTAGATAATGCTCTACGTGATTTCCAATTGTCGGGCATTGCACTTGAGCCAGTTAAGCAAAAGCGTTATGGCGAAATAGTGGCACGGCTGTCGGAGCTGGCATCAAAGTTTGGCAACAATGTAATGGATGCCACTCAGGCATGGCAAAAGCATATTACTGACGAGTCAGAATTAGCAGGGCTACCAGAGTCGGCTTTAGCGCTTGCCGCTCATACTGCTGAAGCCAAAGGATTAGAAGGCTGGGTATTTACGCTAGATTTCCCTTCATATCTTCCTGTGATGACTTACGCAGATAACCAAATGCTCCGTGAAGAGGCTTATCGTGCGTTTGTAACCCGTGCTTCTGATCAAGGGCCTAATGCTGGAGAGTTTGATAACTCAGCGATTATGCATGAAGCACTTACACTTAGACACGAACTGGCTCAGTTGCTTGGCTTTTCTAGTTTTGCAGAAAAATCACTGGCAACTAAAATGGCTGAGACACCAGAGCAAGTGTTTAAGTTTTTAAACGACCTTGCCGCTAAGTCAAAACCACAAGCCGAGCAAGAAGTGGCTGAACTACGAGACTTTGCGAATAAAGAACACGGTGTAAGTGAGCTAAAACCTTGGGATTACGCATATTATGGCGAAAAGTTAAAACAAGCTAAGTATGCGATTTCTGACGAAGCGCTACGCCCGTACTTCCCTGAGCATAAGGTACTTGCCGGTTTATTTGAAACCGTAAATCGCCTGTTTGGGATCCACGTGAGTGAAGTCAAAGACGTTGATACTTATCATCCTGATGTACGCTTTTTTGCTATTCATGATGATAAAGGTGAGTTGCGTGGTCATTTCTATCTCGACCTATATGCTCGTGAACATAAGCGTGGTGGTGCCTGGATGGATGACTGCATGGGCCGAAAAGTACGCGCAAATGGTGAGTTGCAGACTCCTGTCGCTTATTTAGTGTGTAACTTTAATAAAGCTGTTGGCAATAAACCTGCGCTATTTACCCATAATGAAGTAACCACTTTATTCCATGAGTTTGGTCACGGTATTCATCACATGCTAACGCAAGTAGATGCCGCGCCGGTTGCTGGTATTAATGGTGTGGCATGGGATGCGGTTGAGCTGCCAAGTCAGTTTTTAGAGAACTGGTGCTATGAAGAAGAAGCGCTGAACTTCATTTCAGGACACTATGAAACGGGTGAACCGTTACCAAAAGAAATGTTAGATAAGTTACTGGCGGCAAAGAACTTCCAATCAGCCATGCAAATGCTGCGGCAGTTGGAGTTTTCGTTGTTTGATTTTCATATTCACGCAGACTTTGAGCCAAACACGGATTGCCAAATTCAAGCAACGCTCAATGCGGTGCGTGAGCGCACAGCAGTTGTTAAAGCGCCTGAGTTTAACCGCTTCCAGCATAGCTTTAGCCACATTTTTGCTGGTGGCTATAGCGCGGGTTACTACTCTTATAAGTGGGCAGAAGTGTTGTCTGCGGATGCGTTTTCTAAGTTTGAAGAAGAAGGGATATTCAACCCACAAACCGGGCGTGAATTTATGTATCACATTCTTGAAAAGGGTGGATCGGAAGCGCCAATGGTGCTGTTTACCCGCTTCCGTGGTCGAGAGCCAAAAGTGGATGCGTTACTACGCCACAGCGGGATCGCCGCCTAGTTATATTTCCACTCTAAGCGCCTTCTTCTGAAGGCGTTTTTTTTGTCTTAGAAAGTGTGACTTTTTGTTAGCAAATTCAATATCTCTGACTATTCTATAAAGATATGAATTAATAGGGAAAGCCACATGACGAAACTGGTTCTTGCCATTGATGATGACAAACTCGTCCATCACATTGTTGATGAGGCGCTATCGCGGACATGCAAAATATTACATGCGAAAAATGGTGAGGAAGGCTTGCGGTTGGCTAAAAAATATCGTCCGGATATTATCTTGCTTGATGTCGAGATGCCAGGGCTGTCGGGCTTTGAGGTATGTGAGCAACTCAAAAAACTAGAGGACACTACAGAGATCCCTGTTATGTTTTTGTCTTCTCGTGCCGATATTTCAGAGCGAATGCGGGGCTATAACGCTGGTGCCGCAGACTATATAGTCAAACCTTTTAACGCTGAAGAGTTGTTAGCGCGTATTAATGTCCTTGATGACTATCGAAAAATCTCGTCGCAGCTAAAACAAGATGTACAGCGCGCTCAAACCACAGCTGAAATAGCCATGACTGACTCTGGTGATATGGGCCGTATAATGCGCTACGTTGGGCAGTCGTATCACGCGCATGATCTCAATACGTTGAGCGCTCATTTTTTAGAGTTTTTTATGCCGATGGAGCTCGATGTTGCGGTGGCTTTTTGGTATCACCAAGACGCGATGTTTTACTCCAGCGAGGGAGCGATCCAACCGATAGAGCAAGAGCTATTTGAGAAACACAAAGATAGCAGTCGTTTTGTTGATTTTGGTCGCAGAACCATAATTAACTATCCTAAAGTCTCTTTACTGATTAAGAACATGCCAGTGGACGATGTTGCCGTTTATGGTCGTTATAAAGATTTATTTCCGCACATACTGGAAGCCACTGATGCCAAAATCAGAGACATGGAAGTCAGTGAAGATGCACTTAAGAAAGTGGAGCATATAGGGCAAGTATTTGCTGAGCTAAGCGATCATTTAAGCGGCGTTGGCGATCATTACAGTGGCAAAGTTGCTGAGTTTCAGACGGTGCTGGAAAGCGACAAGCTTGCAGTCTTAGAACCAAGTGAAAGAGAACGGTTGCAAGAACTCTATGAGCATTTCACTTATTTAAGCGATGAGCTAACCATAATTAAATATAAGTTAGGAGAAGTGACTGAGGTACGTCAGCAGCTTATAGAGAGTTTAAACAAAATAGCGAAACCTTGGGGTGAGGATGAAGTGGCGTCGCAGGCTGATATTGAACTGTTTTAAGCCACTGGATAATCAAAGACACTAGAAAGGGAAAGGGGTATACTGCCACGGTTGGTAACCCTTGGGAGCTTAGCTTGTATATTCACACCCCTTTTGAAGAAAACAGATCCTACCTAGATACGCTAACTAAGCTGTTTAATTTATCCGCGCTTAATATTAACGAGGCGGAGTTTCAATTGGTTTATGATGAGCTAGGCTTACAATTATTCAAAAAAGATGAACCAAAGCTCGGCGCTATCCGTGTTGATTTTGTGACTGGCGCAGTTGCTCATCGACGCAAATTTGGTGGTGGTAAAGGGCAAGCAATTGCAAAAGCGGTGGGCTTAAATAAAGGTGCTGTGCCTACGGTCTTGGATGCGACAGCAGGACTTGGACGCGATGCCTTTGTACTTGCGTCTATGGGTTGCAAAGTCGTGCTACACGAGCGTAACCCGGTAGTCGCAGCGTTGTTATACGATGGCTTGCAACGCGCCTATCAAGATGCTGAAATTGGCGAATGGGTACAGTCAACTATGCGATTGGAATTTGGCTCCAGCCATGAATTGCTAGAGCAAGCGGGTTGGCGTCCAGATATAGTGTATCTTGATCCTATGTTCCCGCATCGTGAAAAATCGGCGCAAGTGAAAAAAGAAATGCGTGTATTCCAAGATTTAGTTGGCAATGACTTGGATGCGGACGCGCTTTTGCCTTTTGCTTTGCAGTTAGCCACAAAAAGGGTGGTGGTAAAACGTCCAGACTACGCTGGCTTCTTAAATGAAAAAACGCCAAGTATGCAAATAAAAACCAAGAAAAACCGCTTTGACGTTTATGTTAATGCCGCAATGAAATAGCACACCACTACCTGATTTAATTTTGTGCAGCAGATATCTAGATGGATATACGCAAAAAGTATGGTTTTGTACTATTGCACAGGAAAGGTAACCAGATTTAATCAAGTTGTCATAAATCCTTAATACTCTTGCGGAGCATTTTGATAAAGGGGTTGTGATTCTATGCGCGTGTCTACTTTTACTCGGTTATTGGCAATATTATTGACGACAGCGAGTATTCTACTTGGGGTGAGTCTGTTTTGGGCGAGCCAAGTATTAACTGAACTTGATGCGCAAGACGCCGCTTACAATCAAGTTAAAAATGCGGTGATCATCGAGCTTGAGGGTACAGTAGAAGATTACTTGAGTGCGGGCGATAGCCAGTATTTAAATAAGGCCGATGAACAAATCAAAGCATTACAGCAAAGTGTAGAGCAGTTGCCACCTGCACTTGCTGAGCAACTTAAAACTAAACTCATACAACTACAACAAGATATTGCAGGCAAATACCGTGCGCTCGGCAAGCTTTCTGGTAACGAACTTGCGTTGTTGGATAATGCGCTTAGGCAAATGTCAGGTTCAGCATCGAGTCTCGTTAAGTATGCAATCAAAGCACAAGATAGTGCTGCCAAAGAATCCTACTTTAATCTTGCTTCAGACTACTTTAGCGAAGTCTCGAATTTGAGCTTATATACCTACCAATTAGTCATGGCTTACGAACTGCAGACCGAACAGAGTTTGATGTCGAGCTTAAGCCGGTTGCAGGATATTGCCGCGCGAATAGACCGACTCGAAAACTTAGGGGTAATGAGTGAGGTAGACGAAGACGAGCTGTTTTTAGGTGCCGAAGCCGAAGATTTAGCGCTAGAAATAAAAGCGGAGCTTGTGAGCTGGCCTAAACGTTTTGCCCGCGACTTAGAAAATACCTTACAGCAGTCGAAGCAACGCCAAGCTGGCATGCTAGCACTGCGAGGTGATATTAAAGCAATCTCAGAGAATATCCTACAAGCAGAAACCAACTTAAAAACAGAGCAGGCTGACGTAAAAACCAATGTGTTTATGCTGTTTGGTGTGGCCATTGGGTTACTCGTACTCCTTGCGGGTGGTGTGTATTTTGTACAGTTCAATCAAGTGTTAACTCCGCTAAGACAACTACGCGATGGCTTTGCTCAGCTAATCGAAAGCAATGAGTTACGCAATATTGAAAGTAAAAACCAAGACACTGAAATTGGCGAAATTGCGAGTTACTTTAATCAGTTAATCGATAGGCAGCGAGCAGAAGCGGACGAACGCTCAGAAATGCTGAGTGTGATCAATACCTTTATGGAGGAGATGAACACTAACTTGGCGCAGATCTCTGCACAAGCTGGAGATACTTTTGAGCAAGTGGAGCAAAACCAAGCACAGCTTGACTCGCTTAGAGCGCTTGGGGCGGATGCCAATCAAATCAACGCGCAAGTTGCCGACAATGCCAATAACACCTTTGAAGCAATGACACAAAGTGTGTCCTATGCGGATGCTATGTTGAGTGCTTCATCTACCACGCAAAAGCGGGTAGAGCAGGGATTGGAGAGCTTAAATGAATTACTTAATGGTGTTTCAGATGTAAGTAAAGTGATTGATATGATCAGCTCCATCGCAGAACAAACAAATCTACTCGCGCTCAACGCGGCGATTGAGTCGGCGCGCGCAGGTGAACATGGCCGTGGATTTGCGGTCGTTGCGGATGAAGTACGAAAGCTTGCACAGCAAACGCAAGCCTCACTGACTGATATCCACCAGCAATTAAATGTTTTGAGTGATAATTCAAACAAAGTATCGACACAAATCTCGGCTTTGGCAGATGAGGCACAGCAGCAAACTGGTCATGCACAAGAGTTGAAACGCAATTCAGAAGGTGTGGCAGAGAGCGCACAGAGCGCCAACCAAGTTGCCGCCCATGCAATGGATCTTGCCAATCAACAATCAGACCTCTTAGATACCTTTGGCCACGCTATGGATAGTATGAAAGGTCAGGTTAATAGCTCACATGAGCAAGTGCAACAAATCCAGCAAAGCCTTAAAGAGAAAATACGGGAGATTAGGGGTACCTTAGGCCTGCGGTAATCAGGATTGTGCCGTAGGTCGAGATTTATCTCGACAGCATAAGCTGAAACGTCGGAGCCGCTTCACGCGGCGAGCAGTTAAAAGATCGCGAGGTAAACTCATTCCCACCAGCGCGTTTTGTAGGTCGAGATTTATCTCGACTGCTGCAAGCTGAAACGTCGGAGCCGTTTCACGCGGCGAGCAGTTAAAAGATCGCGAGGTAAACTCGTTCCCACCAGCGCGTTTTGTAGGTCGAGATTTATCTCGACAGCATAAGCTGAAACGTAGGAGCCGCTTCACGCGGCGAGCAGTTAAAAGCTCGCGAGGTAAACTCGTTCCCACCAGCGCGTTTTGTAGGTCGAGATTTATCTCGATAGCATAAGCTAAAACGTAGGAGCCGCTTCACGCGGCGAGCAGTTAAAAGATCGCGAGGTAAACTCGTTCCCACCAGCGCGTTTTGTAGGTCGAGATTTATCTCGACTGCTGCAAGCTGAAACGTCGGAGCCGCTTCACGCGGCGAGCAGTTACAAGATCGCGAGGTAAACTCGTTCCCACAAACTAAACTCGAAATAATTAAAAAAGGCCGCAAATGCGGCCTCTCGTAGGGGAAAGAAGACTCAATCTGAGCCTACTAATTTTTGCTTATGGCTTGTACTGCGCGTCTAACGTTAGGCCAGAGAACGTACGGTAAGCATTAACGCTTAAGTGCCATGTACCCGCTTGCGGATTAGTGATAACACAAGTCTCGGTATTACCATTTTCATATGGACGACAGTCATAGCTGCTTGCTGTAGGTTGAGAGCCAAACTTAACGAATAAGTCAGCGTCACCTGAGCCACCAAATGTTTTTACGGTGAAGTCGCTCATTCCCTCAGGCACTTCGATTGTGTAGTGAACCCACTGACCGCTTGACGCTGAAATATCTTCAACGGTACCGCCACCTGCTTGTGGACCACCTGTGCTAGAGCCTGAAGTTGCAGCAACTAAGCTTACGCCTGAATAAGCTTTATAACCGTTAATCATTACATGGTATGTACCAGCTTGAGGTGCGTCAAAGCTACAAACTTCGGCATTACCGCCTTCATAAGGACGACAGTCATAGCTGCTTGAAGTTGGTTGACTGCCAAGCTTTACATAAAGGTCAGCATCACCAGTACCACCGCTCATCGTGAAGGTAACATTGGTTTTACCTGCAGGTACATCAAAAGTGAAGAACTGATCACTACCAGCTGCACCACTTAAGCCTGTTTTCGCTACACCATCTTCAAGTGTATTACCTGTAGGTGGCGTGACAACATCGCCTAAAGCTTCATTTACTGCAGCGGCTGCATCAACAACACCTGTACCACAGTTTGAACAGCTACCAGCGAAGCTACGTGTAGTGTTTTTCAAGATAGTTTCTACTTCGTCAGGCGTAGCAGATGGTTTTGCTTGCTTGATTAGCGCTGCAACACCCGCAACGTGAGGTGCCGCCATAGACGTACCTTGTGAGTAGTGGTAGCTATCATTTGAAGGTGCACCAGAGCCTGAGTTATGGGTAGATAGGATACCTTCAGGATCATTCGCAAAACTTTGTGCGCCACCCGGAGCGGCAACGTCGATGTTTGCACCATAGTTTGAGTAATAAGCTCGGCTACCATCACGACCTACAGATGCTACGTTTACTACGCCATTACAGTTACCTGGGTTGTAGTTTGCTGAGTTATCGTTGTCGTTACCTGCCGCAATAACAATGACTGTACCGTTGTTACGTGCTTGGTTGATTGCATTTTGTGTAGTTGCGCTACATGCACCGCCACCACCTAAACTCATGTTGATAACATCAGCTGGGTTAGCATTTGCAGGCACACCAGATACCGAGCCACCAGATGCCCATATGATGCCGTCAGCGATGTCAGAAGTTAAGCCACCGCATTTACCAAGAACACGTACAGGCACTACTTTAGCGTCGTAAGCAACACCAGCTACACCTTCGCCATTATTTGTTACTGCAGCAACCGTTCCCGCTACGTGCGTACCATGCCAGCTTGAGTCTTGATCTGCGCGTGGCACAGGTTGACCTGAAGAGTCAGTTCCACACTCACCGCGAGTGACCGCATCACCAGGGTCACGAGCATCGTTGTCACGTGCGCCACCATCGTTAGCAACAAAGGTATTAGAGATCATGTCATAGCCAGGCAGAATGTTGGCATCTAAGTCTAAATGTGGGCGATAACCTGTATCTAGTACCGCAACTACCACACCTTGACCTGTCGCTTTATCCCACGCAGCTGGGGCATTAATACCAGCAGCAGCTTCGTAGTAATGCCATTGATCGTTATAACGCGGATCGTTAGGCGTTGCGAATGGCTTTAACATTTGGTCAATTTCGATGTATTCAACATTACCAGAAGCCATCACTTCGTTCATGAACGCCTGTGCTTCTTTTGCTGAAAGCTTTTTGTCAGCACGCATAACGTGGTGATTGCTAAGTGCCATTGGGCGTACGTACTTAGCGCGAGCACTCGCTTTGCTGCTCTTAAAGCCTTGTACAAAGCTTTCTGCACGCTGTTGCATTTTAGCAGGAGCAAGATCTGCAGCTGAAAGGCTAATCATTTGTGAACTAGCATCTTTGTACTTGATGATGAACTGTGTACCAAGCGTGCTTTGTGATGATAGTTTTTGTGCCGTTGCTGCAAGTGCTGCATCTTGACCGATTGATTGTGTTGGTGCGGCTGTAACTGCTGTTGCAGTGAATAATGTACTCACTGCGATGCTTAGTGCAGCGCGCTTAAAGTTTTTATTGATTGTCATAATGTTTCCCTAGTTTCTAACTTGTTGTTCAGCTGTTAATAAAAAGCTGATGGTCAGTGAAAGTAAACTCATGGTTAAAAAAAAGAAAGCGCTGTTTTGTTATTTGCACTAATTTTTTAGTTATATGTGGACGGATAAATGGCTATAAAAAATTCTTATTGTATTGTTTTTAATCGATATTTTTCATTTTTGTGAGAGAGCGAATAAATTTCAGTTACATTGTAAATGACTGTAAACAAAATAGTGTTTTTAACTTTGTGAAGCATTTGTAGCCAGTAGAGTGGGAGTTTGGTTAGTGCTAAAGGTTGGTTTTATTTTATTATTACAATCTTATTTTCTTGTTTTTTAAGGTTTGAGAAATGATAGTGCTGACATAATGTTTACAAGTGTTTAAAAGGTATGCGAGTTGCTTCTTCTATTCGTCGCTGTGATTAGATAAAGAATCTAGGTATAATTTTCGCTTGGTCGCTATTTTGCCGTTTAAAGCTAAACTGTTGGCAAAACGGTAAGTGTAGAAATCTTAGATAAAAAGTTGAGTGAGTTTATGCAACAAATAGAGGTGGTCGTTATCGGCGCAGGTGCTGCTGGATTGATGTGTGCTGCACAGGCTGGATACCGAGGGCGACAAGTTGCAGTGGTTGATATGGGGAAAAAGCCTGGCCGTAAAATTTTGATCAGTGGTGGTGGCCGCTGTAACTTTACCAACGAAAATGCGTCACCTGCTAACTATCTATGTAAAAACCCACACTTTGTAAAGTCGTGTTTGAGCCGCTATACCCAACATGATTTTATTGAATTGGTAGACCGCCATGGCCTTGCATACCACCACAAAACACTTGGACAATTGTTTTGCGACAATAGCGCGCAAGACATTGTAGATATTCTTCTTACCGAATGTGACTGGGCGGGCGTGTCACTCCATTTACGTCAAGAAGTATTAGCGGTTGAGCATCAAAGCGATGGCCGCTACTTAGTCAAAACCACAACTCAAACCTTCAACTGCGAGTCAGTGGTGATTGCCGCTGGTGGCCTAACCATGCCAAAACTTGGCGCAACGCCAATCGGCTACAAAATAGCGGAGCAATTTGGCTTAACGGTATTACCAACCACGGCAGCGCTTGTACCATTTACACTCCATGATCACGACAAAGCACGCTTTGATGGTTTGTCTGGTATTAGCGTAGATAGCCTAGTGACCAGCGAAAGCGGTATCCAATTTAGAGAAAATATTCTCTTTACCCACAGAGGCTTATCTGGCCCCGCAATTTTGCAGATCAGCTCATTTTGGAAAGCAGGTGAGTTTGTTAGCATCAATTTACTACCTGACTTAGATGTGCAAGCACAACTCCATGACTGGCGTAGTGAGCAAGGGCAAAAGAGCCTGAAGAACTTGCTTTCGACCATCTTACCAAAGCGCTTTATTGAGGCCTTAATCAGCGACGGCAGCATCCCAGATAAAAACGCCAACCAACTCAGCCACACAGAGATTGAAAAACTGACAGAAACCCTCACTAGCTGGAAAATAAAACCAAATGGCACAGAGGGTTATCGCACCGCAGAGGTTACGTTAGGTGGTGTAGATACCGACGAATTAAGCTCAAAAACTTTCGAAGCTAAAAAACAAAAAGGCCTGTACTTTATCGGCGAAGTAACCGATGTCACCGGATGGCTCGGGGGCTATAACTTCCAATACGCATGGAGCTCCGGCTGGGCATGCGGACAGGCTTGTTAGATGTATTCTGTATAGTAAAAGAGACAATTTAATAAAATGTGAAAGTGTTGATTAGTTTGTCTCGTTTTAAGTTCATTAATAGTTCCAATCCTCATAAGCCAGAGGCAAGCTATTAAGTAAGTCTCTGCGTTCACGCCAATTAGGCATGTGTTTATCCATGAGGGAACGGAATCTTTCGTTGTGGTGACGCTCTAGTAAATGAACTAGCTCGTGGGCAAGGATAAACTCCATGCACTCTGGCGGCTTCTTAGCAAGTTCGAGGTTCAACCATATACGCTTAGCTTGAATATTGCAGCTTCCCCATTTGGTTTTCATCTTTTTTACGTTGAGAGAACCAGCGTTTACACCTAGTTTTTTTTCCCATTGAGGTAATAATTTTTCAAGTGAGCGCTGAATTTCATCTCGATAGAAACGGTTAAGCAGTTTGAGCTTGTTGTCGGTTGACGTATTTTCTGCAACAGCTAACACTAAATTACCGTTGCCTTTTGCAGTAACACTGTATCTACCGTTGGCCTCAATTAGCTTTAAGCGATATTTCTTACCCCAAAGGTAGTGGCATTCGCCATTAACCATTTCACGAATTGATTGGCGTTCTTGGTCTGCAAAGTCAGCTTGCTGCTTTTTAATCCACGCAAGCTTATTAACAATAGCCAGTCTTATCTTCTGCTCACTCGTTTCATTGGGAATAGACAGCCTCACTTTGCCATTGGGTGGTAGCACGCTTAGGTGGATGTTTTTAATCGCTCTGCGATTTAGCTCAACATCAATGTCACCTATGCGAATTACTTCAACACGCTCTACATTACTTTTGGTATGACGCACTAGTGATATTCCTTTTGAGCTTTTATTAGCTCCATCACATCTACAATATTTACATCATAACCCGCCGCTTCTTCTCGCACAGCATTGGCAATCTCGCGCTCTTTAAATTTATCACCAAGCCAATCGGCTTTTTTAGTGTAACGAACCGCTGTATCAATTTTAGTTGTGAGCACTTCGTCATTCCCTAAGTTGTCATAAATTGCTTGTTTGGCTGGTGTATTGACAGATTCTGGGTAATTCTGTGCGCTATTTTCAGTTGGGTTAACTACTTTCTTGGCAAGTACTTTAATTTGCTCTAGGTACTCCTGATAGCTTATCGCTTGTTCTCTTCGCTGCTTAATAATTTCATCTAGCAAAATTGCCATGCTGTCAAAATATTTAGGGTTTACTGGGTTTTCATCAACGATGGTCTTTCTTACGTTATTCTCAATGGCTTCAGCCATTGCATCTTCATTGTCACGCAAGCTTTCAGGTAAAGACTCTAGTCCTTTACCATTGTTGTTCACTACTAGATCAATTAAACCCAACTCCTCAAAATCCATTAGCACTTCACTGTCATCCGCTCGAATATACATATCTAACAAGTGGCGCATGGCTGGCTCAAACCGCTTCATTTCTAGTAAGTCGCCACTGGCAAGCTTTACTTCATCTCGCACTTTTTCAAAGTATGCGACTTCTTTCTTAATATTTTCTGCTTGCACGAAGGTGTAGCCAGCTTGCTCCATTTCATTGGCAAGGTTGGTGTATGCGCGGAGCAGCTTGGCAACAGATTGATATAAGGTTAAACGCAGCGCTTCTTTTTCGGTGCGCTCATTCTCGTCTTTTGGTGCAACACCAGACTCACCACAAAAATAGTGAATGAAATCTATGGTATTTCTAGGCGCTTTCACTGGTTCACATAGTGCTCTTACCGCTTCCAGCGCATTATCTAAATCAGCACGAGACTCTTGTAAGCGGTCTTTCAAAAGCCCTTTCACATCATCAGCGTCATATCCATCAAACGCTTCTGCTGTATAATCTTTAATGGCTTTATCAAGAGATCGGAATAAGTCTTTGTAATCTATGATATAACCGTAGTCTTTGTCTTCACCATCTAGACGGTTAACTCGGCATATAGCTTGGAAAAGGTTATGATCGGCCATCTTTTTGTCAATATAGAGGTAAGTAGCGGAAGGGGCATCAAAGCCAGTTAATAGTTTATCGACCACAATGAGTAGGCGCATTTGTCCCGGCTCTTCAATAAATCGTTTCTTAACGGCTTTTTCAAATTCTTCAACACGCTTCGCGGCTTCGTCTTCACTTTGCTCAAAGTAATCCGCTAACATCTTGCGATAGGTGTCATATTTAAATAGCTTTTCTGTTAAGCCTTCACCAGATTCTTCACCTTTTATAGCGCCTGCAGCAGGCTGATAACTGGTTACTACCGCGCATTTTCCGGCAAGGTCGGTTTTACTAAACAAGTCATAAACCACACAAGCTTGATGAACGCTGGCACATACCAACATGGCGTTACCCCTGCCTGACATCAATGCTGGCTTTACCTCCATATCCATCAGCATGTCGCTAACAATTTGTTCTAAGCGAGATTTACTCGAGAGCACCTTCTGCATTGTGCCCCATTTTTGTTTGAGCTGCATTTTAGCAAGATTCGAAAGGCCCTTGGTTTTAGCTTCAAACCATTGATCGACCTTTTTCTTTGAAGTTAAGTGCTGATCAATATCTCTTGCTTCATAACGAAGGTCGAGCACTACGCCATCACTTACAGCTTCATCAAATTTATAAGTGTGAATATAGGGGCCAAACACTTCTAAAGACTTTTTCTTGTCTTTTTTCATCAGTGGCGTACCCGTAAAACCGATAAACATGGCTTTGGGCAAAATAGTTTTCATGGCCTCGTGCAACTTACCTGACTGTGTTCGGTGGCACTCATCGACAAACACAAACAAGTTGCCTTTTGCGACAAAATCACTTGGTAAGTTTTTAGTTAGGGCTTCAATGTAGTCTGTTGTCGCTTGGGTCTTGGCTTCTTCACTTTCTTTTTCACTAAGTGCCTCACCATTTCGGCCAAATTTATGAACGAGAGAGCAAAATAGCCAGGGGTTGGGCTCATTGAGCGTCGCAACTAAATCACCGCCACTTACTGTTCGATAAATATCTTCATCAACACCTGAGAACACTTTTTCTATTTGTTCGTCTAACTCGGTTCTGTCAGTTACGATAAGTACCCGCGAGTCTGTCACATTTTCGCGTATCCACTTAGCAAGCCAAACCATGGTTAAGCTTTTGCCTGAGCCTTGTGTGTGCCAGATAATGCCATCATCGTGCTTTTTAACGTATTTTTGAGCGGCTTGAATACCAAAAAATTGATTGTGTCGGCAGGTCTTCTTCACACCAGCATCAAACACAATAAAGTCATGAATGAGTTGCAGAAAACGTGTTTTATCACACAATTGCGCGATATGGGTATCGAGTAAATTTTCTGCTTTAATTTTACTTGAAGGCAGTGGGTTTGGGTTTTCTTTGCCGCTGCTTTCTTTCCATTCAAGATAATACTTTTCGGATGTCTCTATTGTGCCGTAGCGAATGCCTTGGGTATCGTTCCCTGCCATCACAAGTTGTATGGTGGTAAAAAAATTGCGGATAAAGGCTTTTTTTTGATTGTCTAAATTTTGGCGAATGCCTTCACTGACTGAGACTGAAGAACGTTTTAATTCAATCACGCCAAGCGCGATGCCGTTTACGTAAACAACAATATCTGGGCGTTTCTTTAATTCGCCTTTTACGGTGACTTCTTCGGCAATGGCAAAGTCATTATTTTCAGGATTTTCCCAGTCAATCAGCCAAACCGTTTGATTTTTTTGACCAGCACCTTCTTTTACCTTGATGCCATAACGTAAAAGTCGGTAAACCGTTCTATTGGCATCATAGAGTTTTCTTGCCCCGCCGCATGCGGCTTTAAGGTCAAGCACTCGTAAAGCTCGGGTGATGAGGACATCAGAATATCCTCGGTTTTCTAACCACGTAGTAAGCAGCCCTCTTTCAATATTGCTATTGCCTTCACGGTATTCCCAATTACCTAGATAGTCGTAATCAAGTTGTTCTTTAAAAAACTTAACTACGCGGTTTTGAGTTTTACGCTCTAATTGACCGACATTACTCATATTATTCCTTTATTTCGTTTTTATTGGATCGATTCAGCTAATGTAGGTTTTCCAAATTAGTCAAAGCAAATTGAATTTCTCTATCGCCAAATAAGGTTAACTTGCGCAGTGCCCATTTGTCTCCAGTAGGCCAGTTGGCTATGCCTTCTTTTATTGACTCAACTGTTTTATCACATCCTTGCTTAGTAATAAGCCAATCCACTGTAGACAAAAGCTCTAAGCCAAAAGGAGATTCGAAGCCATTAATTACTTGAGTTGCTTCTTCTAATGCAGGTAAATACTCTTTCGCCTCGGTGCTTAAGTAGGTCGAAACTTTTTGTCTCTCGTTTTCATTGAACCAGATGACATCTAAAGGATCACAATCAGGAATACGTTTATCTGATTTCAAATAACTACCATCTAAAGCATTTAACAAGTGCTCTAAGTTGTTGGCATAGGGCCCATAATAATTTGCTTCGAAATTAAGCTTTAACTCATTTTTCAAGCCTGATCTTTCAATGGTTCTTTGCAAAAACCAAGCTAGCTTTTGAATTTCCAGCAAACTGCACTCCATGCCCAATATCCAATAACGTCTTACTAACTCGGCAACTAAAGCTCTCGCTGGTGTTAGTTTCTTGACGCCAGACTTTTTAGCCACATTTTGATATTTACTGGTAGGCTCGAATACAATGATATTTGTATTTTCAATATCGGATAATGCTTTTTCAATTTCTATTTTTACGTCAGGCCAGGACAAGCCGCCTTGCCCTGCGCCAAGTGGAGGAATTGCTATAGAACCAACATTATTGTTTTCTATAAAGTGGCGAAGATCGACTAATCCATCTTGAATCCATTCCATTTTAGATTTTGCACGCCAGTGCTGCTTGGTAGGGAAGTTTACTATCCACCTAGGTCCCATTAATTCGCCTGTTTCAGTAACAAACATTTGACCGGTGTTTACTCGCTTAGCCTTGCAGGCAGCTGCATATTCAGCCATGTTTTTAGGAAAGCGCTCTTTGAACATTAACGCAATGCCTTTACCCATAACCCCTACAGTATTAACTGTATTGACTAGAGCATCTGCGTTAGCTTCGAGTAAATTACCTTGTGTATATGTGATCATTAAAAGTACCATCCAGGACGCACAATGACATCCAAATTCATATTGCGCTGTTGAATATGTTGTTTTAATTGTTGTTCAACTTGCGCGTTGTAACAAACTACGCCTAATAAAGCATTGATAGGGCAATGCTGTTTGATTAATGCCTCTGCCTGATATCGCTCAAACTTGGCGGGATCATTCTGATCTCTAGCAAAATCTCTTGCCTGTAAAATAGGCCAATCTACAGCTCCTAAGTGCTTTAAATCAGAATAAAAGTTAGCCCATAGGTAATAGGCATGCATGTCCGTATAGACAAAATCCAAGTTTAATTGTTCAACTTTATGTAACGATGATACCAAAATAACAATGTCTTCGTTAGCCCGCTGAATAACGCCTCGCCCTGACTTTATATTGAGCAACATAGGTGAGAAAGGGGTAAAGTAAAAAGGTACATAGTCATTTAACGAACCAAAAGGAGAAATAGGGACTGGATGAGTTGCTCGCTTTTGTATTAACTCCGAACTACCTATAGCTTCCCAATTAGGTGACTGCACCTGACTATTACCACAATACAAGCCGTTATCTAAGATCCATGGTATATTGTTACGATGCACTATGCGCCAAATCAGCGCTTTTTGTGGGTTAAGGGTTTGACTGTAGTTATACAATTTACTCACCAACAAACATTGCAGAATTAATGTCTACATGACAATTTACTCTATGTGCATTAACCAGCCTATCTACAAGGGCTTTAACTCGCGCATTTTTAACATAAATACAGAATATTAAGTTAGGGTTTACACTAGTAGGCGACAAACACTCCGCCATACAAGCTACTTTGCACGCTCTATCATCATAATTTCTTTCTTCCATCAATTCCCAATCAATAGCTGAAAATCCAGCATCATAATCTAAAATTTGATAACCCTCTTCAGCTAAAGGGTGTGTAGGAACAATTCGCCACCCATTTGCTCTAGCCGTAGCTCTCTGAACAGAAATTAATACAAAATCTTTATCTGAGTGATTACGTTGAACACCATAATCGAAGGGGTTTTTGGCGAAAAAGTGAAATGGTACATAACGATCTAAGTTGTGGTTAGCCCTTGAATTTAGAATTTCACCATCAGCAACATCGTCAAATTCATCATTATTGAGTTCACACCTTGGTTGTAATTCATGCTGAAGAATTGATTCTAAGTTTTCTAAAGCAGTTAAGTGGTATATTAAGTTTCTATCTCTAATCATAATTAATTCCTTTTCTTTAATAGGGTAGTCTTGTGCGGCCTGTGAGTAGCTCTTGCATCATGCCTTGTTTGATTTGGCGGGTTTTTGCCAAGCGTTGTTCAAGGGTTTGGATTTCGTTATCCATATCCGAGAGGATAGTGGCGATAGCGATTTGTTCTCTTTTACAAATGGGAACTGGCATCAAAGACTCTTTGAACTCAGACATTCCAACTAAATTCTTCATAGCACCACCCTGTGTACCATCTATAATTTTCTCTTGGAATGTATCCCATTTAAAATAGTGACCAAAATAGTCAGGATCTATCGTTTCATTTAGAGTTATCTTCAAGAGTGCCTGATTTATTACTCCCTCCGGGCAGTCATCGGGCACTTTGAATATTTTTCCTATTGTTCCTGAGCAACTCACAATGAAATCCCCACTGTTTACTGCGAATCGCTTCAACTCTTCAAACTTTTTTTGATTGATAAAGTAGTTGCCCATAGTAGCGTTAGCGTATATAGCATTTCGTTGCTCGTAAACTTTGTAACCACTTTTAGAAAAATGTTCTTTTTTTAACGCGCCACCAAACGGCCCTCTAACGAGGCCATTTGAAGTAGCCATTTCCTTCAAAGTTCTAGTTTCCCAATCCTCAGGGATTTCGCCTAGTTCACTGGGTTTTGTGCCTTTGGGCTGGCCTTGCTTTTTGCCTTCGGTGTAAGTGGCGAATTGGGGTAAACGGGTTTTGCCTGTCAGCAGTTGCTGCATGCTGGCGGTTTTAATCGCTTGTTTTTTTGCGATCAGTTTTTCCAATTCCGTTAATAGCGCATCCACATCGGACAACGCATTGGCAATGGCGGTTTGTTCTTGTTTTGGAGGTATTGCACAAGGTAATTGTTCGAGAGTTGCTTTGTTTAATTTATAACGGCCAGCACCTTGTCTAGATAAATGACTTGTTATTTCACGATGTTTAAAAAACAAATAAAACCACTCAGCCGTAGCAACTTTTCCCTTAATCACATGAGCATGATTATTTACATTAAACTTACCTTTAGCCAACTGTGTTTGAGGTACAGTTTCAAATTTTAGAAAGTGGTCACCATCCTCTCCAATTAGTGCATATTCACCATCAATACGACACTCATTGATATAATCTTGAATTCTAGTGGGGCCATAATATGGGTATTCTCCAGCCATCGACTCTCGTACTTTAGCACTCAGCGGAAATCTCAATGTATTACAAATTTCAAAGGCTTTAGAAACTTTATTAACTTCCCATTCGCTGGGGATAACTCCAACTTCCGTCTGTTTATATCCTTCTGGAATCACTTGCTCTAATGCACTCATAGTGTCCACTCCAAGCCCATTGCTTTTAAATGGCTTGCGACTTTATCACTAAGCTCGTCAACTGAATTAGAAAGGGTTGGTAATGGTGTGCTGTAGCGCTCTTCCAGTTGTTTAACACGGCTTGCCATTTGTTGGGTTACGCGCTCAATTTCGGCAACGATATTGGCTTGTAATGTGGCTAGCCATTTGTCATCGACAATCAGAGCTTTGATTTCTTCTATGGTTAGTTTTGGATATTGGTTGAATACGTTTAAATCCAACGCCTCTTGGGCTTCTTTCACCGCTTTTTTTGCAGCCGCTTCGGCGTTAAACAACTTGGTTGCTTGCTTTAGTGCTTTAACTTCCTCAGTATCGGTGGCAAGTTTGGCTCTGGCGGCAACACTGGCTTTGGTGATTTTGTCTTTGTCGTTGAGGGCTTCAACCAATAAGCCATCTTCATTCCCTGTTCCTGAAGTGCCTTCTTCCAAATAGTTTTCAAGTGCTTGGGTGGCTTCGTCTTGTTTGGCTTGCAGGACATCAACTTTCGCTTGTTCGTCAGCAAAGTAGCGGGCGACAATTAAGCTTGGTGGAATAATCTCGGCTTTATACTTTTTCTTATTGATAATTAAGTCGGGTGTTTCTTTAAGCTTTTCGCCTTTTTTAGCCACTAGTTCACGAAGTGTATTACCTGCTTGCCAATCGTCCTGTACCAATACATACACATCGTCCTGCATGGTATCTGCCCAGTAATCCATAAGGATTTGGTAAATATCGTATTTGCTTAATAGGTCGCTATTGGCATAGCTGTTCAGTAAGTTTTCTGAAATGGTAAAGATAAAGTTCTTCGGGTTATCGCCAACCTTGATTTCTTTAAGTTTTGCTTCTGATATCCACTGTTTAAATGGCAATAGGCTACGAGCGGCAAAGTCTTTAAATTCTTGATGCGCCAAAATGGTGCTTTTTACTTGGCCGGCTTCTACCAGTGCGTGGCTATAGCCGTTTCTTTTTGGGTTGGGTTCTGGCTTGAACAATGTGGCACGAATGCTAGGGAATACCCGCCAGTAATGTTCAAGGGCATCAATATCACGGTTTGGAATACCACCTTGCAGATGCGCACTTAAGTCGTGTAGGTCTTCTGGTTCAGAGGAGTCGATATAACGTGGGATATTAAGGTTGTAATCGTTAGCGGCAATTTCATCAATTTCCACTAAACGGCTGTAACGCTCAAGCTCCAAGCCTTTGTTAAAGACATCAACAATTTTATGGATATCTTGGCTGCGTAGGCGGTTTTTATTGCCATCTTTAATAAAGCCTTTGCTGGCATCAATCATAAAGATTGGGCGACCTGATATAGTTGGCAACACAGCATCATCTTCGGTAAAGCTACCACTTGACTCAATAATGGCTTTTTGTGCATGTTCTTTATCAATCACAATAATACACGCAGGAATACCCGTACCGTAGAACAAGTTAGCAGGTAAACCAATAATGCCTTTGATGTAACCTTGTTTGATAAGGTTTTCACGGACCGTAGCTTCGGCATTACCACGGAATAACACACCATGCGGTAAGATCACTGCACCTTTACCTGTGCTTTTTAAGCTTTTGAGAATGTGTAGTAAGAAGGTGTAGTCACCGTTTTTCTCAGGCGGAATGCCCCATGTAAAACGATCATAAATATCTGCTTCAGGGTTTAAACCGCTGGTCCAGTTTTTATTTGAAAAAGGCGGGTTGGCAACTGCAAAGTCGAAGGTTTTTAGCGCGGCTCCATTTTTAAATGCTGGTGACGAAAGCGTATTACCTTGTGCAATTGTACGTATATCGGATACATGCCCATGTAAAATCATATTCATTTTAGATAGAGCTGATGTAGTTACATCCATCTCTTGCCCGAATATCGATAAGCCTCGCGGGGCCTCATCACTGGCTTTTAATAATAGTGAGCCTGAACCACAAGTTGGGTCATACACGGTAGCATCTTGTGGCGTGTCTTCTGTTATGCCAACAACTTTTGCCAGAATTTGTGATACTTCGGATGGCGTATAGAATTGACCTTTTGATTTACCTGATTCAGTAGCGAAATGACGCATTAGATATTCGTAAGCGTCACCTAATAGGTCATCACCGCCAGCACGGTTTGAAGATAAGTCTAAGCCTTGGAAAATACCGACTAACTTAGTTAGGCGATCAACCATTTCTTTGCCTTTTCCGAGCTTGTCTTCATCGTTGAAGTCGGCAACGTCTATCACGCCTTTTAGGTCATTTTCTTCGGCAAGGGCTGAAATAATTTTATTAATTTTATCGCCAATTTCTTTGTCGTTTTTGGCGGCTATCATATCGTCATAGCTTGCACCTTCTGGTACAACAATCATCCCGTATGGGTCGCCTTTGTATTTGTCGCTGACGTACTTCATAAAAAGCATCGTTAGCACGTAGTCTTTATACTGGCTGGCATCCATACCGCCACGCAGTTCGTCACAGCTTGCCCATAATGATGAATAAAGTTCTGTCTTTTTAATTGCCATGTGTGTTCCTAAAAACCTTGTGATAGAGCGCTGTTAGAGCAAGTCGGTGTTTAAGCCAGCGGCTTTTAAACGGTGAGTTAGATTACGCATTTTCGAAAATTCAGTACCAAAGCTAGGTTTTAAGCCAACGCCTTCGCAAAATTCTTTGGCTGTCATGCTTTTTAAATCGTCTGCGTATTTGATCATTTGCAGGTGTAGTTCAGTGGTGTACTGGTTGCGTGGCGCTTCAATTAATGCTTGTTTGATATGATCGAAGATTGCTTGCTCATTCATAAGGCGATTCTTCTTTTGGATATGATTTAGCTAATTTATATAAATTAGATAATTTATCAAGGGAAGAAGCCGAAAATAATGTCGCTTCGACTTATTTGTTCTCAGTTTCAGCTGTATATAACTAGTAATCGCGTGCGAGGCTTGCTATTGATGCTTTTCGTTATGCGGTTTATCTACTCCAGAAACTATAGTGCTATAAATTCCGGCTTATCAAAAGAAAGGTTTTACCAATTAAAAAGGACACTAAGTATGGCACTTAGTGTCCTTTAGTTGTTAGCCAATTATCACGTCATACTGACTTTGCCTACCAACTGTGCTTCAGGGTAGGTTTCAATGGTTTCGGCTTCGCCACGGTGATCGCTGGCTAACTTTTCATAAAGTAGCGGTAAGACAATCAAAGTGAAGAAAGTACCAATGAGCATGCCTGCGACTAAGATAATACCTATACTGTTGCGCGCTTCTGCGCCTGCACCGGTTACCAATACCAAGGGGAAGTGACCAAGCACGGTTGCGCCTGTAGTCATCAGTATAGGTCTTAGACGTGTGGCCGCAGCCCCTTTTACCGCCTCAAATTTCGATTTACCTTCAAGCTGTAAATGGTTCGCAAATTCAACAATCAAGATGCCATTTTTGGCTATTAAACCGATAAGCGTAATTAGGCCGATTTGGCTGTAAATGTTGACGGTCGTGAGTGATAAAAACGGTAGCATCAATGCACCTGCGAGTGCCAAAGGTGCGCAGCCGAGTAGTACCACGAGCGGATCTCTAAAGCTGTTGAACTGGATCGTCAGCAAGAAAAACACCACTATCATGGCAAATAGGAGTACGCCAACCATGGTGTTGCCTTCTTTTCTTAGCTGTCTTGATTCACCAGCGTAGTCAATGGAGTAGTGACTAGGTAAGACCTCTGCTGCAATTTCTTCAACCTGTGTTAGCGCTTGCTCTTTGGTTATGTGCGGTAGTGTGCCTGCCAATATTCTAAACGAGTTTTGCTGGTTGAATGAGCCAAGCACTCTCGGGCTTGTAAAGGTGCGTAAGGTGGCAAATGCTGAAATCGGAATAAGATCGCCAGCATCCGTTCTTACTTGCATATTAAGAATATTCTCAGGATTGTACCTTTCGTCATTGCCCACAATTGGAATGACGCGGTAGGCTTTGCCTTCTTTGTTGAAGTAGTTGGCAAAATTATTCGACATATAAATGCTAAGTTGCTCGTTTACCGACGACAAGTTTAGACCTAAGTCAGCAACTAGCTCTCGGTCGATTTCAAGCTCGGCTTGCGGCAGGTCGATTTTTAGGTCGGTATTGACGAACATAAAGCTGCCACTGGCGGTGGCGCGTTGAATAATCTCATCGGCGTACTGCTTCATCGCGGTTGGGTCGTCACTGGCACGGAATACCACTTCAACGTCAAACTGCCCTGCGGTAGGAAGCGATGCAGGTAAAATAGGGAATAAACTTAGTCCAGTGACGCTGCCTAACCGGCCGTATAGGTCGTATAGTAAGTCGTGTACTGAATTTTCTCGCTCATCAAATGGTGCAAGCTCTACACCACCAAAGCCTGCTGCCGCCGTAATAATCTGCCAAGTAAACTCAGCGCCTTCAGTGGCGTTCATGACCTCGGCAGTGTCATTCATTTTCGCTGACGTATAAGCTTGAGAAGACTCAGGTGGTGCTTCCACTACGACTTGGATACTGCTTTGATCTTCGATAGGGGCTAGCTCTTTTTGTGATAACAGGTAAAACGGCACCGACAATAAAGAGAACACGATAGCGACAAAAAAGACCTGTGGACGCCACTTAAACAAGGTATCGAGTGCACGAAAATAGAACGTTTGTAATCGATCAAAATAGCCATTGACCTTTTGCGTTAATTTACCTTCTTTACCGCCTTCGGGATTAACGTAAGCACTCATGATGGGCGATAAGGTAATAGCAACCAGTCCAGAAATTAATACCGCAATGGCTAGGGTGAACGCGAACTCTCGGAATAAGAACCCCGTTAAACCTGTTAAAAATCCGATTGGCGCGTAGACCGCTGCAAGGGTCAGCGTCATGGCAATTATTGGGACGAGTAATTGACGTGAACTGATAAGCGCGGCTTGTAATCTGGGTTTGCCTTCGCGCATATGACGCGCAACGTTTTCAACTACCACTATGGCATCATCCACCACTAACCCAACAGAAAGTACGATAGCCAAAATAGTCAGTAAGTTGAGTGAAAAGCCCATTGCTGAGATCACCGCGATTGCGCCTAAAATCGAGATAGGAATGGTAACCAGCGGCACCATGGCGGTTCTAAACGAGCCCATCATCGCGAGTACAACAATCCCCACAAGTAGGACGGTTTCCCCAAGCGTGGTGAAGATTTCTTTTATGGAATCACGCATATAAAGCGTGCCATCGTAGCCAATTCTTAGATGCATGCCGTCGGGTAAGATGGTATTAATCTCATCAATCTTTTTATACAGCGCGTCACCAATATCGATTTCATTGGCACCTGGTAATGCCCACACCGCTAAGAATACTGTATCGTGGTCATCAAGGCGTGCGGTTACCATGCCTTCGGCCTCACCGAGTTCTACCGTGGCGATGTTACCAAGCTTAAGTTGCGTGCCATCGATTTCTTTTACCACTAGGTTGTTAAAATCGGCTACCGTTTTTAACGAGGTATTGGCCATTAGGTCGATGCGTTGTCTGTTATTTTCACTGTAACCTAAGGTGGCAATGGTGTTGTTTGCTTGTAGCGCGGCAAATACATCGCTGGCACTTACGCCATAGATAGCGAGTTTTTCGGTATCGAGCCAAATTCGCATTGCTGGATCGCGGCCACCTTCCAGCGTCACTTTTTGTACACCGGGAATATCAGACATTGAAGGGACAACATTTCGGATCAAATAATCGCTCACGTTATTACGTGGCAGACCTTGAGATTCCACATCGAGATAGAATACCGCATACGGACTATCGGCACGTACGATTTGAATGGCTGGATCTTCCGCTCCGCTGGGTAACTCAAACTTAATCTGGTTTAATCGGGTGGTCAGCTCAGCCAAGGCATCGGTGGTACTGTGATTAAGCTCAAGCCAAGCGGTGACTTTGCTAAGTCCCGAGGTAGTTATCGAGTCTACATAGTCGACACCCGGGACAGTAGAGGCCACTCGCTCGATAGGCTCGGTCACATAGCCTTTAACGACGTCTGCGGCTGCGCCCGTATAGACAGTATTGATCACCAGTGAGGCACTTTCTATTTTTGGATATTGCTGCACCGATATATCTCGGGCGGCATTAAAACCCGCTAGCACAATAAGCAATGACACCACGATCGCTAGTACCGGCCGGTTAACAAAAATATCCATGATAGACGGCTTATTTTCGTGTAATGCGCTCATTACTGGCCTCCGTTATTGCCATCAACAGCGGCAACCTGATCGGTATAAACCAGTAAATTTTCTTGTAGCTTGAATGCCCCCTCAGCAGCAATAAATTCACCACCACGCAGGCCAGATAGTACAAGTTGCTGATCGTTTACCTTATCGCCTAAAGTAATTTTTACCGGTTTTGCTCGCCAGTTTTGGCTGTCGTCCTTTTCAAGTACATAAACAAATTCGCCAAAGTGATTGCGCGTAATTGCATTGGTTGGCACAACTGCGGCGTTCACAATCTCGGTTGGTACATTGACTAACACCATTTGATTGTGGCTGAGTGTGCCATTGCTGTTTTGTAGCTCAGCACGATAACTTTGTTGACGCGATGCGACATCGACCATTGGCATTTTGGCTGATACGCGAGCAGGCATTTGGCCGCTAGCATTAGAAATTGCCACGCTAACGTCTTCGCCTATATTAGGTTGTGGTAAGGTTTGTGGAATTTTGAAATCCACCCAAATGCTGTCCTCTAACCCAACCAAGAAAGTGATTTCGCTATTGGCATCAAGTAATTGACCAACTTGATATTGTTCTAACCCCGTTTGACCCGGGTAAGGTGCACGAATGGTTTTTTTCTCGATTAATGTGGTTAGTCGTTTTACGTCTGCCTGATTAATTGCCACCTCAGCTTCGGCTTTGTCCACCTCATCTGGGCTGATCCGCTTTTGTTCTAGTAATTTGGCAACCCGTTGATAGGTTGATTTAGCAAGCTTTACTCGAGCTTTAGCCGCTAATAGATTTGCCTCATCAATGCTGCTATCTAAGCGCAACAATATTTGGTTCGCTTCCACTTGTTCACCGGGTTTAAAACCGACGTAAGTGATAAGACCAGGATACTCGTTACTAATGGTGACGGTGCGCTTGGCATGGAGCTGACCTACAACCTTAACCGATTTAATATGCTCAGTGGTTGATACATACGTGCTTTTTACCGAAGCCGAAGGCTCCGGAAAAGACTCCCCGAAGGCGATTGCTGCTTGGATTTGTGTAAACTTCACAAAACCAAGGCTGGTAATAACGATGAGAATGATGACAACGGCCATAAGCCAACGTTTGATGTTCATTGTGATTTCCTTAAGTTAACGAAGCTCGAGCGCTTGCAATTCTTTCTCTATGCGTACCAGAGAATCTTGAGTGATAGGTTGTTGCCATGGATAACTGTTAAGTAGCCTCACCGTGCTGCGAATAACAGGATCATTAAGCTCAAGTGGTGCGAGCAATGAAGCTGTGCCCTCAACAATTTGCTTAGTTTGTTGCAAGCGCAGTACTTGCTCATATCCTACGGTAAGCGCCCATCCGGTGATGATGATTTCTTCTATCATGTCGTGTAGATCTGGTGTAGCTTGCAACTCACCTGCTTCAATGCCATCAATCAGCGCCTGTTTAAACACGTTTTCACAACCACCACAGGATTCGATAATTTTATTGGTCCAAAACTCAGAAGCCCTTTTGATCACCGCCTCATTGGTGGAGTAGGACTGTAATTCATAATCAAAAGAGAAGCGTTTAAGCTTTTGTGGCGAGATAAGACACACCGCGAGCATGCGTTCTGGCGTGCTAAGTGGTAACGACAACACTTGCTTAAAAACACTGGATGTATGGGTAAAAGACTCATAGGCCAGCGCCATTACTAGGTCTTCTTTAGTCTGCACAAATTTATAGATTGAGCCCATAGACAATCCTGCAAGCAAAGAGACCTTTGCCATTGTAAAGTCAGTGACTGAAGACTCATTAATGCATTGTTCCGCAGCGTTTAAAATCATGCGTTGCTGGGTTTCTTTATCATATTTAGGTGCCGGTGCCATCGTTTCTCCTTAGGGTTTGAACCTTATTCGAATGGCATTCGAATAAGGTTCAATTATAGAGAGCATTTTTAAAAGTGCAATAAGTAATCAGGGGGCTTGCTTGAAAATGCGATTTAAAGATATCAAAGGGAGTAGAATGAATGCGCTGTGTGGCGTTCCTCTGAAAGAACGCCACGCTAATTAACCAAAGCTCAGGTTAATTATTTAACCTGAGCTGCGGATAATTAATGCCTTTCTAGCAGCCAGTTTTAGCGCTAACTGCGTTGAATTCACTTCCAATAGCCAGCTATTGGTGCGTAAATTCGCCTTGCCTACAGGATGTAGGTACCTTAGCGAGAGCAGGACGCGGAAGCGGTGTTTTCCCTAAAACTCTCTGGCTAGAAAAGGAAAAACTAAGTTGTTCTTTAGAAACAATGAGTTGGAACATTCTTTATCCAAACCTCAGGTTATTTAGTGATTTAAAATCCAGCTTTTAACTGGCTTTAACCACTCGTCTCTCGGGAGATAAAAAGCGCCGTGTTCCTTACCGGTTGAAATCGAAAGCTCTGTAAAGCTTTTGAGGTTTGCAGAGCGTGCTTTCACAAAATCGCAAGAACCTACTTGATCTGAGGTTTCGTAAACCGACAACACCTTGCCGTAGAGTTTAATCTCGGTTTTACTTTTGATAAGCCCAGCGCAGCCTGCTAGTACCACGTAGTGAATGGCATCATTTTTTAATGCATCACTTGCCATTATCGTTAACGCGCCACCGCGAGAAAACCCCACGAGTGTAATGTTGTTGGCGCTGACGCCCGCGTCCAGTAACTTGTGAACCTTGCTAACCAAGGTTTTTGTATACGCTTCTGGTGCGACGCCTTTAGGGCGATGCTCAGCAATTAGCGTATAGGCATCATCACTTAATGCCTGTTTGATGGCTGGAAAATCATATTTACCCCAGCGCTTATGAATAGGGGTTTCATTATCACCTTCGACGATATAGCCATGAGAGTAAAAAACATATTTGGCAGATGAATTAATCTGCTCTGGTACATCTGGGTAAACTGCTTTTGCTGAGGCGATCGACGCCATGCAAGCAGCAAATGAGGTGCATACAGCACGTAGTAAACGATTCATTTTTGAGTTTTTTTAGTTGATGTAGAGAGATGGTAGCCAAGCTTTGATAAAAGAAGCAAGCGTAGCGCGACCATTGTTGGGTATTGAGGTGAAGGCCAAATAAAGTATGCAGATATTTCTATAGTAGGTACACTATCTAGCGAAACAGGTAATAGGGTAAATCGAATGAGTAGATTACAGTTTTTGAAAGTAAACAGTGATGTAGCAGGTGACATGCTCAAGTTAAAAGTGCATGACTCACAACAACATCTAATTGCATCAAACGCCGAGTGGATCATTGAGGATAGCTTTAATGAAGACAGCGTGTGTTTTGGCATGTACGATGATGACTTGCCTGTTGGTATGATTGCGCTTATTGATCCTCGCTTGGTTGGGGATGACAATGGGCACTTTCAGGCACAACACTTATACATATGGCGTTTGATGATTGATGAAGCGTCACAATCTAAAGGCTATGGTAAAGCCGCTATGTGTTTTGCCAAACAGTATGCTGAGTTAATAGGGTTAGTTGGTTTGTCGCTTACAACCATGGATACAGAGGCCGAAAATGCGTTGAACTTTTATCAAGCATTAGGTTTTATTCCGACAGGAAGAAGGCTTGATGGTGAAATTGAGCTCATCTACACACAGAAATAATTACGCTTCAGGCTTACGCCATGGCTAGTTCGCTCTTATCACCCATCCAGCGCCAGATGATAGGGTCAACAATATCGCTGTGGTTTTTTAGCACGGTAAAAGCGAGGCTTCTCACTTGCGGTAATAAATGTTTATCACGGCTAAGATCGGCAATTTTTAGCTCCGCCAATCCAGTTTGTTTTGTACCAAGCACTTCACCGGGGCCGCGGATCTCAAGGTCGCGCTCGGCGATGACAAATCCGTCGTTACTTTCTCTCAGCACCCCCAAACGCTTTTGCGCAGTGACCGACAGTGGTGCATGGTAAAGCAGTAAACAATGTGATGCGATTTGTCCGCGACCAACACGGCCGCGCAATTGGTGAAGCTGCGCCAGACCCAAACGCTCAGGGTTTTCAATAATGATAAGGCTAGCGTTGGGTACATCCACGCCCACTTCAATCACGGTAGTTGCAACCAGCACATGGGTATGACCTTGTTTAAATTGGTCCATGATGGTCTGCTTTTCTTGGGCTTTCATGCGACCATGTACCAGCGCAATATTAAGTTCTGGCAAGGCTTCGGCAAGTGCTTTTGCGGTGTCTTCTGCGGCTTGGCATTGTAACGCCTCCGACTCATCTATCAGCGTACATACCCAGTAAACTTGGCGCTTATCTTCAACACAGGCCTTTTGTACTTTTTTGATCACTTCATTGCGTCTGGTGTCTGGCACGGCGACGGTTGTGATTGGTGTTCTGCCCGGTGGTAGCTCGTCGATGATTGAGGTTTCAAGATCTGCATAGGCCGTCATTGCCAAGGTTCTCGGGATTGGGGTTGCGGTCATCACTAACTGATGCGGATAGCAATCGCCAAACTTTCCCTTTTCTCTCAGCGCTAGGCGCTGATGCACGCCAAAACGATGTTGCTCGTCGATAATGATAAGCGCAAGGTTAGAAAACTGTACTTGCTCTTGGAACAAAGCATGGGTGCCGACCACCATCTGTGCTTGCCCTGAAGCAATACGCTCAAGCGCATGAGTGCGTTCCTTACCTTTGGTTTTACCACCCAGCCATACGGTTTCTATACCCATAGGTTCAAACCAATTAAGGAAGTTGATGCCGTGTTGCTCGGATAGGATCTCAGTGGGTGCCATAATTGCTACTTGGTAACCTTGTGCGATAGCCGTTAACGCGCTAAGCGCTGCCACAAGCGTTTTTCCTGAGCCGACATCCCCTTGCACCAATCGCATCATGGGGTAGGGATGTTGTAAGTCGCCTTTGATCTCTGCCACTACTCGACTTTGGGCATTGGTGGGGGCAAATGGCAAGGATGACAAAAACTGAGCTTCAAGTGGGTTGGTGGGCGGTAGTGCAACCGCTTTTACCGCTTGACCTTTTTGTCTTAGCTTAAGCAAGCTGAGGTTTTGCGCCAATAACTCTTCAAACGCCAATCGTGCCTGTGCAGGATGTTGCCCGAGCTCTAATTGTGCTAAATCCACTTCCTGTGGTGGACGGTGCAGTAATAACAGCGCTTCTTTTAGGCTTTGCTGCGATGGTCGATATTGAGCTGGTAAATAGTCTGGTACATCATATTTGCGTAGTAACTCAACGGCTTGATCGGCAATTGCTCGAATGCTCAGTTGCTTTAATCCTTCGGTGGTAGGATAAACTGGGGTAAGCGTCGCAAGGCTCGGATCGCTCGGTGCAGAGCGCGTCTCTTTGATGCTGTATTCTGGATGCGCCATTTCAAAGCCATAGTGACCACGGCGAACTTCACCAAAACAGCGGATCACTTTGCCCGCTTGCATGGCATTTTTTTGTGCTGCATTAAAGTTGAAAAAGCGCAGCGCGATCCGCCCCGTCCCATCATTAACATAACACACCAACATGCGGCGTTTGCCTTGCGTGATTTCGCTGCGTTCAATCTCGGCTTCAATACTGACATGGCTATGCGCTTGCAGCTCGCAGATAGGATAGGTGCGCGCACGATCTTCGTAGCGTAGCGGAAGGTGAAATAACATGTCTTGCACCGATTGAATGCCAAGTTTGGCCAAACGCTCGGCCGCTTTTGGGCCTACGCCTTTTAATTCGGTGATTGGATAAGTGGCCAAATTTGGTGTCGACATGCTAATCCTCTAGCGCGATCCGCGTTATTTATTTCTTCTGCGTAAACTTAAGAATGTCCCAAAAAGCGTCGTCTGCAACGATTTCACCGTGCTCATCAAGTGCCGGGTAAGGTAGCCCTTTTTCGCGACAGCGGGTTGCAATGATTGGATGACATCCTTCAAATAGTAACTTATGTTTTACCACAGGATCCATCATATCTGTACGTTTGTACAGTCCGGCTGCATCTCTTTGGCGCTGCGCTTCGTATAAAATAAGCGCTGCGGCAACAGACACGTTGAGTGATTGCACCATACCTTGCATTGGGATCACGATGTGCTGATCCGCATGCTCAAGTGCGCGCTCTGAGATCCCTAAACGCTCTTGCCCGACAATAATAGCGGTAGGTTTGGTGTAATCAATTTCACGAAAATCAACGGCGCTATCGCTAAGGTTGGTTGCTAATAATTGTACACCTGGGTTTTGTTCACGAATTGTCGCAACAGCTTGGTCTATATCCTCATGCATATGGGTTTCAACCCAATTTTTGCTGCCGCCAGAGGTATTGTTTGTTAACCGTCTTTGATCTTGTGGCCATACTGCGTGTACGTGGTGACAGCCAACCGCATCTGCGGTACGCACAATCGCTGACAGATTATGGTGCTTATGCACTTCATCTAGGCACACTGTGAGGTCGGTTTGGCGTCTATCTAGTACGCTTTTTACACGATGGAATCTATTCTCAGCCATCTACTTACTACTCTAATCAAAAAATTCCCGCGATTATAACAAAAAAGAAGCTAGGGCATAACGGTGCGCTGAATTGGGTTTTGCAGTGAGATTAGTGTTTCGGTTGACTGGATAGACTCAATGGTCTGCACTTTATTAATAAGCACATCTTGAAGGTGGTCGATGGAGCGCGCCATCACTTTGATAAAAATGCTGTAATTGCCCGTGGTGTAGTAGGCTTCAACAACTTCTTCAAATTCCTTCAAACGTGCGATGGCTCCCGGGTAGTCGCCAGCGTGTTTTAAGTTTATTCCGATAAAACAGCAGACATCATAACCAAGTCGTTTGGCATTAATGCTCACTTGAGTCCCTTCAATGATCCCCGCTTGCTTCATTTTTTCGACCCGAACATGGATGGTACCGGCGCTAACAGCAAATCTTTTTGCTAATTCCGCGTAGGGCGTTCGTGCATTTTCTTTTAAAGCGTGAAGGATGGATCTATCCAGATTGTCGATCTCATAATTTTCCATGTAAATATCCATTAACAATTATCGTTTATATAAAATTTATAGCATATTTTTGATGAAAATAATTATGTAAAGGTGTTTTTGTTGCGGGTTATTGATGTTTGTGTCGGTTTCTTTAAATATAGACTCAACAAAACGACAAATTCGGGAATGAGGACCTAACCATGTTGAGCAAGTATCAAGAGACACAAAAACAGATAGCACGAGTAAAACAAGTATTTTCAGCACAGCTAACCGAGCAATTGGGTTTAGTTGAAGTACAAGCGCCTATTCTGGCGCGTTTGGGCGACGGTATTCAAGACAACCTAAGTGGCCACGAGCAGGCGGTACAGGTAAAAGTGAAAACGCTACCGGATGCGCAGTTTGAGGTAGTGCATTCACTTGCTAAGTGGAAGCGTAAAACACTAGGTGATTATGGTTTTGCTAAAGGCGAAGGCCTCTATACGCACATGAAAGCGCTACGTCCAGACGAAGATAAGCTATCGCCAATCCATTCTGTCTATGTGGATCAGTGGGACTGGGAAAAGGTGATTTGCGAAAACAGTGAGCGTTCGCTGGCAAAACTAAAAGAAACGGTAGAAACCCTTTATCGCTCAATTAAAGCAACGGAAAAAGTGGTTGAGGATGAATTTGGCATTGCGGCATTCCTTCCTGAGAAAATTACGTTTGTGCACAGCGAAGAATTACGCACTATGTATCCAGATTTTACTGCCAAGCAACGTGAAAAAGCGATTGCCCAAGAATATGGCGCGGTGTTTTTAATTGGCATTGGTGGTGAGCTTGGTGATGGTAAGATTCATGACGTTCGCGCGCCGGATTATGACGACTGGTCAACGCCAACGTGCGACAAATACCAAGGACTTAACGGTGATATTTTGGTGTGGAACCCAGTGCTAGAAGACGCATTTGAAATCTCATCAATGGGCATTCGTGTTTGCCCTGACTCACTTGCAAGACAGCTTAAATTAACCGATGACGAAGCACGCTTGAGCTTAGATTGGCACCAACAATTAGTAGCGGGGGAATTACCACAAACCATAGGAGGTGGTATTGGCCAATCGCGTTTAGTGATGTTGCTGTTGCAAAAGCAGCATATTGGTCAGGTACAAGTTGGGGTATGGCCTGAAGAAGTAAGTAGCAGCGTAGCTGATTTGCTTTAAAAGATCGCGAGGTGAACTCGCTCCTACTGGGTGAACATTCTGGTAGGAGCTGCTTTACGCGGCGAGCTATTAAGAGAGCGCGAAGTGAGCTCGCTCCAACTGGGTTAATATTTTGGTAGGAGCCGCTTCACGCGGCGAGCAGTGAAAAGATCGCGAGGTGAACTCGCTCCTACGGGGTGAATACTTGGGTAGGAGATGCTTTAGGCGGCGAGCAGTTAAAAGATCGCGAGATGAACTCGCTCCTACGGGGTGAACACTCTGGTAGGAGCCGCTTTACGCGGCGAGCAGTGAAAAGATCGCGAGGTGAACTCGCTCCGACGGGTGAATACTCTGGTAGGAGATGCTTTACGCGGCGAGCAGTGAAAAGATCGCGAGGTGAACTCGCTCCTACTGGGTGAACACCGTGGTAGGAGCCGCTTCACGCGGCGAGCAGTTAAGAGATCGCGAGGTGAACACCGTGGTAGGAGCCGCTTCACGCGGCGAGGGGTTAAGAGATCGCAAGGTGAACTCGCTCCTACGGGGTGAATACTTGGGTAGGAGATGCTTTAGGCGGCGAGCAGTTAAAAGATCGCGAGATGAACTCGCTCCAACGGGGTGAATACTCTGGTAGGAGCCGCTTTACGCGGCGAGCAGTTAAAAGATCGCGAGGTGAACTCGCTCCTACGGGGTGAATACCTTGGTAGGAGCAGCTTTACACAGCAAAATAACATTCTGTTTTAGAGGAATAAATTTAGCACAGTGATAGGTTTCTGGGTTACTCACAACGCTGAATTTATTCCTCGACTTTTCCTTATTCTCATCCCTAGTGTATTCTTATACGTTACTCGGTATAATGCCCGCTTTTAGCTCTGCGGCAGACTTGAGTAAACCAATATTACTCGGCCGGTACTTATTGTTGAGAATGACTATGACATCACCTACACGCGGTAATCTGTTTATCCTTTCTGCGCCTTCTGGTGCGGGTAAATCAAGTTTAATCAAAGCGTTATTGGAAAAGCACGACGATATTAAAGTGTCGGTGTCTCACACTACGCGTGCTCCTCGTCCAGGCGAAGAAAACGGCGTACATTACCATTTTGTCTCGGTTGATGAATTTAAGCAGCTGATCGATAAAGGCGATTTCTTTGAGTGGGCGCAAGTATTCGAAAATTACTACGGCACTTCAAAACAAGCGATAGAAGATCAGCTTGCCGCTGGTATTGATGTGTTTTTAGATATCGACTGGCAGGGTGCGCGTCAGGTGCGTGAGTTGATGCCTGAAGTAAAGACCATCTTTATTTTACCTCCTTCAACTGCGGAGCTAGAAAAGCGCTTAAATGGTCGTGGTCAAGACTCTCAAGAAGTAATCGCAGGTCGTATGGCTGAAGCGAAATCAGAAAGCTCACATTACAACGAGTTTGACTATATTCTTGTCAATGATGACTTTGAGCAAACACGCGGTGAGCTTGAACATATTGTGATTGCCGCAAGACTTGAGCAACAAGCACAGTCTATCCGTCATCAAGCGCTTATCGCTGACTTGCTAAAATAATTACTTTTAAACCTGAGGTTTTTTAACCATCAATACTTGGCGAAAGGCTAGACATACAGTAAAATAGCCTTTTGCATAATGAACTGAATTTGGAGTGCTTCGATGGCTCGCGTAACTGTAGAAGATGCAGTAGATAAAATTGGTAACCGCTTTGACTTGATTTTAGTAGCAGCGCGTCGCGCTCGCCAAATTTCTGTAGGCGGTAAAGATCCTATGGTTGATGCTGAAAACGACAAGCCAACCGTAATCGCGCTACGTGAAATTGAGCAAGGTTTTGTAACCACTGACTCGCTTGATATTATCGACCGTGAAGAGCAGCAGCATCAAGAAGCTGCAGAGCTTGCTGCAGTAGCTGCAATCGTTGGTGGCAACCGCTAATCCAACCACTGTCTAGATTCAATAATGCCAGCTTTTTTGCTGGCATTATTGTTTTATAGCAATTGAAATTAAGCAAATTGGTATAAATCGCCAGCACATTACACAACGCGTAACGCCTTTAACTTCCTAACAAGTAGCATAAATTGTTCATTGGCATTGCTGGTGTTTCATCGTATATTCTTAAGTAACTAGCTTGTAACCCGTTTTATACTCGCCGAGTATAGCTTCTCTGAAACATTGGAGTGTGAATGTATCTGTTTGAAGGCCTCAAAAAGAAAATCTCAGAATATTTGTCACCAGAAGACGTCGATTTGGTGCAAAAAGCCTATGTCGTGGCCCGTGAGGCACACGAGGGACAGACGCGCTCTAGCGGTGAGCCCTATATCACTCACCCAGTAGAAGTAACCCAGATCCTTGCGAGCATGAGGCTTGATCATGAAACACTCATGGCTGCGCTGATGCACGATGTTATTGAAGATACTGACTTTAGCCAAGACGACTTAGCAGAGATCTTTGGTGATACGGTCGCTGAGTTGGTGGAAGGGGTGTCAAAGCTCGATAAACTGAGCTTCAAAGATAAAAAAGAGTTCCAAGCCGAAAACTATCGTAAGATGATCATGGCGATGACGCAGGATATTCGTGTCATCCTTATTAAACTTGCAGACAGAACGCACAATATGCGAACGCTAGGTGCTTTGCGTCCTGACAAGCGCCGTCGAATTGCCCGCGAAACACTAGAGATTTATGCACCAATTGCAAACCGTCTTGGTATTCATGATATTAAAAATGAGTTAGAAGATCTCGGGTTTCAGGCGTTATATCCGATGCGCTATCGTGCGTTACGTTCAGAAGTCGCCAAAGCACGTGGTAATCGTAAAGAAGTGATCAGCAATATTCAGTCTGAGATTGAATCTAGACTGGAAGAAGCGGGTATTCAAGGCTCAGTAAAAGGCCGTGAAAAGCACTTATACAGTATTTACCGCAAGATGCTGAATAAAGAGTTAATGTTTAACGAGGTGATGGACATTTACGCCTTTAGGATCAATGTCGACAACCTAGATACTTGCTACCGTGTGCTAGGCGTTGCACATAATTTATATAAGCCAATTGAAACTCGTTTTAAAGACTATATTGCCGTACCGAAAACCAACGGTTACCAGTCGCTTCATACGTCGTTGGTAGGTCCGCACGGTATTCCGGTAGAAATCCAGATTCGTACTCATGATATGGATCATATGGCGGATAAAGGGGTAGCAGCGCACTGGATGTATAAAAAGTCAGGCGATAATGCCGGCCATACCGCGCAGCAGCGTGCGCGTCAGTGGATGCAAAGCTTACTTGAGCTACAGCAAAGTGCAGGCTCGTCTTTTGAATTTGTGGAAAACGTTAAAACCGAATTATTCCCAGAAGAAATTTACGTCTTTACGCCAGATGGCCGTATTGTCGAGTTACCTATGGGCGCAACGGCGGTAGATTTTGCCTATGCCGTGCATACCGATGTGGGTAATACCTGCGTGGGTGCTCGTGTAAACCGTAAGCCTTATCCTTTGAGTAAAGCGCTCGATACCGGCCAAACGGTCGAGGTTATTACTAGCTCAGGTGCACACCCTAACGCTACTTGGCTGAACTTTGTGGTAACGGGTAAAGCACGCCTTGGGATCCGCAATTATCTCAAGAGCCAACAAGAAGAAGAAGCGATCCAACTAGGCCGCCGTTTACTCGACTCGGCACTGGGTGAGTATAAGCTAGATGATATTGCTCAAGAGCAAATCGATAACGTACTTGAAGAGCATAACCTCAATACCTTGTTGGAGCTGCTGGTTGAGATTGGCTGTGGCAATATCATGAGTGTATTGATAGCGAAGCGTTTACTGCAAGATGATAATGCGGTAGAAGATATTGCTAAACGTGCTAAAGCCGCGATAATCGGAACAGAAGGCATGTTGGTAACCTATGCTAAATGTTGTCGCCCTGTGCCGGGTGACGCTATCACAGCATATATGAGCCAAGGCAAAGGCCTAATGGTTCACCGCCAAGAATGTAAAAATATTAAGGGTTGGCGCAACGAGCGTTCGAAGTACTTCGTCGTGAAGTGGGAAGACAACCCAGAGAAAGAATATATAGCAGCGCTGCGTGTGGAAATTATTAACCACCAAGGTGCGTTGGCTAAATTAACCAATGTGGTTGCGACGACTCAAGCTAATATTGTCGAAATCGCAACGGACGAAAAAGAAAGTAATTTATACGTGATTGATTTAGGTATTACCGTGAAAAACCGAATTCATGTCGCTGATATTATGCGCCGAATTCGAGTGATGCCAGATGTACAACGCGTGTATCGTAAAAAATAAAGGAACATTAATGAACAAAGCTATTATTTCAACAGATAAAGCGCCAGCAGCAATTGGCACTTACAACCAAGCGGTAAAAGTTGGTACTGCGGTCTATTTATCTGGTCAAATTCCATTGGTACCAGAGACGATGGAATTTATTTCTGAAGATTTTGCAGAGCAAACGCACCAAGTGTTCAAAAACCTTATCGCAGTATGTGAAGAGGCTGGTGGCGAGTTACAAGATATGGTTAAGGTTAATATCTTCCTAACTGATCTGAGTAACTTTGCAACGGTCAACGAGATCATGGCTCAGTATTTTAGAAAGCCATACCCAGCTCGTGCTGCAATTGGTGTAAAAGAACTACCAAAAGGCGCACAAGTTGAGATTGATGGCATTATGGAGTTACCTTCAACTAACTAACCTCAGGTTAACTAATAGTTAGATATATTTCTTCGCTCCAGTGTCAATCGCTGGAGCGGCTTTTCGAAAAGCCAACACAGTCCACTCATTTTCCCCTCGCTTTACATTACAGGAAGTCCCATGACCGCAGCCAGCGCACTTACTAGCCGTGCATTGAAATTAAAAGCAAGTACTGCTGATCTTCATGACAGTATAGATAGCAGCATTATGGCAAAAGACCCGTTCGCCAGCATTGAGCGTTATCTCCAGTTTTTGACTCTTCAGTACCTGTTTCTTAAAGATGTCGCTGCATTATATGATCACCGTGAACTCTCTATGCATATTGACGATCTCAAATCGCGCCGACGGCTTGGGTTGTTGGAGCAGGACTTTGCTGACTTACAGCACACATTACCTGTGCCGTCTTTGTCGCCGTTTATCACAACTTCAACAGAGTTTGCGACTGCTTTGGGAGCGCTTTATGTCGTTGAAGGCTCTAAGGTTGGGGCCGCGATGCTTGGGCGTCAAGTGCAGGCGCGTTTGCCTGTCACAGGTGAGTATGGTGCGCGTTACTTAGCAGGCCCAGGTTCCGGGCGCGGCAGTGCGTGGCGTCACTTAATTCAATTTATCGATACGGTTGAGTTAACTAGTACGCAAGAAGATGCATTGATCACCGGCGCTCGTCAGGCCTTTATGCGTTTTCAGCAGTATCAAGCAGAGGTCTATACTTAATACAATTGGTATAAGTTGAACGGAGAATAACAGGGTTGTTGTCGCGACATAGTGTCGCGACAGGTTAGTGACTAGCACATATTGGTTGGGCAATCACAATGTAATGTATTTGGCTCAGGAACACACGCTAACTCCTTAGATGGGCAGGCCATCGTTGGGCCATCGGTGTCACAGTTTAAGTCGCGACTACAATAGTAGGAACAACCACCACCAATCTCACGGGTCTTGTTGTTATCCAAAATTAGCTTACTACCTGCTAATGACTTCAATTGCTTTTTGTTCAGTTTTAAATCCATCGTTTATTCCTTCAATTGATTTAGGGTAAAAGCAGCACAGATCACTATGACCTATGCTGTGGCTCGGATTTTTTAAGCGTTAAGTCTTCTTCACTTTCTTTAATTGGCGCAGGACGAAAACGTTCAACATAGATTGTAGCTAGAAGTGTGGTAATAACAGCAGCCAGTAGAACGGATTTTACATATGGGTAGCTATAATAAACGATACCCCACTTCCAAAATTGTTTTGCAAAACTTTCATCTACTCCAAAGTGTTCTAGATTACGAATAATGTTCTCAGCGAAAGCTGCTAAGTCTACAAGCATAAACAAAAAGAAGATCCCAACAAGTATGATATCGGCATGTGTCATGTAGATATATTCTTTCCTAGCTTTTTGGAATTTATTCACAAATCTCAAAGAGAACCTTACTCTATTCTTGATAGTTAGATAGGTTAGTAAGTCGCAGATGAAATGAATGCCTACAATAAACATGTTTTGTTTATATGGAGGAGCATTAGCGAAAAGATTTTCTACGAAAGATACAAGCGAAAACTCTAAAATTATAATTGCTATCAATACAGTAGATAGGTGCGTAATATTAAGCTGCTCTTTGGAAAATATCGCTAAAATAAAAACTAAAGCTAACATAGGAAGGTACGTAGTTTGCTCCAGAATAATAAGTGTATGTATAAATCCCGTTGCAACGAGAAACATGATAAATAAAAAAACTAGTGATTTGTTCATTTCTTAACCTTAATAAAGGTACTAGTTGAGGCTTAGCCTGGCTTTTCAGATTTAGGCTCTAACTTAGGGTCGTCCTTGATTGAGCCATCACTCCCACCCGTTATATGCTCTAGGAAATGGCTATTTAGCACAACAAAACGGACTCTTTTAGTACTTTTGACTTTATTTGAATATCTCATCTTCTATTCCTTATAGGTTTTTGCAGTGGTTAAAGTCATTAATACTGTACTCTGAAACTCACCTATTGAGAATATTTTGTAAAGCTAAAGTAACTTATATGCCTAGTTTTGGATCTACTACTGTTCCGCCATGAGAAGCCATAGAGGAAGTTCGAGGGTCATGTTTAACCACTCCTAGGCTGCCACCTTTAATGGACTTTACACTGTATATTGGTAACTTTTTGATTTTTATTGCCTTACTAAGTTTTTTTTGCATTCCAAATTTCATTCTTTTATTCCTTTTGCAGCTTAATTCAGCTGATAACATGATTACTTACTCTTCCATTTTCTTTGCATCAGGAGAGGTCGGGCTTTTGCGTCTTAATTGGGTATCACTAATTAAGCTCCGTAGCGCTTGAAACTGTTTAATAATGGGAGAAAGGTCAATATCACAGTACCTACACCAAACCTGAAAGTGATCCCAAGGTATGCGGCTTACACCATTTTCATAGTTTTCGTATGTTTGGCGGCTAATACCCACAAGGTCAGCCATTTGCTGCGTGGTTTTTTGGGCAGCAAGGCGCATTCTTCTAAGGTCGTCACCGTTATATTTAAAATAGGGATTGCCCACCAATTTAGTCCTTTCTTGCATGGGGAGTCTGCTCAGTGCCACCCAAGTTATTTTTATGTGTAATCTTTGTTAATTTGTAATTGTAATCAATAAAAATGTTTCTGCAAGAGGAAATTTAATTAGTAAGATCTGAAAGTGGCGCTCAGAAATACACTTATACTTTTCACTTTATTTTCATCATTTTAATAGAAAAGTTGGTTCGACAAGATTTTTTAGCGACGCTTTTGTTACTGTAGTGTGAAATGAAACAAGGGTAACAACTGGCTGAGGGTGATATGGATTATCTACGTCAATATAACGACTTAAATATTCTCTATGAAGCACTTAAAAAATCGAGTCGCGGAGAGGTTGAGATAGCTGAGACGACCACTAAGTGGTTTTCTCTTGTAGAGAGTACTTTATTTGAGCTTCAGGAGCTGGCGTATATGGAAAAGGCGTATATGCAAAAGTCGCGAACCATGAATAATCTCATCGAACTGGTGTATGCCAGTGTTCCTGCCACTGAGTAGGGTAAATAAAAGAAATAAAATTGTATGTTTTGCAGTGGTAAGAGTGCCAATCAAGCTCAATTAAGTATTGGCACTCTTTATTAGTGATTTATATGACTTTTAGAGCTCAAATGGCGCGACGCCTTTGGCTTCCATCATATAACCTGTTTGCGCGATGTCGCCCTTCCAAGTAGAAACCTTAATCGTGCCACTGACTGTGATTGCATCATATAGGCTTTCAATCGGAACACCGCCTTTGATTTTGACATGAACAATTTGATTTGGCGGCGGAGGCGGCACGTGGATGCAAGCGCCAAAGTAGGGAACCAACAAAAATTCGGTGATCACTTCACTGTCACCTTCAAGTGGTACAACAAAGCCGGGTAAGCTGACTAGTTGGCCGTCTAACTCTTTGACGACTGGGGCGTCTAAGTCAGGTTGCACCCAATTTTGCTCGGCGCCATCATGGCTTGCTGCGTCTTGATTGCTGATCTGGACATGCCCTTTTGGAATTAAATCTTCCCAGAATATCTCTTTAGGTGGTGCCGCATTTGCAATACCACTGAATACCATCGCAGTGATGAATGCAATGAAGTAAAAAACGTGAGTTCGTGCGGTTAACTGCATCTTGATCCTCTTAGGTTTTAATTTGCATGCCATCGGCAAGCGAGTAAAAATAAGCACGGGCGGCAGGAATGGCGCCGATCAAAGTACCTGCACCTATAATAACGCTTAGTAGCGTGAGTTCATAGGTTGAGAGCGCTGAGATACTTAGGACTACGCCAAATTGACTTTGTAGGCTGGATTGGGCAGCAATGAGCAAGGTATAAAAAAGCGCTACACCGAAAGCACATCCTAACACGGTAATAAAAATTGCTTCGCTAATGAGAAGTGTAAAAATATGCCAAGGCCGCGCACCAACGGAGCGTAGAATAGCAAGTTCTCGACGCCTTTGATTCAGCGTGGCGAGCAATGAGGTTAGCATGCCAAGCAAGCTTATCAACACCACCGCGAGGGTGATAAGCAGCAGGATTTTTTCGACAATATCTAGCATTTCCCACAATTCCCTCAATGTCACCCCCGGCATAATTGCCAGTAAGGGTTCACCTTTATACTGATTAATATTTCTGCGCACCTGTAGGGTATAAAGTGGTGACTCAAAACCAAGTAAAAATGCAGTGATTTGCTTTGTCGAGCCAATTAAATCACCGGGTTTGGAGTCGAGGTTGTGAAGTAGAGCGCTATTGTTTTTACTGTCATGCTCATGCTCATGCTCATGCTCATGCTCATGCTCATGCTCATGCTCGTGGTGCGTTGCATCTTGTTTTCGTGCAACCATTCGAGATGGCTTGCTGTGGCCTGAGCTATGCATGCTCTCAATGGCACTTAACGGCACATGTAATGTTTTATCTACGGGCGTTCCCGTGGCTGCCAAAATGCCAGAAATAACCAGCGGATTGTCATCATGATGATGGAAACTGGTATTGCCCATGCCATGAGAAATGACGATTTTTTGTCCCAGCTGATAACCCAGCTTTTTTGCGACCATAGCCCCAAGCACCACTTCTTGGCCATTGTGAAATGGTCGACCAGCGGCAAAGGTGAGATGCTGTTTTTTAGCGTATTGATAATGACTGAAGTAACTTGCATCTGTGCCCAGCACAGCAAAGCCTTTATGGCTATCGCCTAAGCTAATGGGAATACTCCACGCAACACCGCGTTGTGCCTTGATGTACTCGTAACTTTGCCATTGTACGGCATTATTGGCGTGACCAATTCTAAATACGCTTGAAAGCAAAAGCTGAATATCACCAGTACGTGCGCCGACAATCAAGTCAGTGCCAGAAATAGTGTTCGCAAAGCTGGATTTTGCGTCTTGACGTACACGCTCAACCGACAGCAGTAACATGACACTAATTGCAATGGTCACTAGAGTTAGGGCAACGCTGGCTTTTCGGTTTAGCGTACTTTTCCACGCAAGTTTGATTAGCATAGCGGTGCTCCTTGTTGTAAATCAGGTAAGCTTATTTGCCTATCAAATAACGGCGCTAAGCTTTTGTCGTGACTGACAAAGAGAATAGATGCACTGTAAACCGCGGCTTGGCTAAAGAGTAATTTAATAAAGCCATCACGGCTGTCGGCATCGAGGGCTGAGGTTGGCTCATCGGCAATAATGATTTCGGGCCTGCCAATAAATGCGCGAGCGGCGGCTACGCGCTGCTGTTGGCCAATACTTAACTCCGCGACACTGCGCTGCTGAGTGTGCTCGTCTATACCAAGATCAGAGAGCAGAAGTGTAGCTTCCTGCTCAAGCGATTTATTCTGTGAGGAAATGTTTTGCCTGCGCTTTTTGGAAAATTCGCAGCCAAGGGTAACGTTTTCAACTGGCGACAAATAGGGCAACAAATTAAAGTTCTGAAAAATAGTACCTATATGGTCGGCTCTAAACTTATCTCGTTGGCCACGGCTCAGTGCGCTCGCGTTTGTACCTGCAATTTCAATTTCTCCCTGCTGGCAATCCAAGGTGCCGGCAATAAGTCCTAGCAAAGTCGATTTACCGCTGCCGCTTGGACCATGTAAAAACACGTGTTCACCCCGGGCGATATGTAGCTTAGGTATGGTTAGCACCGGGGTGCTCGACTTAGGCCATGTAAACTGTAATTGAGATATCGTAAGCATAACGCCTCAACGCTGGCAAATAATGTTGTGATGGTATAACAATAATGACTAAAGCAAAACTAAGTTAAGCTCAACAACAAGCGTGTAAGTTAAATTGTGATTTTTGTTCAGCTCGACTATTATAGCGACCCTAACCCCCTCATTATTTTGTGCCCTTTAGCAAGGCGCATCCTGTCATTGGAGTAACAATGAGTAGCTACAAAGTTTTAGACGTTAATGACGATCTTCCAATTCGCACTAAAGGTGCGGTTCACAGTGGTAAAGTACGTTCAGTTTATTGGTTAACCGACGCCGACAGTGCACGTTTAATTGAAGAAAAAGGCTATCAAGTCCCGGTTGGTACAGAGCTGGCAATTATGGTCATTTCAGACCGTATTTCAGCGTTTGATTGTATTTGGCAAGGTGAAAATGGTCTTAACGGTGTACCGGGTAAGGGCATTGCGCTTAACAGCGTTGCTTCACATTGGTTTTCACTTTTTGATAAAGCTGGCCTTGCAGGTAATCACATTGTTGATATTCCACATCCTTATGTTTGGATTGTGCGCAAAGCCAGTACGGTAAGAGTTGAAGCGATTGCGCGTCAATATATTACCGGCAGCATGTGGCGCGATTACGCAAAGGGCGTAAGGGAGTTTTGTGGCTTGCAATTACCAGAAGGTTTAGAGGCCAATCAAAAACTAGATAATGTCTTAATCACACCATCAACCAAAGGGATCATCAAAGGTTTAGCAGACGTATCTGAAGTGGATGACGTAAACATCTCTCGTAAAAACATCGAAGATAATCTTGCGGCGTTCAACTTTAAATCTGCGGCAGATGTGGATAAGTATGAGCAGTTGCTAACCGAGGGCTTTGCCCTGATAAGTAAAGAGCTTGAGAAACTTGATCAGATCTTTGTTGATACTAAATTTGAGTTTGGTTACGTTGAAGATAAAGACGGCCAAGAGCGCCTAATTTACATTGATGAAGTGGGTACGCCTGACTCGTCACGTATTTGGGATGGCCCAGCTTATCGTGATGGTAAGATCGTTGAAAACTCAAAAGAAGGCTTCCGTCAGCTATTGATAAACAACGTACCAGATAGCGATGTGCTGCTGAATAAAGACCGCATGCCTGAGCGAGAAGCGCTTGCTCGCGACTATCTATTGCCAGAAGCTGTGATGATGTCAGTAAGCGAAACTTACGTTGGGATCGCAAGTAAAATCGTTGGCCGTGAACTAACGATCCCTGCTGATCCTCGCCAAGAAGTTATTGATATTCTTGATAAGCAGTACGGTTTAATAGATTAATTCTTTTCAGTTGCCCTGATAGACAAGTTTATTAGGGCAATTTCCTCAATTCACTTGCTTTTCATTGCAAGGTCTCTTTTACTTAACCTAATTGTTGCAAAAAATAGAGTCAGATATGCGAACGTCTGTTCTACTCCTACTAAGTTTTTGTTTTTTATTCCTTTTAGATTCAAGCTGCGCAAATGCTGGGCAATTAACAGTGCTAGATGGCAGCGGCAAGCCCTTGCAGCACGCCGTTGTTGAATTGACGGACGAGCCTGTTGAGTCAGCAGCAAAAGCAGTGGCGGTTATGGATCAAATCAATAAACAGTTTGTTCCTTTCATCCTCACTATTCAAAAAGGACAATTGGTTAATTTTCCCAATAGCGATGATATCCGTCATCACGTTTATTCGTTTTCTGCGGTAAAACCTTTTGAGCTAAAGCTATACGCTGGCACGCCAAATCAACCGCTTAAGTTTGAAAACGCTGGTGTAGTGGTGTTAGGTTGTAACATTCACGACTCTATGGTGGGCTATATTTACATTGCAGATGACAAACAAGTATTGGTATCTGATGCGAATGGATTAGTAACTTTGCCGAATTCTACGAAACAAGTAACGGTATGGCATCCTTATCAAGATAATGACATAGATAGTCGGCAAACCGTGCAAATAGTGAACACAACGGCGCCAATGTCCGTAACAATAAAAACAACTTATCCAGCGCCGCGTAATACCTTTGGTGAGCGCTTTGGACAACATGAATGAATAACAGCTTTAAAAATAAAATAATTAGTCTCTGTATTTTGCTTATCCTTGTCACGGCGGGGATGAGCTTGGCAAGTTTTTGGTGGTCCACAAGTAAATTCAATGAAGCGCAAGTGCAAAGAAAAATTCAAGTGGCGCAAAATGTTTATCAACAATATTTAAAAGCGCGAGAGCAGCTATTGGTTACCGCGGCGACTGTACTGACCGCTGACTTTGGCTTTAAACAGGCGGTCGCGACAAGAGACGCACAAACCATCAGTAGTGTGTTGTTTAATCACTCCCGCCGTATTGATGCCGACTTAATGCTGTTGCTGGATGTGAAAGGCGACCTGATCTCCGCTAACAGAGAAGGACTCGACTTCCCGAGCGACACCAGAACTTGGATGCAAGCGTTGCAAAGCCACACCGACCACTCAGCTTTTGTGGTGCTTAGTGAGCAGTTGTATCAAGTGATTATTTTGCCTGTGCGAGCACCTAGGACGATTGCATACTCAATTATTGGCTTTGAGGTTGGATCTGCAGTGGCGCTAGAGCTCAAAGAGCTGACAGGAATGGAAACAAGCTTTGTTGGTGCCGCTGATAACCTAAAAGCAAGCTCGCTGACTGCTCTTGCACTCGGTGGTGATTTATTTACTTTCTTAGCGGCGCAAAAAACGACACGGTGGCTTAGCCAGTATCCGGTATATGAAAGTGCTGAGGTGAGCTTACCTTCTCTTGAAAGTAACCCGGTGAGTTTGGTACTCAGTGCGGATTTAACTACTCAGTATCAAGAATTCGATAAAATGGTGTTGACCATTATTTTACTCTCCCTCGGTACTATCCTTATTGGTTTTATCACCAGTGGTATTGTTGCCAAGAATCTTACGACACCGCTTAGTAAGCTTACTGAGTTGGCAAAACGCTTTGCTAAAGGGGATTACTCAGCCAAACTGGAAGAGGCTCGACCGACCCAAGAAATTTGCCAGCTTGTTGACGCTTTTAATGATATGGGCGAAGACATTCAAGAGCGTGAAGAGCAGATCCGCTTTCAAGCCAGTCATGACCATTTAACTGGATTTTTTAATCGTAATGCGGCTTTGGATAAACTACATAGTATGCTCAGCAGTGGTGCAGAGTATTACTTTATTGCCATAGACATAAAGGGATTGCGCCATATCAATGACAAGCTCGGCCCTCGGGTTGGAGATGATTGTATTAAAGCCGTGGCGAAACGGATAGCGGAGATCAATACAGCAGAAGGCGGATTGAATGTTAGGCTTGGCGGCGATGAGTTTTTAGTTGCACATCCAGCGAGTGCGTGTGCCGATCCGCAAAGTGCTGTGCTCGGTATTGTTGAATGCGCTGAGATGCTAAATCAAGGTCTGAGCAAGCCCTACACTGTGCAGGGGTTAGATATTTCGCTTCACTTTAGTATCGGCGTAGTGCATTACCCCAAACAAGCGCATACTCCCGAGGATGTTGTTCGCCGGGCTTTGATAGCAGTTGATACTGCAGCGCACGATGGTCATGATGTTTACTACTACCAATCTGGTGAAGATGAAGCCCACCTAGAGCGCCTGCAAATTATTGATGAACTAAAACACGCTATTGCCAACGACGATGGTCAGCTTTTTATGACCTACCAACCAAAGCTAAATATGAAAACCAATCGTATTGATAAGGTTGAGTCTCTTATTCGTTGGCAACGTAAAAATGGCGAATGGGTGTCGCCCGAACTATTTATCGATCTTGCCGAGCAATCAGGTTTGATTGTTGAGTTAACTCAGTGGGTAGTAAAGACTGTGGTGTCTCAAGTTGCTAATTGGGTACGCCAAGGTGAACGCATCAAGGCTGCCATTAATGTATCGGCACAAGACATCGCAGATAAAAACTTCTTGTCTCATCTTAAGACGCTACTAGACACATATAACGTCAAACCTGAGTTGATCACCATAGAGCTTACTGAGCGAGACATGATTGAGAATGAGGAAAAAGGTATTGCGGTTCTCCAAGCGCTCAAACAGCTTGGCGTGCAGGTCTCGCTTGATGATTATGGTGTCGGTCAAACCTCCCTTGGTCGATTAAAAATGTTACCTATTGATGAGTTGAAACTCGACAAGGTATTTATTTTAAAGCTCGCACAATCGGAAAAAGACCAGTTTATTGTGCGCTCCACTATCACGCTTGGTCACCAACTTGGTTTTAGCGTGGTCGCGGAAGGGGTTGAAGACAAAGCATCGCTTGAGCTACTTGAGTCAATGCAGTGTGATTATGCACAAGGTTACTATCTAAGTAAGCCGCTTAAAGCCGCAGACTTTGACCTGTGGCTGGGGAGATATAATGAAGTGGGCTAATGTTTTTGCCGCATGCTTAATAGTATGCGGACCAACTTACGCCGCAACAGGAAAGTTACTAGCGACTCCCGGGGTGTCACAGGTTGAGGGTAGTGCCGGTGGTGGTATTGTGCCATGGGCGCAGCTTGCCGGATATGCTTCGGAAGATGAATGGTCGGCGAGCGGGTTTTGTAGCCGAGCTAGCCTAAAAGACTACCAGCTCGATGTGTGTGGCGTTCAAGCCAACTTATTCAATCGCGTAGAGTTAAGTTTCGCTCGACAAAACTTCGATGTGGATGCGCTTAATCTTGATATTGAGCAAGATATTGTCGGTGCTAAGGTGCGGCTATATGGCGATATCGTCTACAGTAAATATCCACAATTGAGCTTTGGTATTCAGCATAAGTCCTTGGATGATGCAACGGTTGCCAATTTACTTGGCGCTGAAGAAGACTCAGGAACGGATTATTACTTAGCTGCAAGCAAACTGCATTTGGGTGCTGTAGGCGGTTATAACTGGTTCTGGAATATTACGATGAGGCACTCTAGAGCTAATCAACTTGGCATACTAGGTTATGGTGGGGCTAACGACAGTGCGCCTTGGCAACTAGAAGCCAGCAGCGCAGTATTTTTATCTAGGCATTGGGCTGTCGGTGCAGAATACCGCCAAAAATCCAATAACCTTGGACTTGGTGAATCAGATTGGAAAGATGTATTTGTCGCTTGGATCCCGAATAAGTCAGTAAGTGTTACGGCGGCATGGCTAGACCTTGGAAAAATCGCAGGGCAACCTTCTCAAACGGGTTGGTATCTATCTGTTACGGGGTACTTTTAAATGAAATGGCTATCACTAACGGCAATCTTGCTTTTCCTCGTGGCGTGTAGTGCTTCAACTCCACAAACCTCCCTATATGAGCAAATAGGGGGGAACGCCGGCGCAGAAAAGCTAGTAGACGCGTTTATTAAACAGATTGGCAATGATGACGTTATTTTACCGTATTTTAGAGAGTCCAATGTTAGGCACTTTCGTGAAGGGTTTATCACTCATCTGTGCGATACCTTAGATGGCCCTTGTGATTATGAAGGTGATAGCATGGTGCAGATCCACACCGGCATGGCTATTAGTGAGTCTGACTTTAATCGAGTGGTTGATCTCTTGATCAACGCAATGAATGAGGTTGGGATTGCTCACTCTGTACAAAATCAAGTTTTGGCCCGTCTAGCACCGATGCGAAGTGAAGTGATCAAGCTGTAGGCTCGATAGCAAAAAGCTTGCAGAGAGGTTTGTTTGTATTTTGTTAGTAAACTTGTCCTTGCAGATAAATTGTGTTGTTTATTGGAGTTATTGTTCTTAATCCAAAAGAGTAAAGTATAAGCTGAATTTTGATGCTTAATTCTGTAATCTAATAGCCAAATTGTCGTAAAGTTCGTCACGGTTTTAGCAACAAACAAATGCCATAGTGGGTTACAGCTCAAATCGTGCTGATTAGAAAGAGAGCCAAGTTGAAAAAAGTTATCACATTTGGAACCTTTGATGTATTCCATGTTGGTCATGTCAATATTTTAGAGCGAGCGAAAGCACTGGGTGATTATCTCATTGTGGGGATCTCATCAGATGAACTTAACTTTTCGAAAAAAGGTAGAAATCCAATATACTCAATAGCAGATCGCCTAAAAATCATTAGCTCATTGCGATTTGTGGATGAGGTGTTTGTGGAAGAATCTCTGGAGCTAAAAGCGCAATATATCAAAGACTTTGATGCGGATGTTCTGGTGATGGGTGATGATTGGAAAGACAAGTTCGATATATATAAAGATATCTGTGATGTGGTTTATTTAGAGCGCACTCCATCAATTTCAACAACAGAAATAATAGAGGTCGTACGCAGACCCGAAGGAAAGTAATAGCATGAAGCATGTGGTCGATAGGGAATGGCTCTTTGCAAACCTTGGCAAAGTGAAAGTATTGGATGCTGGTATTGTGAAACCGGGTCAGTCAGGCCCTTATAACGCCCCTGCAATCATTCAAGGCGCGCTGCGTTTTGATATTAGTGGTGCGCTAGCTAATCCCTATGCTACATCACCCAATATGTGCTGCAGTCCAGCTCAATTTCAAGCAGAAATGCGACAGCTTGGTATCAACCAACATGATGTGTTAGTCGCTTACGATGATAAGGGCATGTTTAGCGCTGCCAGAGCTTGGTATATGCTCAAAATGATGGGTCATAAACAAGTGTATGTACTGGATGGCGGATTACCTGCTTGGTGTGAAAAACAATATCCTTTGAGTCAAGCATACGCGCAAGTCCAACAAGCAGGAAACTTTGTCGCTGCATATGACGAAACAGCATTTGTCGATAAAGCGGCTGTGCTTAGTAATATTGGCGCTGAACTGAGTGATCTATTTGATGCTAGAGGTGCAAAGCGCTTTACTGGTGAAGAGCAAGAGCCTCGTGCAGATATGCGCAGCGGTCATGTGCCTAAAAGTAAAAACCTTCCATATATGAGTTTGTTAAACGCCGATGGCTGCTTTAAACCACTTACTGAGCTTGAAGTGCTGTATAGCGACTTATCAAAGGACAAAACTAAGCCTCTGATATTCTCTTGTGGCTCAGGTGTTACAGCTTGTATTTTAGCGCTGGTGGCTGACGAGCTAGGTTATGAACATTTGACGGTATATGACGGCTCGTGGAGTGAATGGGGCGCTGATCCCGATGTGCCCGTTGAGACGAGTTATACCACTATTTAATGTGAAAAAGGTGCCAATGGCACCTTTTTCATGTGTGAAGCGAGCTATTTTCTCGCTTCAAAATAGATCACTTATGATAAGCAAGGCACGCTTCAACTTCGTGCTTTGAGCCTAAGATAACACCAACGCGTTGATGTATTTCCTCAGGTTGAATATCCAAAATGCGTTCACGACCAGTGTGGGCAATACCGCCTGCTTGCTCTACAAGCATCGCCATTGGATTGGCTTCGTAAAGTAGGCGAAGTTTAAATGGCTTGTTTGGATCTTTACGATCTTCTGGATAAGTGAATAGTCCGCCACGGCATAATACGCGGTGAACATCGCCAACCATTGCCGCAATCCAGCGCATATTGAAGTTTTTACCACGCGGCCCGGTTTCACCTTCAAGTAAATCGGCAATGTAATTTTGCATTGCTGGGGTCCAGTGGCGTTGGTTTGAAGCGTTGATGGCAAACTCTTTGGTGTCTTCAGGAATGGCTGCAAAGTCTTGCGTGAGTAGGAAGCTACCGTGTGTTTTGTCTAGGGTAAACAAGCGAGTTCCCTTGCCTGTTGATAGCGCTAACATGGTTGATGGGCCATATAACACATAGCCCGCTGCTACTTGTTTATGACCTGGCTGCATAAAGATCGCAGGATCGCTAGGATCTGAACCTTCAGGGGCTTCCATAATAGAGAAAATAGTACCAACGAGTGAGTTAATGTCAGTATTGGATGAACCATCCAACGGATCGAAAGCGACAATATAGTTCGCTTTTGGATTGCCGGCGACGGTGTAATCTTCTTCTTCAGAAGCGATGGCTTTGACATAGCCAGATTCAAGCAAAATATCTTTCAATAGCTGGTTTGAAAGTACATCGAGCTTCTTTTGCGTTTCACCTTGAATGTTCTCATCTAAGGTTGAACCTAATACACCTGAAAGTGCACCTTGGCCAACACGGAACGATATTTCTTTACATGCCGCGAGAATGGTTCTGATTAGAGAAACCAACTCACGAGAACAACCATCTTCAATTAACACCGGAGGGAGTCTACGCATTTTTTAAATCCTGATCACCTTGTGTTTATGGCAATAAATAGTGTGAGAGGTGCCATAAACAGCGCTGTAATTCGTCTTGAAAGACTGTAAATTGTATACGATTTCATATACAACTGGGGTTAAGCCTCAAAACCATAAATAACAAAGAGCAGCCATGAGAAAAATAACGTGCTTCACTCAAACTGTATCCGCTTTGCTACTGTGTATGATAACCCAAGCACACGCAGCAATTAAGTCTATTGATGAATTTACTGCCAGTTTTAATCATCATCCCGGTTTTTACGCCTTCTATAGCGATGATTCGAGCGGCAAACTGTACTTAGACATCGACAAACTAGACGCCCCTTTCTTGTTACAGCATAGTTTACCTTATGGTGTAGGTTCGAATGATATAGGTTTAGACCGCGGGCAGTTAGGTGGTACGCACTTAGTTCAGTTTGAACGTTTTGGTGATAAGGTCATGCTGCGTGCTATCAACACGTATTATCGCGCAAGTGCGAATAATATGGCCGAAAAGCAAAGCGTTAAAGAGGCTTTTGCTTCAAGCATTCTACACGGGTTCAACGTGGTCGCAGAAGATAAAGACAGTGTTTTGGTTGACTACACGCCTTATCTATTCAGCGATGTGCATGGTGTTTCTCGCACGTTGGCAAATCGTAATCAAGGTAGTTTTAGCTTAGACTCAAGCCGCAGTGCTGTGTTTATGTCGCGTTCAAAGGCATTTGTTAAAAACACAGAACTTGAAGCCGTATTGACTTTCAAAGGGACAAAGCCAGGTGAATATGTACGTCAGGTGAGTGCAGATCCTTATGCGCTTACAGTACATCAGCACCACTCTTTAATTGAGCTGCCTGACGATAACTACCAGCCACGTGCATTTCATCCGCAATCGGGTTATTGGAGTATCGAGCATAAGGACTACTCAGCGCCGCTTGGACAGTCAATGTTTGTGCGTTATATCCCACGCCACCGTTTACAGAAAAAAGACCCAACAGCACAAGTTTCGGAGGCCGTAGAGCCAATTGTTTACTATCTTGATCCTGGCGTACCTGAGCCGGTCAAAACGGCATTACTTGATGGTGCTAAATGGTGGGATCAAGCATTTGAAGCTGCTGGCTACAAAAATGCGTTTCAAGTCAAAGTACTTCCTGATAATGCCGATCCTATGGATATTCGCTATAACGTGATCCAGTGGGTTCATCGTGCTACTCGTGGGTGGTCATACGGCGCGTCGGTGATTGACCCTCGTACCGGTGAAATTTTAAAAGGTCACGTGACGTTAGGTTCGTTGCGTGTCCGTCAAGATATTCTTATCGCCGAGGCACTTTCTGCGCCGTTTGTTGAGGGTAATGAGGTGACTGAGCGACTTCATGCTATGGCGCTAGACCGTATTCGTCAGTTGAGTGCACATGAAATTGGCCACACGTTGGGCATTGCACACAACTTCTCAGCGTCGGTAAAAGATCGCGCGTCAGTCATGGACTATCCTCATCCGCTGGTGGGATTTGAAAATGGCCAACTGGATATCACTAAGGGCTACGCAAAAGGCATGGGCGTGTGGGATACGCAAGTGATTAAATATGGTTATAGTGATTTCGCTGGTGCTGATGAAGCCACTGAGCTTGCAGCTATTCTTGCTGAAAATAAGGCGCAAGGGCTTGAGTTTATCTCTGATTCAGACGCCAGAGCACAAGGCGGAGCGCACCCAACGGCACACCTTTGGGATAATGGGGCAGATCCTGCTGCCGAATTACTGCGTGTGTTGGATGTTCGCAAGCAGGCGTTGAATAGCTTTGGTATTCACAGCATTCAAAAAGGAGTTGCTCTGTCGCAGCTAGAGGAGAAACTGGTACCACTGTATCTTTTCCATCGTTATCAAGTTGAAGCTGCAGTAAAATTGATTGGCGGCGTGGATTACGACTATGAAGTTCGCGGTGACGAGGTAATAAAAGGGGCGAAAGTTGTGGCTAAAGAGGCGCAGCAAAATGCGGCCAATGCGCTTTTGAGTACGCTGTCGCCTGCGGCGTTGACTATTCCTGACTCTATTTTGGCGTTAATACCTCCTAAGGCTTACGGTGAGTACAAAACTCGCGAAAGTATTAAAGGGAGAACTGGGCTAACCCTAGATGCGATGGCATTACCAGAAGTCGCCGTACAGCATAGCCTTAACTTGCTGCTTAACCCACAGCGATTAAATCGTCTTGCACAGCAGCACGCACGTGATACTCAATATTTTGGTACTCAAGCACTTTTAGATGCTTTATATCAGCAGGTATTTGCCCAGTCAGGCAGCAAAGGTATGGCTCAAAAGCTACAGAAACGAGTGCAATACCTAAGTGCAACTCAGCTTGTAAAACTGAGTCACAACGATAAAGTCGCACCTGAAGTTCAGGCGCAATTAAAGTTTTATTTAGCAAAAGTTGCGAAAGACTTTAATCAGTCGTCGGTATTTAGCGATGTTGCTTTTGAGCAAGCGTTTAAACATATGCTCGCACAGCAAATTAATCGCTACCTAGATTCAGGAGAGTGGCCTGAAAGCTTTAAAGCGCTTGAAATGCCACCAGGCTCACCGATCTAAACGATCTTGGATTTAAAGAAGGGTTGGCTACTTTAAGCTTACCTTTACCACTCTATAATAGTGGCAAATTAACGCATAAGCGTTCGTTTGCCATGTTAAAAAATAATAAAAATCTTCAGCTACATTTGAACTTATACTAGTTTCTTTCTTAATTTGAAGGAGCAAGTTTGACGCAGCTGGTTTTAAGATTTTATTATTTAAAACAATTGAGTAGAAAGTTTTTCTTATCTGTATGGATGTCGTTACCTTGGTGCTAGCAGGATGCGGTAGCTGTGCTATTGACAAGACTTTCTCGCTTCAAAATAGAGAGCTTAATTAAGCAAGTTGGTATTAAAAACGTACAAAAATCCGTTGATACCTAGTTCCTATTTTGATAACTTTAATTAATGCTATTGAGTCATGTCTTATGAATAATCCACTGCACATTGTATTTTGTAGCAATGGTGACATTATCTTTAGTATTCAATCTAATAAAAATATCAGAATAATTAATTACTAATTCAACAGGAATATTGAAAATGAAACTACATCTAACTAAAAAAAGCATCAAAAACCTATCTCGTGATAATAAAACACTGCCAGTTAAGGCAACTCCGGCAATTGGTGGTGGTTTCGTCACACACAACTGCAACTTGAATTCAATTGACTGTGACAGACCTACGACTTATACATTATCGATTGAAATCTGTAACACTGATAGACCAGAGATGTAATCTCATATTCTTATCTAAAATATAGATAAATTAAAAAGTCACCTAGCTTGAACCGACCCCCAATGGTTGGAGACCAACATTGGGGGTTAATTCAGATGTTAGGTTTTTTATGTCTTTTTGTAGCACTTTGGAGCATTGAGAAGAGCAATTTCGCTGTCATCACTGTATAAAATTAACTCCATATCATGGCTATCATAGCTTTTCTCTGTAGCACCTTGCAGCTTTGCTTTATTCCCAAAAATCTAATTAAACGTCCCTATATCATCCAAATACCGTGGATGTGTAGCCCATAGCTGCCTATTTCTAAGAATCCTCATTAGCCCTTCAGCAGATGTGTAATGACAAATAAGGTTTTATTTTTTTGCATTATTTTTCTCAATTTAAATCATAAACTGCAAATTGGTAGCAGACATCCAGATTCCCAGCACCTAACTCCTAGCGCCTAACACCTTTATCGGCCACTTTTTTGATTCCCTCTAATATGGCTTCTGTTGTCCACTCTACCTCATTAAATGGGATGTCAGGTTGATAAAAATCACCATTGCCACGGGCTCTATTTACATAGACTTTATTAGGAATAATGACCTTGCTCAAGCCTGATGGGGTATCAGCCAACCTTACATCCATATAGGTTGAATCTGAGCTACTTGGGGCGCCAAATAACACTGTATTTGAAAACAACTTAAAAGTATCGACAGCACCCAGACAGGCGCTGCCACATTGCCCCGGCACGATCACTATCGCTTTATTTTTAAAGTCACTTTCAGCTAGCTGCTTTAAAGCATTGTTTGCTTGTGGCTTATGCTCTACATAAAATGGCTTTCCAGCCTCTAAAGATGCACGCATACCTACAGACACTGCTTTCACCATTTCATGCATCTCAGGCTGGTCGCGTAATACAGTTATTAACGACTCTACATACTGAGTATTATCTTTTGATGCTCGCCACCACACCTGTGATTTTTCGTCATGTTTATCTTTTCGATAATTAACGATTTGCTGCCCCCATAATTGCTCGGCGATTTTCAAACTCCAATACGTTGAACCACCTTGATTATGACGAAGGTCTAATACCACAGCTGTAGCTGTGAGAAGTTGTTCGCGTTGCCTAGCTAAGTCAGCAAATAGTTGTTGGTAATTTGATTTTTCTGTTTCGTTAGGTGCAAAGGTGGGCATTGCTATCCAGGCTATATCTTCAACAGGCCAATGTAAACCGACCTCCAACTTATCGCCATTGTAAGCATTTACTAGGTGTTGACTAACGCTATCTGGTCGTTCTACCCACTGTAACTGTAGACTGTAAGCCACGCCATTCGATTGCATAAAGTCGCATGTTTTTAATGGTGGTAAAAATGGATTACCGTCGTCGATTAATAATCGCCACCCTTGATTCCACCAATGGCCAGGCTGCTCAACTTGACCATGAAACTTAAACAACGTGTTACGCATCAAAGGCTTAATAGGCGTATCATTACAGCGTATGACCTTGTCGCCCTTAGTTACTTTATCATGCTCGCTGTAATACACTTTTAAACCATCACCACGCCAAACCACCGAGAACCCCGGCCAGCGCCTAGGTTGCTTCACCGCCTTTGGTAAAACCGCCACAGCGCCAGCATGACCATCTTGTAAAACAGTATTAAAACGGGCAATTGTGGCCTCATAGCCAGGGGCATCTTTGATCTTTTCAGCAAGCACTAACGCTTGTTGTTTTGCGTTTTCAAGTAACTGCGCAAAGCCAGGATTGTGGCTATCCAATATACCGGGGTGATTAGTAGCAGATTGCTGATAGGCGTAATGGATATCTTGTTTTGCTACGGCTTGCCATTGCAAAGCTGTGCTTGGTAGGTTGTCTGTTGAATTGTTGTCATTTCCAAGCGCATGAGAATTCGTTGCAAGCACAGAAAGGCAACTAGCTAAAGTACCAAGGGAGATGTTAATCGTTTTTTTCATATAAATTCTTTTAATTATTATAATCTGACTCGTGAACCTGAGGTTTGAATAAGGTATTAATGGTCCGAATCTCAGGTTATTTAATAGACCAGTAAACCAAACAAATCGGTAAAATGTAACCTGTTTTTATGTGATTAGGTTTTAATGCAGCACAAACATTCGAGAAGTAGTGATTTCTTTCACAATGACAAGTGAGATATGACAGGATAAATCTCGACCTAAAAAATCATCAAAACTGAAGGCTGGTTGCTCAGCTTAGTAACTCCCTTACTACTGCAAAAAAATCACTCGGCAACATGCCGCATTCACCATCGTGTTCTGCGGCTATGTCTCCAACTTTACCATATAAACATACCTCAAGACGTAGCTTGCAGTGTACCTAAATTCTTAACGTCGCGGCTGTCATGAGGTCTGATCTAAGATCGATAATGTGGTTACATAGGAAATTTACGCGACACTTTTAGGACTGAAGTGATAGATATTAAGGGGGCATTAGCAACTATTGACTACACTTTATGCGATTAACCGCTGACGAAAGAATAAATATTATCGATCTATTCACTGAGCAGGTAGAGGGTGTAGCGCAGATGAAAAATGAAAGTTATCGTTCATTTCATGGTGTTTATACCTGTTTGAGAACATTTACCAATAACTTCGGTCTTACTATTATATTGATGTAAATGTAGCCAAATGTCACACTGCGTAAAAGGGTGTGATCTTGCTTTACTTCACATAATGAAGGAGTAAGGTGATGGTAGAGTTTGAAGGAGATCCAAAGATGAAAACACAAATTGCAATACTTGCTTTATTTATGACTCCCTTGTTTGTCAATGCAGGTGAAGTCGCTGTGACTTGGAAGGACTTTAAAGAGTATCGCGATGTTAGGCCAGGTAATGAAACGCGAGGTTCGTTTCATCAACGGGTTGAGAAGCAACTACAGAAACACCTAGAAGAATTAGCGACCAACTTACCCGAGGGTTACAAGCTTGCGATTACTTTTGATGATATAGATCTTGCAGGTGATGTTCATTATGGTACTACTGATATTCGGGTGATTAAACCAATCCATTTCCCCCGTTTTGAAATTAGTTATAAGTTAACTGATAAGTCTGGTAAAACCATCGCAGAGGAAAATGGTGTGACGTTAAAAGATATGTCATTCATGGATAGAATAAAAAGGGGAATGGACGAATCCTTTTATTACGAAAAGCGTCTTTTAACTGACTGGTTTGAAGATGACTTAATGAAGAAAGCTAGTTGAGTTGATCAACAGCTATGGTGATCTTGATGAGAGCGCCGAGACTGGGTGTTCTCATCTTCTTTTAGCTGAATATTAGTAAGTTAGATGAGTCGCTACTACTCGTACTCTATTGTAGTAGTTTTTAGTTTTATACCTCAAAATATTTTGCCTACCTCAAATACATGTTACTGTTCCTTGGAGTTGTGAAAAGTTCTAATCGTAACTCACTACTTATTTCGTACTTAGGTTGGATGCTTTTATAAGCACCTAAGCTGAACTAAAGTCATAACAATCCAATTGTTACGGTTTTATTATTTTGTTGTGATTTTGTTGACTTTTTTATTTCAGAATGTATATTCTGTTTTTTGAGGAGCCTATGGGAAGAACGCGAGAGTTTAATGTCGATAAAGCATTGGAACAAGCGACAATCCTGTTTTGGAAGCAAGGATATAGGAATACTTCCATGGAACAGTTAGTCACTTGTACTGGTGTTAGTCGGTACGGGTTTTACCAAGAATTTGGTAATAAAAAGGAATTGTTTCAACGCTGTTTGCAGGAGTATTCACTGCGTAAAATTGGGCCTGGGCTTAAGCGTTTAAGTGCAAGCGATGGCAGCTTGGCAGACTTAACTGCATTTTTTAACTTGTATAGTCAAAACATTGCAGAGCATGGTGCTAATGGCTGCTTGATTTGTAATACGGCCACAGAAGTGGGTGAATCCGACTCTGATATGAATTCAGCGGTGCAACAGGTCTACAGTGCATTGAGTGCGCAGTTTCGAGATTTCATTGAAAAAGCGCAAGCGCAAGGTGAGATTCGCAAAGAGATTGATGCAAATAGTTTGAGCTTTTGTTTACTTGGTGTGCTTCAAGGTGTAGCCGTGATGGCAAAAGGAGATTTCCATCGTGAAACTCTGAGACATTACTTAACTACGATTTTTGACATGATGGCGCAGAAGTAACGAAAGATAATACGTCGTGATAAAGATTTGAATTGAGTGATCAGTAAAGATTACCCAAAGCGTTTGCTTAATTGCTAGAAGTGATCGTGAAGAAAAGCTTTTAGCTATTTTTTTATTTTATATCAGAATGATTGTTCTGTTATTTAAGGAGAGACAATGGGATCATCGCTAGAAGGAGTTGCTAAGCGACTCGGTGAGTTTGTCACTAGATATAAATACTTGTGTTTACTCTTCAGTATCATGTCTTGTATTGCAATTGGTATTGGGGCAAAAGGGTTAACATTTTCTAATGATTATCGGGCATTTTTTAGTGCTTCAAACCCCGAACTACTGGCTTTTGAAGCTTTTCAGGATAAGTACACCAAGAACGATAATATTCTTATTGTTGTACATCAAAAGGCGGGTAACGGTTTATCCAAACAGCACGCAATGGTGGTTGAACAGCTGACAGAGGCTGCGTGGCAAACACCCTATGCTAGTCGAGTCGACTCTGTGACTAACTTTCAGCATAGTTACGCGGAGGGAGATGAGCTGATAGTTGCGGACTTGATGAAAAACGTCCAGTCATTAAGTGAAGAAGACATTTTACAAAAAGCGGAAATTGCACAACAAGAGCCCTTATTAAAACAGCGCTTGATCGCAAATAATGGTAAGACGACAGGTATCAATATTACCGTTCAGTACCCAGGTGAATCACTGACTGAAGTACCGACAGCGGTAAAACATGTTCGCGAAATAGTTGCAAAAGCACAGCAAGAGAATCCTGATTTAGTGTTTGCGCTTTCTGGAATTTCGATGCTAAACAATGCGTTTAGTGAGTCAGGGCAGCAAGATGCCGAAACCCTTACGCCTATCATGTATTTGGTTTTGATCATTGTAATGTACTGTGGATTACGCAGTTTTCCAGGAACTATTGCAGCTGTATCTGTGGTGATTTTCTCAAGTGTTGTGGCTATGGGGGTCAGTGGCTACGCTGGTATTCAATTAACTCCTATTTCGATAACCGCACCAACTATTATTCTAACGCTAGCGATAGCTGACAGCATACACGTTTTGTTGTCTTACTATGCAGCAAGAAAAGCAGGACACGAAAAAAATCACGCGATAGTGGAAAGTTTACGAATTAACTTCGTTCCCGTATCTATAACTAGCTTGACTACAATTGTAGGCTTTTTAACTCTTAACATGTCGGATGCCCCTCCATTTGCAGATTTGGGCAACATTACAGCATTTGGTATTGCTGCTGCTTGGGTATTATCTCTAATTTTACTACCCAGCCTGATCGCCATTTTGCCAGACAAAAAGAGCTATGCAACTCGTACAAGCATGTTATCTCATTACCTAGGTCGTTTTGGTGGTGCTGTAGCGCAGAAGTATCGAGCTATTTTGCTATTTACTGTTGTTGCGATTGCGGCTAGTGCCTACGTGGTCCCCAATATTGATCTCAATGATGAGTTTGTGAAGTACTTCGATCATCGAGTGGAGTTTCGCCGTGATACTGATTTTACCATGGAAAACCTTACTGGTATTTATGTGGTTGAGTTTGATGTTGAAAGTGGCAAAGTAGGCGGGATCAGTGAACCTGAATATCTTACCAATCTGAATCAATTTACACAGTGGCTGAGAATGCAACCAGAGGTGGTTCATGTCTATAGTTACACGGATATTGTTAAGCGTCTCAACAAAAATATGCATCAAGATGATACCGGTATGTATCGTTTACCTGCAGATAGAGAGTTAGCAGCGCAGTATCTTCTGCTTTATGAAATGTCCTTGCCATTTGGGTTAGACCTGACGGACAGGATCAGTATGGATAAATCGGCAACTCGAGTAAGCTTGACTCTAGATAACCTCTCAACTGGCCAGATCCAATCTTTTATCGCTCGCACTGAGGCTTGGTTAGTCGACCATACACCAGATGCTATGCATGCTAAAGCAACCGGTGCGACCGTAATGTTCTCACATATTTTCCAACGTAACGCAGAAAGCATGCTCAGCGGTAATTTAATTGCCGTTATCGTGATCACCTTGATTATGGTGATGACGCTGAGAAGTATTAAATATGGGATCGCAAGTATTCTACCCAACACAATTCCGATGCTATTCACTTTTGGTATTTGGGCTATATTGGTCGGTCAAGTTGGTGTGGCGGCGGCTACGGTAACTTCAACTTCTTTAGGGATCATTGTTGATAATACCGTGCATTTCCTATCCAAGTATTTACGGGCGAGGCGAGAGCAGGGATTGGACCCCGCAGGTGCGGTGAAGTATGCCTTTGAAACCGTCGGTGAAGCTATTTTACTGACCACATTTATTCTGGCTGGCGGCTTCGCAGTGTTGGCCTATTCAACCTTTATGATCAATGCGCAGATGGGGCTGCTAACTGCACTTGCCATTGTCATGGCACTCATCGTGGACTTTTTATTCTTACCCGCGCTGCTTATGTTACTGGCTAAAAGATCAAAGCAAGCGAGCAAAGCGCCTATTCAAGAAGGAACGAAAAATGAAATCTACAACGTCTAAGTTTTTATCACATTTAGCAATCGGATTGCTGGTTATACCTTTTGCCAGCAACGCAACGCAAGACAATCTAGGCTACAACATAGCAGCTAAAGCAGATCGTTCAGACCGAGGTTTTGAAGTCAGTGCGGTTGATTTAAAAATGCGTTTGATAGACAAGAAAGGCCAAGAAACCGAACGTTTATTGACCATGAAAACCATGGAAGTGGCAGACGAAGACAAAGGTGACAAAAGCCTTATCATTTTTAACTCTCCTGCAGATGTAAAAGAAACCAAGCTGCTTTCACATGCGCAAATTATAGATGCTGATGATCAGTGGTTATATCTCCCAGCGCTTAAGCGTGTTAAACGGATCTCTTCTGCAAACAAATCGGGACCATTTGTTGGCAGCGAGTTTGCGTTTGAAGATTTTACGGCTCAAGAACTCAATAAGTATAGCTATGAATATGTAGCGGAAGAGACGTGTGGCGAGCTGACATGTGCGGTGATAGATCGGTTTCCAAAATATGAAAACTCGGGATATACCAAACAACGTGCATTAATAGATACCAAGGATTATCAAGTTAGAAAAATAGACTTCTACGATAGAAAAGGCAGTCATTTAAAAACATTGAGCCTAGATAACTACAAGTTATATCAACAAGCGTACTGGCGTCCGCTTACCATGACAATGGAAAATCACCAGTCGGGCAAAAAGACGATATTAGAGTTTTCAGACTACCAATTTGATATTTCCTTGAGTGCTCGCGACTTTATTAAATCGTCGTTGAAATAGGGGGGGGTATGCGACTCAAGGCGATGCTTGCTGTTGTGCTATCTTGCATTCCGTATGCGAAAGCTGAGATGGAATGGCAAAGTAGTACCAGCATTGACCTTAGCACTCGGCAGTATAATGGCTCTCCGATGAGAGCCTCACAACTTGACCGAGAGTTCGATGCTAAATTGATGTGGGAGCTGGATTTTGAAAACTCAAAGACAGGCTTAAGCGGAGGGCTTAAACCTGTATTGAGTGCAGCGAAAAATGAGGGGATAAGGGCATTCGACATTCAAGAAGCATATATCACTCGTTCTTTCTCTCAAGGACAGTTGAATGTTGGTGTAAATACTGTTTTTTGGGGAGTTGCAGAGTCTCGTCATTTGGTTGATATCGTCAATCAAAAGCAGCCGACACGAAATTTGGATAACGAGGCTAAGCTTGGAGAATTACTACTCCATTATCAGCATTTTACTGATAATGGTCATTGGTTTGCCATGTCTTTACCTTATTTTCGTGAGCGTGATTTCGGCCTTCCTGATGACCGCTTGTCGTTGCCACTAGCTGTGACCGATGAGCAATTTGTAGGCCGAGATGCTAATTATAGAGGTAGCTACTTATTAGGTTATCGCGGTGTGCTAGGTGATTGGGATGTCGGAACCTACTACTTCGACGGCATCGACAGGGAGCCCGTTATACGCCCTAATGATAATCAAGAGTTCGATGCCATTTATCGGCGCCTTCAACAAACAGCATTGGACTTACAGTGGACGTCTGAGTACCTGCTTGGGAAGGTTGAAGCGGTACATCGCCATCACCAAATGGGAGGGAAAAGCTGGGCTTATGTAGTCGGTGCCGAATACTACTTTTACGGCATCGCCAATTCCAACAAAGATCTCAGTTTACTCATGGAGTTACATAGAGATACCGAAGAACAGGTGAATCTAAATCGTCTCTATCAAGATGCGACATTTATTGGCATGCGACTCGCGTGGAATGATGTTGATGATACGAGCATGATTACTGGGGTCTTAATCGATAGCGATACTGGGGCTCACACCATTAAAACCGAATTTTCGACTAGGCTCTCCAGTCACTTGAGTCTAGCGCTTGAAGCAAACTTGTTTTTAGAGCAAACCCAGCGTGATGCGACCTACGGGTTTAAAGATGATGATTTTATAGAACTTAGGCTGACTTACTACCTTTAAGGAGAAATTATGGTAAGCCAATACGCAGATGTATTGATTATTGGTGGTTCAATGGCGGGGGCTTGCTTGGCAAGACAACTAAAATTGGCTCATCCAGATATGAAAATTACGGTTATAGAGAGAAAGCAGGCGTTTAATAGTTGGGTTGGAGAGTCGACACTGGAGTCTTTTTGGGACTACATGGCAAACGATTTAAAGCTTGGTTTTTATCTTGAAACAAACCACCTATACAAACATGGGCTGCGTTTTTACTTTGATAGTGATAACCGCGATTTAAGTGTGGAAGAACTGAGTGAGCTTGGGCGTAGTTGGTATCATGGCATCCCTGCGCATCAAATTGACCGCGAAAAGTTTGATAACGATATGGTGCAGTTCAATCGTGAACTAGGTGTCGATGTTGTAATGGGCACTACAGTTAATGAAATTAGTCTCGATGCGCAGCAAGGACACACTGTCGTTACCAGCAGTGGTAGCACTTATACTTGTCGTTATTTAGTTGATGCATCGGGCTTTAATTCACCGTTGGGTAAACAGCTTGGATTAATTGAATCACAAAATGATCGCCACCCTGTGAGTTCATACTGGGGAAGGTTTAAGCATATTGAGCTGATTGATCACCTTGGAAGTGATGAGTGGCGTGCTCGATCGAACTTTACGAGTAGAGCACTGGCTACCAATCACTTTATGTATAAAGGATATTGGATTTGGTTAATTCCATTGAATCAAGACACCTTTAGCATAGGGATTACTGCTAAAAATAATGAAGTGAATTTAAATATTCGTTCAGCTGAAGAATTTGAGCAGTTTTTACGCTCTCATCAAGCACTCAATGAAATTCTAGGACAGCACGCTGAATTATTAGATTACACCTCGATGAAGCGACTATCTAGAAAGGCAAAGCAATCCTTTTCTACAGAACGCTGGTTCTTAACTGGAATGTCATCAGCCTTTTTAGATCCCTTGTTATCACCAGGTTCTGCTTACCTAACCGATGCTAATCGCATGATTGGCGAGCTTATTGAAGCGGATATCGCCGAAGATGCAGAAGTGTTTGCTGGTAAAACAAAGGCATTCAATGCGTACCTTCTTTCTTGGTATGAGAGTTTTATGTTGCACATTACAGGTAACTACCATGGTAGTTATGAAGTACATAAAACGCATTTTGAAGCATTACTAATGCATTGGTTTGGTTTTATTTTACCGTCCTCTATGTCTCGTCGTTATGGTTATTGCCCAAGCCTGCATGGAATGAGTCAAGACGAAGTTAATCAAAAAGCTATCGCGATGATAGAAAATGCTGCGATTGCACGCATTCACGTATTAAAAGATGAGTTTATTCAATTAATCAAAGGGTATGAATACCGCTACAATCGTGGACACTTTTTCGATATTGAACTTACGCGACAACGTATGAAACACGCACATACAAGAGGTGCAATGTTAGACGATGCGGCGATTGCTGAGTTAGATCATGCACTTTTGGAAGTCACCTATCAGGGGTTTTTACGTAGCTTATGTGAAATTCAAAAGGTCGACTTTGACGAAGAAAAAATGCCGATGGTAGTTCAAGCTGCTATCGAAGATAAATTATCACTTACCCATGCTATGCAGCTTTTTCACATATAATAATTAGGCAAAGAAAATGGAAAATTTAGCTATTAAACACCGCATCCAGGATTGTCAAATACAGTCGTTAGCAGAAGATATTATTTCACTAATTTTTGAGCAACGCCGTTTGTTACCTATAGAAGATAACGCACCATTCACTGAGCAGATCGCGGGGCATGTGGAGAGAGTCGAGCAATTCATCGCAAATAACGAACCTATTAATATGGTATTGCCAGCTTTCCCTGCAAAGTCACCAAATAGAACGAAAACACTGGGTTTCTTGCCTGATAAAGGGGAGTTCTATGCATTTGAACGCTTAGTCAATCTCTGTAAACAGATTGAATCTATTTATGAACCAGGTGCAAAAGTAACAATTTGTTCTGATGGTCGTGTTTTTGCCGATATCATTCATGTCACGGATTCACATGTCAGTCAGTATGTAAATACGCTACGCCAATACGCGGCTCGTCATTACCCTAACTATTTTGAATTCTTTAATTTAGAAGATGTATTTGACAAAGTTGATGACTTTACTGTACTTCGTGAAGAGCTGATGATCCGCTACGGAGAGAGCTTGTCAGACTTACGTCAACGAGTGAAAAATGAAAAAGAAGCGTCCACGATGTATAAAGGCATAACACGCTTTATGTTGGAGGATTTCTCTGGCATTGAAAAGTTTTCGGATTATAGCCGCACAGCGTTGCAAAAAGTTGCTAAAACAGCTGCCTACCGAGTGATCCAAAGGAGTAATGCATGGAGTCGATTGTTGAAAGATCACTTACCTGAAGCGTTACGCCTATCAATTCACCCTCAATACTTAGTGTCTGAAAAAATTGGTATTTCTTTAGTTTCACAAACTGATGTCTGGACAACGCCATGGCATTCAGTATTGGTGAAAGATAATACAAGTTATCAACTCATGCCGCGTGAACAAGCTGAGAAGTTAGGTTGTGTATTGGTGTTTAACGAAGGCCGTGCAAGCCATTTTGAGCGTATTCATCGAGGAGCGGAGTGATGGATACAATTAAAGCCTTGGATAGCGTTGGAGTTGTCATTGATGCAACTTCTATGGCTTGTCAACGAGTTGAGCGTCTTAATATTGCGTCATTGATCGATGAAATATTTTCTCAAGGACTGGTTGTGCTCAAAGGATTTGAGCCCCTCAATGATACTGATATGGAGTTAGTAGCTAAAGAGATCGGTCCGCTTTTACAGTGGGACTTCGGTTATGTACTTGATTTAAAAATACAAGAGCAACCGCAAAATCATATTTTCAGTGAGGGTAAGGTAGAGCTGCACTGGGACGGAGCATTCGCCTCAGAAGAGCCAAGGTTTAACTTCTTTCAATGCTTGCAGAGTAGTTCCAGCTCCGGTGGTGGAGAGACTACATTTTTGAATACAACACGGTTACTAGAAAGTCTACCGAACGATACCATTGAGCAATGGAAGCAAATTCGGATCCGTTATGAAACGGAAAAGAAAGCCCACTATGGAGGGGTGATTGAAGTTCCTTTAATAAGCCGTCACCCTAAGACAGGCAAGCCTCGCATGCGTTATATTGAACCTTTCAATAAAGATAATATGGCAGTGAATCCAGTTGAGGCACAGGTGATAGGTTTTGATACTTATCAAAGTGACGTCTTTTTGAAAGAAATGAACTCGTTACTTTACTCGTCGAACTACTTTTATAAACATAGTTGGAGGAAAGGCGAGTTTGTGTTTGTGGATAATCTAGCTTTATTACATGGACGCAGTCGCTTTGAAGGAAGCGGCTTAAATCGTCATCTAAAACGGGTTCATATTCTATAGTAATGTATTTACTTTCTCATAGCTCACATGGATGTGAGCTTTTTTATCTAAGATTACTAATTGAATAGTGCTAATACTTCCGATAAATCACTGATAATGGCGTCAGGCTCACTTTGTGAAATTGGATTGCCATGATTATAGCCATAGTCAACGGTAACAACTTTACAACCTGCATTTCGTGCAGTTGTCACATCGTTGATGGAGTCACCGACATAAAACCCATCTTGTACTTCGCAATTCATATTATTTACAGAGATGTATAAAGGCAGTGGATCTGGCTTTTTCTTTTTCAAAGTGTCAGCACACACAATTGTGTCAAACATAGCTTTAATTTCTAAGTGCTCTAATAACTTATGAGTATGTGAAGTATTCTTGTTGGTGACTAAAGCGAGTTTAATTCTTTGCTGATGTAAACTCTGCAGTGTAGCTTTTGCATTAGAGAATAAACTGGATGAGCGTGTAACACAGTCATCGTAAATGGTTTCAAGCAAACGAGTCGCTTCGGCTCTGTCAATATTGGTATTGTTATGGAAGTCTAACGCACGTTCAGTCAGCTTAGTTGTACCATTGCCAATCCAAGTTTTAACAAGGGCAAGTTCAATATCCGGCAAATAGTAATGGTTTAATGTCGTGTTTAAAGCGTAGGCGATATCTTCAGCGGTACTTACTAAAGTACCGTCTAAATCAAAGCCAACCCAAGTCGGGTATGTAAACATGATTTCATTCCTTGTACATTACAGAGGCCCCAAACAACAGAACCTGAATTGATAAATTATTTAAAGGTAGCGAGTAGTTGTAATAGGCTCTGTAGCTTTTTCACAACAAGTGCAAGTTTTTGCTCGTCAATTTCTTCAGTCGTCGATAGACCTTCAACGTCGGCTGCAACATCCAAAACATAAGGTTTAAAGCGCTTGGCTTCAAACGTAAACCCCGCTTCTTCTGTAAATAGTGCTTTAAACTTACCGTGACCTTGCTGCTGCAATTCATCGAGTTTTTTATCCGCATCTAGTGCTTGGCGGTATATGATCTTGAGATTTTCATTGAGTTTTTCGATAACGGCTTGCATGGTCAGTCCTAATCGCCCTATTAAAAGGGCTTATTTTAAGGGTTTCATTTACAAATGTCAGGTGTAAATCTACCCTTTTATAAGTAGTACAAAGGAATTGGAAATTTATCTCGTAATTTATCCTAAAGGTTTAAATTTATACGCCGATAACCAATCTGATCCATCAAAAAGTCAGGTAATCACTTATGAATATTTCCGGAAGTAACCTACCTGCTATGTCTGGAGCGAGCCAAAGTGGTGAAGTGTACAGCGCTGCATTGGCAAAGAAGCAACAGCAAGCAGATGGACAAGCCGCACTTGCTTTAATTGAATCTGCGGGCAGCAGTGCAGCAGCACAAACGCCAGCTAAATCAGTGACAGCAACGCTAGGCAACAACATCAATACATACGCGTAAGCTTATGTCTGATGGCACGTTGTCTTCGGCATGTCCGATAGATATGTGCAAAGCAATCGGTGCTAGGGTCATTAGCACCGATTTTTTGCTATTTTAGTCTAGTAAATTTAAGTCAATCGGCGTTTTACTTGGCTGACCACCTATTTCTCGCACCAATTTAGGCACCAAGAATCCCGGTAGCACTTCTAAAAGTTCAGCCATTATCGCCTTGGCTTCACGCTCTTCTACATCAAAATGACTAGCGCCTTCTACCTTATCGAGTAAATGCAAATAATAAGGCAGTATATCTGCATCGAATAGGGCTTCACTCAATTGGGCCTGAGCCGCAACATCGTTATTAATTCCTTTAAGTAGCACTGCTTGGTTTAGCAAGGTCACATTGGCTTGTTTAAGTTTTTGCATTGCCGCTTTAAAAGTATCATCGATTTCATTTGCATGATTAATGTGATTTACCAAAATCACCTTTAAATGACTGTTTGCTAAACGTTGGCACAATTCCTCGGTTACTCTCGCTGGGATCACTACCGGTAAGCGGCTGTGAATACGTAAACGTTTGATTTGTGGTATAGCCTCTAATTGTTTTAGCACCCAAGCTATCATGTCATCTTTGGCCATCAGCGGATCACCGCCACTTAAGATCACCTCATTGATTTCATGATGGGCGCGCAAATAATCAAATACAGGCTCTAAGGTGCGTTTGTTGACCTGATTATCCTGATAGGGGAAGTGGCGTCGAAAACAGTAGCGGCAGTTGACCGCACAACCGGTTTTGAGCATGAGTAATACCCTAGAACGGTACTTATGTAACAAACCAGGTACAGGTGCGTCTTGTTCTTCGAGTGGATCTTTACTAAATCCCGCTTCAGTTAAATATTCCTGATGTACAGGTAACACTTGTAAAAGCAAGGGATCATGACGATCTCCGTGGCGCATTTTAGCGATAAATGGGCGAGGTACTCGCATAGGAAACAAGCGCTTAGCTGCAAAGTCTCGTGCATCAAATTGGTCATGCAACCCCAAGATGTTGAGTAGCTCTTGTGGGTCAGTGACAACATTTGCTAATTCTTTTTGCCAGTTAGTCTGCAAATTTACTTCATTTATTTGTATCATTAGCAGGTTAATTACTCGAATATACGTAGATTAGAGGATACGATGGCGAATTATAGCACCAACGAGTTCAAGGGCGGCCTAAAAATTATGATGGACGGCGAGCCTTGTTCTATCTTAGAAAATGAAATGGTCAAGCCTGGTAAAGGACAAGCGTTTAACCGCGTTAAAATCCGTAAGCTTATCTCAGGTAAAGTACTAGAGAAAACCTTTAAGTCTGGCGACTCAGTGGAAGGCGCAGACGTAATGGATACTGATCTAGCGTATTTATACACTGACGGTGAGTTCTGGCATTTCATGAACAACGAAACATTTGAGCAGATCGCAGCTGATGAAAAAGCAGTGGGTGATAGCGTAAAATGGCTGGTTGAAAATGACGTTTGTACTATCACACTGTGGAATGGTAATCCAATCGCAGTAACACCTCCTAACTTTGTTGAACTTGAGATCACTGAAACCGATCCAGGCCTGAAAGGCGACACTGCGGGTACTGGTGGTAAGCCTGCAACCCTAAGCACAGGTGCTGTTGTTCGTGTTCCTTTGTTCGTTCAAATTGGTGAAGTGATCAAAGTTGATACGCGTAGTGGCGAATACGTAAGCCGCGTAAAATAATAGCGTAAAGCAATTTACGATGTTTTATAAATCCCAGCATGTTGCTGGGATTTTTTTGGAGTAAACAATGACGGTGAACAATTGGCAGCCGAGTGCAACGATAGACACGCTTAGGCAAAGGGCTGCAATTTTAGCGAAGATACGGCACTTTTTTGCGGCTCGTGACGTGATGGAAGTCGACACACCGAGCCTTTCTCAAGCCTCAGTGACCGATCCTCACTTAGATACTTTCCATACTCGATTTGTTGGCCCAAATCACAGCCAAGGTTTGCCTTTATTTTTACAAACGTCACCTGAGTATGCGATGAAAAGACTACTTGCCGCCGGCAGTGGTGCGATTTTTCAATTATGTAAGGCTTTTCGTAATGAAGAGTCAGGACGTCATCACAATCCAGAATTTACGATGTTAGAGTGGTATCGTCCGGGCTTTGACGAATTTGACTTAATGGCGGAAATCGATGAGTTGATGCAGATGTTATTGGACTGTCCTGCTAGTGATTCGATGACTTACCAACAAGCCTTTGAGACATACCTTGGATTTGACCCCTTAAGCGTGTCGCTGACGGAATTAAAAGCGCACGCCAACAAATATGGTTATGGTGATATTGCAGCTATCGAGAACAATCCAGATACTTTACTGCAATTGCTATTTTGCATGGAAATTGAGCCTAAAATAGGTCAGCAGAAACCTTGTTTTGTTTATCACTTTCCGGCATCGCAAGCGGCGCTGGCAAAACTTAACCCGAAAGACAATCGCGTTGCAGGGCGTTTTGAGCTCTATTATCGCAACATGGAACTGGCTAACGGATTTAATGAATTGACGGATGCGGTAGAGCAAAGAGCGCGTTTTGAGCAAGATAACCAACTCAGAGCTGAGATGGGATTGCATCCTGTGCCGGCCGATGAGCGGTTATTGGCTGCACTTGACGCAGGCATCCCCGATTGTGCTGGCGTTGCACTGGGAGTAGATAGGCTAGTCATGCTGGCGCTAAACAAAGCTAGCATAAGCGAAGTGCTCACATTTGATGTTTCGCGAGCTTAGCGCCGCGAAACAAAACGAGTAAGCTCTTTTTGAGTGGTTTCTGTGAGCTTTTGGGCACTTTGGCATTCAGCTAACGCGCCATCAATTTGTGATTTAGACTGCTGACCCAGTTCGACAATTTGTTGCACTGCTTGATGGGTATGTTTTTGTGTTTCTTCAAGTTGGTGTACCGCACTAACGATTTCTTCTAATTGTGCTTGATTGCGTTCAAAGTCATCACTCATCGAAATAAAGCCTTGAGAGGTATCACTGATGGCTTTCTCTGCTGAGCTTGAATGAGAAATCAATTGCTCTGATTCTTGATTGGTTTCACCGACAAGCACGTTCATTTGATTGATAAAATCGCTGATCTGGCGGGTGGCCGCATTGACCTTGACCGACAGCGCACGAACTTCATCGGCAACCACTGCAAAGCCACGCCCGGCTTCACCTGCTCGAGCTGCTTCAATTGCCGCATTGAGCGCAAGCAAGTTGGTTTGGTCGGAAAACTCTTCAACCATTTTTAGAATGTTGCGAATATTCTCACTATTTTCTTTTAGGCCTGAAACCGTCGATGAAAAGTTACCTAGTAGCGTGGTGATTTGTTTTACTTCAGCGACAAGCTTAGTTAACGACTGTGATGAACCGCGAACAAAATGCAAGCTTTCGGTATTGGCCTGATAAACCTGATCGGTATTGTGCACAATACTTTGTAAACTGTGGCTGACCTGATCGGAAGCTGCAATAATTGTGTCACCTTGGCTCAGCTGCTGCTGTCCATACTTTGCGGTACTTTGCATGGAATTGGTGATATCGCGGTTGCTTTGTGTTGCCGCAGCGGCACTTTCATATGTTCTTTCCAAAAGGACACTAAGGTGGGTGGTAAAGGCGTTGTACTGCTCGCTTAAATCTCTAAATTCGTCATAAGTGAATTGTGGCAGCTTTGCATCTAGGTTACCGTCTTGGCGGTTAACACGTTCCAGTGACTCTTTCATCGCTTGTACAGGTCGCACGATTAAAAAGCGCATATAAAAGACGGTAAATGCAAACGCAGCAATAATCACAATAGTGATCAGCCAAAACAGCCCCATATTCGCGCCAGATTGGGATAGCTCCGAATACAGCCAAAATAAACTAATTGCTTGAAAGAGAAGTAAAAAACCTAAATTGCCAATAATTTTGCGTGTTAGGGTAAAGAAAAACGTCTCTTCTAAAAAATTATAAATGCGCATATATAAACTCATATTGGGCTCATCATTGTGCCACTTTATTTGTCTCAGTATAGATGAGCTAAATGGAATAACAATGCTAAAGCGATCAAGCAGTTACTCAATTGGGGTGGCGTAAGCGCCAATGCCCTGTAAATACATTTTGGTTTGGCATGGAAAGTTAGTGAAAATACCATCCACCCCGAAATTTAGCATCATATCTATGTCTTGTTGTTTATCGACCGTATAAGCAAATACCTTTAATCCGCGAGATTTTGCGTCCAACACATATTCATGATTAATAAAGTTTTTGTCCATATGAATGCTGTAGGCATGGAGCGATTCGGCAAATTGCGCATAATGAATTGGGATCGAAGCGGTTAACGCGCCAATTCTTACCCAAGGTAATTTTTGCTTTAGCCACAATAGTTGATGATGGTCAAAAGAGGAGATGAGTAGCTGCTCTCTGGTGATCACGCCTTGCTGGATATGATCTTCAATATAGGTAACGAATTTATCTAGGCCAAAGGTATGCTTCAGTTCTAAATTGATATCTGTCTGTTTGCCGATGGTGGCAAACACTTGCTGCAAGGTTGGAATTGATTGTCCTTTACCGGCATCAAGCGTGGCAAGGTAGGCTTGAGTTTGTTCATTAACTCTACCCACGCCATTGGTGGTCCTGTCTAGCCAAGTGTCGTGGATAATGGCGTAATCATCCGCGCAACTTTGCACATCCAACTCAATACCATCAACGCCAATATGGAGAGCTGCTTCTATTGCAGCAAGTGTGTTTTCCGGATAGCTGCCACTGGCTCCACGGTGCGCTAAGACTTGAATCATGCTTTTTTCCTTGTAATAGACCAAGTTTCAAAACAGGCTGCACTAACTACCAACAACCCGCCAAGTAATGTTGTAAGTGTCAACGTCTCGTGTAACAGAATATAAGCTAATAGCGTTCCATACAATGGTTGTAAACAAGAAATTAACCCTGCAGTGGTGGCAGATAAATAACGTAGGCTAGAGGCAAACAAGGCGTGTGGAATTGCTGTAAATATTGCTCCTGCAAGCAAGATTAACCAGAGGTTTTCTGTGGAAACTTGCTGAATTGGCACTTCCACAAATGCTAACAGCATGAGGCATGCAACAAGCGTTTGATAAAGCATCGTGTGTGGGCCGCTATAGTGAGAAAAGAAGCGCTTTTGGAGCAAGTTGCGTAGCGCAAAGAGTGCGCCCGAGAATACGCCCGTAATAATCCCTAAGGTAACTTGGTTGCCAAGGTTCGCTTCTGGTACTAACAGATAGATACCAAATAGCACCGCGCTCGCACTGATAAAATCTTTTAGCTGTACACGGTTGCGAGTGAAGAGCGGCTCTAAAAAAACGGTGATAACGGGGTAGGTGAAAAAGGCAATGATCCCAACTGCAATTCCCGCCATTTGCATGCCTGCAAAGTAAGTCACCCAATGAAGTCCCACGATGACACCGAGAACTAAAGCCGTTAGATAATCTTTTTTGTGTATTAATTTTATCGGCTGCCGTTGTATTTTGAGTAACAGTAGTAGCACAACGAAAGCAACGGCGGTACGGTAAACGGTGATATCCAATGCTGAGAGTGAAATTAATTTTGAAAATAATGCTGTTCCACCAAATAATAAAACGGCACTATGAAGCGAGAGCAAAGCGGATTGTTGTGGGCGCATATCGAATATTAGAACTGTTTTTTAGCAGTCTATCATTTAATCGCTTTGAGATGACAAGATTGTTGACACTTGTCACTCAACATTCTGCGCTTAAACGTAAATAATAATAAAAAGAGTGAACCAGAGAAGCTTGTGTCCATTACCACAGAATTTACCCTAGTAGAGAAACGGCGCTCATTTTGGAATGCCGGACCCCTTATATTTTCAACCTTTTACTTTTTCCCGTTAATATTTAGCTGGGCGCAATTGAGCGCAGTTAATATTGCGTTGCAAGTTGTTGTGTACCTTAGTTTTGTCTTGCTCTATTGGCAGAGTATTACAAAAACGGGCAATGCGTTGGTGATGAATTTAGTAGTGATGGCAGGGCTTTGTGTCGCAGGTAGTTGGGTGACGACCGGGACGAGTTCATTATTTGGCTTTATTGCTTTTTTCTGCGGTTTTAATTTTCTGCCTCGTTATAAAATCATTGCGATGCTGGTCATCATAGTGCTGGTATTGCTAACGGCTAAATTTATCGCGACCCAGCAAACGGTTTATTTCTTGATGCCTGCACTGTGTGTGGCATGTGGACTCTTTATTTTTGGTTGGATGTCACACCGAGAGCGAGTACATCAAGAATTGCAGAGGCAAAGTGAAGAAGAGATTAAGCGGCTAGGCGCCGTGGCTGAGCGTGAGCGTATTGCGCGCGACCTACATGATTTACTTGGTCATTCACTCAGCTCGATAGCATTAAAAGCAGAGCTGGCGAGTAAATTTGCAGCTGCAAATGCATTAGAGCAAGCGCAATCAGAAGCGCAGCAGGTTGCAGACTTAGCGAGAGAAGCACTAAGCGAAGTGCGCCAAGCCGTCACCGGCTACCATCAGCTAGCGCTTGATGCTCAGCTGCACATTTTGGCATCGAGGCTAAAAGATAAGGGCATTGCCGTAACGCTAGAATTGCAGGCGGTCACTTTAGATAAAGTAAGCGAAGCCTGTTTGTGCTTTTTTGCTAAAGAGATATGCACCAACATTATTCGTCACAGCGACGCAGATAAGGTTTGCTTCACACTACGACAAACTGACAATAATGTCTTTGTAGAAATTAAAGATAATGGCTCTATAAAGTCCATAAAAGAAGGAAATGGTTTAATGGGGATCCGTACCCGATTGAAAGAATGTGGTGGCCAATTATTTTATAACACCGAACAGGGCGGATACTTTAAGGCGGTACTAGGGGAAGCAGGATGATCAAAGTTTTTATTGTTGAAGATCAAGCATTAGTAAGAGGAGCTATTGCGGCATTATTGAGCTTAGATAGAGAGATTGAGGTGGTTGGCGAGGCTGAAAACGGTCAAGTTGCAAAGGAAAAGTTAGCAAAGTTAACGCCTGATATCGTGCTAACGGATATTGAAATGCCACAAGTCACTGGGCTTGAGCTTGCTCAGCACTTACAACAAAAAATGCCAGACACAAAAGTAGTTATCATGACGACCTTTTCTAAGGCGGGTTATATTCGTCGCGCGATCACTTTAGGGGTAAATGGCTTTGTATTAAAAGAAGCACCAAGTGAGTACTTGCTATCAACGCTGAAAAAGGTAATGAACGGATATAAGGTTATTGACCCAGAGCTTGCTCTGTACGCTTTGGAGGATGCTGACCCGCTTACTGATAAAGAGCGAAAAGCGTTGCGTTTGGCCAGTGAAGGACTAAAAACTGCTGAAATCGCAGGACAGCTATTTTTGAGCGAGGGAACGGTAAGGAATTATTTATCCGACGCTATCGCGAAATTACATGCGACAAATCGAGTAGATGCAGCAAGAATTGCTAAGCAAAAAGGATGGCTGTAACTCGGTGTAATAGCATATATCCAGTTAATACTTCAAAATAATGCAGTGCGGTAATATACTGCACCATCCGCCAAGTAATAATAATGTATTAATTTTGAGTGTAATGATGGATCCTAAATTACTTATTCAAGTTACCGCAATAACGACTGTGGTTTGTACAGTTTTTATGGCCGTAAACTGGTTTATTAATAAAGGCCTACCAGGCACTCGAGATTGGCTTGTTTTCATTGCGCTTACCGCAATTGGGTGTGGCCTGTTGGCCGCCTATACACTTCCCATTACGTTCTCAATTTTTATTCCCAATCTTACTATCGCATTGGGACTTTTTTATCTGGCTCGTGGTGTTGATGCGTTTTTTAGTGTGAAAAGCAATTACATGCCTTGGTATGTATTAGCCGCATTGGGTATTCCCAGTTTTACTTACTTTTTGTACGTGGATTTTAATTTTATAGCTCGTGTCGGGATCAACTACCTAGTCTGGGCGATGGCGATGATTTACTGCCTGCGAGCGTTAAATAAAGGCCATAAATTATTATCACAACAGTTTAGTGCGGCACATTGGGCGTTTGGCCTATCGTGCTTGAGCTTATTGGCCGTGTTTACTTTTAGAGTGGTCATGCTTGGCGGCTACTCGGTGACAGATAGCCTGGTTTCGGCAAATTGGGTTAACCAGTTTTTTGCAGTTTCAGTGAGTACGATGCCGCTGCTGTTGTGTTTTTCTTTATGCCTGTTATGTAGCAGCCGTCGTGAAAAAGAACTATGCCTGTTAAAAACTGCTGCTGAGCAGTCAGCGCAAGTAAAAGGACAGTTTTTAACGTTATTAAGTCATGAACTGAGAACACCACTAAACGCTATTGTTGGTCACGCAGAATCACTTAAAAAAGTGCCGCGTGAGCCCAATCGCCATGCTCAACTATGCGATGTTATCGTCCACGCCGCGATGTCGATGTCAGACTTAGCCAATCAAGTATTATTGCAAGCGAAAGGGGAATATGCCGCGCAAAATCGCGTGCCTGTCTCGCTTTATAGTCTTTCGCAAGAGTTAGTTCGCCTTTTACAGCCGCTGGCATTGGCTAAAGGGTTGAGTTTGAGGGTCGAGGTTAAAGGTCTGTATCCACAGGACGTTCATGTCGTCGAGCAAGATACATTGTCTTTGGTACTCAGAAATCTGCTTTCGAACGCGATTAAGTACACAGATAAAGGCATTATTACGCTGATCCTTGAAGGCACAAGTCGCGCTGAGGATAAGCAAACTATTCGTTTTGCAATTAAGGATACGGGCAAAGGACTGACTGAAGTACAAATGGAAAAGATCTTCGAGCCCTTTGTCACATTAAATACTGAACAATCCATCTCGCAAAGTTCAGGATTTGGGTTGGCGTTATGCAAGCAACTGCTGCAAGGGCTAGACTCTGAGCTTAACGTCGACAGCAAGCTTGGCAATGGCACTGTGTTTAGCTTTGAGTTAGATTGCCAGTGTAGTGATTCACCGTTACAGAGCACAGAGTTTAATACAGAGAAGCTAGCACTCAATGTGCTTGTTGTTGAAGATAACCTCATGAATATTGATGTGATCAGCACTTATTTAAACGATATGGTGAGCGAGTTTTCTATTGCTAAGTGCCTTGCAGAAGCGGAAGTCGCACTATTAGAACACAACTTCGATATTATTTTGTTAGACATGCGACTGCCAGATGGAAATGGTCTTGAGTGGTTTAAAGAGGGCTTCAACGAAATTGGCTTTACCTCCAGCGTTAAGGTGATAGCGTTAACGGGTGATGGCGATCCTGAATTGAAAAGACAATGCCTCCGAGCTGGCATGCAGGACTGTTTAACTAAGCCTATCATGCCAAGCCGTTTATATGCGGCACTGGAATGTGCGACTGTAAAAACAACATCTCGCTTGGAATGTAAGACTTTGATTGATCAATCAAGATTTATGGATCTCGCAAACCGTGAAAGTTCAGGCGTGTTGGCAACGAAGTTAATGTATTTAGCAGACAGGTTTGAATATGAGATTGCGCAAATTAAAGGACTCACAGAGTTAAATGTAACAGATTTAGCCATTGATAAACTAGCCTACATTGAAAATGAAGCTCTAGAGCTCGGCATGGTGAATTTTGCAGAGCTTGTTCAAGCAGCAACAGTACAGCTGAGTTACTCTGAAGAGCAAGTCGATTGGGACGGTCTTGCTATGGTTGCTAGACGCTCAGTTGAGCGTTTATTAGAGCTTCACGCCCAAATTGCAACGTTGGAATCGACATCAAATTCAGTGGTTAATCTATCTGCATAAAAAGATTCATCGATCTTGGCCTAGGTCATTAGGCTATTTTGGGTTAAAATAACAGCATAGCTTATTTAACAAGACAGTAATGCCAAAACAGGATCCCTATCTCGATAGAGAACAGCAAAAATACGACAATCCAGTACCTAGTCGCGAATTTATCTTAGAACACATTAAAAGCGCGGCCAAACCACCTTCTTTCTCTCAATTGTGTAACGATTTAAAAGTGCAAGACGAAGAGCGTCAAATTGCGCTTAAACGCCGCTTGCGCGCAATGGAGCGAGACGGTCAACTGCACTTCAATAAATTTAAGTGTTACACCATTCCAAGTGATGATGGTCTAGTCAAAGGCCGCGTTGTTGGACACCGTGACGGCTTTGGCTTTTTAGAAGTCGAAGGCGAGCCCAAAGATTGGTTTATCACTAAGTATCAAATGGAGCGCGTGCTACATGGCGATTGGGTGTTAGCAAAGGCTGGCAGCCGAGGCTCAGGTGGTAAGGTGGAAGCGCGCATTGTGCGGGTACTTGAAAAAGAGCGTGCGCCAGTCGTCGGTCGTTATTTTGTTGAGTTTGGCATGGCAGTCGTGGTGCCAGAAGATCCTCGCATTACTCAAGATATCATCATCGTACCTGGCCAAGAAAATGGTGCTCGCCATAATCAAATGGTGCAGGTAGAGATCACTCAAAGCCCTAGCAAACAAATGAATGCAATGGGTAAAGTACTTGAGGTGCTCGGCGATCATATGGCACCGGGTATGGAAATTGAAGTGGCACTTCGCAATCATGACATTCCTCATGAGTGGCCAAGTGAAGTAGAAGCACAAGTTGCAAATCTTGGTGAGTTTGTAGAAGAGTCTGCCAAACAAGGCCGTGTCGACCTGCGCGACTTACCGTTAGTGACCATTGACGGTGAAGACGCACGTGACTTTGATGACGCCGTATATTGCGAGCGTAAAAAGTCAGGAGGTTGGCGTTTATGGGTTGCTATTGCGGATGTATCTCATTATGTCGGCAAAGGCACTGCGCTTGACAAAGAAGCGATTGAGCGTGGTAACTCAGTGTATTTTCCTGAGCAAGTTGTGCCAATGCTACCTAAGGTGCTATCGAACGGTCTATGTTCATTGAATCCTAAGGTAGACCGTTTATGTATGGTTGCGGAAATGACCGTGTCCGAAGCGGGTCGTTTGTCTGGCTACCGTTTTTACGAAGCCGTGATGAACTCTCATGCTCGTCTTACTTACACCAAAGTCCATGCGATTTTACAAGGTGACGAAAAGCTCAGAGCGGATTATCAGCCTCTTGTGCCTCATCTAACTGAGCTCCATAACATGTATATGGCGCTGAAGGCTGCAAGGCAGGAGCGTGGCGCGATTGAGTTTGAAACCCTAGAAACGCGCTTTGTATTTAATGCCCATCGAAAAATTGATTCTATCGTGCCTGTGGTTCGTAACGACGCCCACAAGCTGATTGAAGAGTGCATGATCTTGGCTAATGTGTCAGCAGCAAAGCTGTTGGAAAAACATGAAGCCCATAGCTTGTACCGTGTTCATGATGAGCCAGACCCTGAAAGATTGAGCCAGTTTAGACAATTCTTGCAAGACTTGGGTATCGAAAGTCAATTACCTAACGATCCGTCGCCAGAGGAGTTGACCCAAGCGCTTGAGTCATTGGGAGATCGCCCTGAAAAAGAATTGATCCAGACCATGTTACTGCGCTCAATGAAGCAAGCAGTATATCAGCCTGAAAATATTGGCCACTTTGGTTTGGCATTAAAAGCCTATGCACACTTTACCTCACCAATTCGCCGTTATCCGGATCTGGTGGTACACCGCGCAATCAAAGGCATTTTACAGCAGCAACAACAGCCCGTGAGTGGCGCTTACATCTACAATGAAGATGAAGTGAAACAACTGGGTGAGCAGTGTTCGATGACAGAGCGCCGCGCTGATGACGCTACTCGAGAAGTTGCTGATTGGCTTAAATGTGAATTTATGCAAGATCATGTTGGCGATGAATTTACCGGTGTGATCTCATCAGTCACCAACTTTGGATTATTTGTGAGGTTGGACGATCTACAGATTGACGGGATGATCCATGTTAGCAATTTAGGGCATGAGTACTTCCACTTTGATGGTGCAAAGCAATGTTTGATTGGCGAGCATAGTCGCACAGTGTTTAGACTCGGCGATAAACTTACTGTTGTGGTTGCTTCAGTTAGCTTGGACGATCGTCGTATCAACTTAGCTTTGGCTGAAGAAGGTCAGCAAGACAGGTATGCAAGGCGTCGAAAATCGCCAAAAAGCACAGCAAGTAGTGTTCGTGAGCAGCTAAAAACGGGTAAAATCCCGGGAACTAAGCGCCGTGACGGTGAAACGTCTGGTCGCGATAAAGATAATAAAGGCGATGACAAAGCCAAAAAGCGCAAAAGAACGACCCCTAAGGGTGAGCTCAAACAGGCGAAAAAGGCAGGCACGCTGAAGTCGAAGAAAAAATCGACGAGTAAAAAAGCCAAAGCGGCAAAGGGCAAAGCAAAGCGCCCAGGTAAAAACGAAAGAAATCGTAGCAAAAAAGCGCAATAGATTATAAAGCGGGAGCTTTAACGTGAGTAACGAATTAATTTTTGGCTTTCATTCAATCGAAGCCATTTTGAATAACGCGCCGGAGCGCTTTTTAGAAATTTATGCACTAAAGGGACGTGAAGATCAGCGTTTAAATCAAGTCGTAAACGATGCCCGTAAGTTTGGTATTTCAGTGCAGTTTATGCAGCGTAAAGCGCTTGATAACAAAGCGAATGGTGAGCAACATCAGGGCATTATTGCCAATGTTAAAGCGGCGCGCGGATACAATGAAAAAGATCTTGATGAGATCATTCAAAGAGAAACCACACCATTTTTCTTGGTGCTTGATGGGGTAACGGATCCTCATAACTTAGGTGCATGTCTGCGTAGTGCTGATGCAGCAGGTGTACATGGTGTTATCGTACCAAAGGATAAGTCTGCAAAGCTAAACGGCACTGCAAGAAAAGTAGCGTGTGGCGCTGCAGAAACGGTTCCGCTTATCCAAGTAACCAATCTTGCTCGCACGTTGCGTGATATTAAAGAAGCCGGTGTGTGGGTTGTGGGTACGGCAGGTGAAACCGATACAGCTGTTTTTGATGCAAACCTGACTGGGCCTATGGCCATTGTAATGGGCGCCGAAGGCGATGGCATGCGCCGTTTAACTCGAGAGCATTGCGATGAGCTGGTTAAGATCCCGATGGTAGGTAGCGTGTCTAGCTTAAATGTATCGGTTGCGACCGGTGTTTGTTTATTTGAAGTGTTAAGACAGCGCTCAGCACTTTAATCACTTAATAAGCGCCGGCTTTCACGGCGCATCTTCAAAAGTTTTAAGAGCTCGCAAGGTAAACTTGCTCCTACACAGGTCTACCTTTGGTAGGAGCCGATTTTCTCGGCGCATCTTCAAAAGCTTTAAGAGATCGCAAGGTAAACTTGCTCCTACTCAGCTCTACTTTTGGTAGGAGCCGATTTTCTCGGCGCATCTTCAAAAGCTTTAAGAGCTCGCAAGGTAAACTTGCTCCTACACAGGTCTACTTTTGGTAGGAGCCGATTTTCTCGGCGAGCTTTTAATAATCCGCAAGGTAAACTTGCTCCTACACAGGTCTACCTTTGGTAGGAGCCGATTTATTCGGCGAGCTTTTAAAACCCGCAAGGTCAGCTTATTCCCACACAATTGTACAGGGCATTACCCCATTAAAATCGCTTGCAACTCTTTAAGAGATTCTACGGTATAGGTTGGCTTGATATGGTCAGGGCAGACTTTGCCATCATGCTTTAACCAACAGCTATCAATCCCAAAGCGGTTTGCGCCTAGAATGTCACTTGCTGGTGTGTCGCCAACCATTAATACTTTGGATTTGTCGGGGTTCCCTAACAGTGCTAACGTATGCGCAAAAATACTCGGATCTGGCTTAGCTTTACCCACCAACTCAGAGATCACCACTTCAGAAAAACGATCCACAAGGCCGGTATGTTCCAATCTTTTTTGCTGAAGCGCGGCAAATCCATTGGTAATAATAGCCAAAGTACATTGGCCTTTCAGGCTATCGAGCAAGGCTTTAGCTCCCGGTAACGGTTGGCAAATTTCTGCCATCGCGGCCAAGAATCCCGCATTGAGTACTTCAGGTGCGATATCGAGTTTTTCAGCCCAGCGACTAAAGCGCGTTACCTGAAGTGTTTTTGCGTCAATCTCACCATTTTGATACTGCACCCAAAGTGGCGCATTTAAGCTGTTATATTCTTCGTAGTCCTCGTCAGTGAACACAACGTCATATTGAGTAAACAGCGTTTGTAATCCAAATTTGGCATTAAAGCTAAATAAGGTTTCGTCAGCATCAAATAAAATATGTGTATAGTTCGGCATTATAAATACATCTCGGGGTGATTAAAGGGTGCCATTGCGAGTAATAAGGCTTGCGTGTAGCTACTCTCTCTGGTGGCAAGATGGTTGGTTAGCAAACCGATAGCACCGCCTTGTTGCTTGATATTAGTGGTATTGAACAAGTCGTCCATTACATGTCCTAGCTCTTCACCTTGTTCAAGACGCGCGTAGACCGATGCCGGTAGCGGCAAATTACAACTACGGCCGACACTCGTACGACGGTTATTCGCAATGACGACATAAGCGAAAGTAGCTGCACCGTATTCAAATTTGGCAGCGCCTCCTTCCATGGCACAATAAAAATCGGCTTGATGATGTTGCTGTAAGTAAGTAACACGATTCTCTGCGCCTTCGCGGGTGGCTTGTTCACCTAAAGGCTGATCCGCAACGAGACTCGGCGCTGAGATACCCTGACAGTCAATTTTTGCATTGGGAAAGTACTGCGCAAAGATGGTTTTTGCAGCATTGATTTTTACTGGGTTTTTAGACCCCACTAAAATGGTAAGCACGTCCATATAACAACTACTCGTGATGCTCTAAAAGGCGTCAGTGTAAAGTGTGATATGGAGCGATGCAAGGAAGCTATTATTCCTAATCAAAACATAAGCTGGGTTAAATCGGTAAATCGACTGGCGCCATATTCTCAAGGGCGCGTTTCTTTACTAATAATTCCTTGATAAGTGGAGTCAGTACCAACTCCATCGCCAGCCCCATTTTCCCGCCCGGCACAACTAACGTGTTTACACGAGACATAAAGCTGCCCTCAATCATTTGTAAGTAGTAAGGGAAATTAACATCTTCGATGCCACGAAAGCGAATAACCACAAAGCTTTCGTCTAATGAGGGTATGTCTTTAGCACTGAATGGGTTAGAGGTATCCACGGTGGGCACGCGTTGAAAGTTAATATGCGTGCGAGAAAACTGGGGAGTGATGTGATTAATGTAGTCATCCATTGAGCGCACAATTGACGTCATAACCGCTTCTTTGGAGTGGCCGCGCTCATTGGTATCGCGAATGAGCTTTTGGATCCACTCAAGGTTGATGATAGGCACCATGCCAATCAATAGATCAACGTTGCTGGCCACATCATATTCGGGGGTCACGACACCACCGTGCAGCCCCTCATAAAACAGCATATCGGTGTTTTGTTCCAGTTCTTGATAAGGAGTAAAAGTGCCCGGTAGCTGATTAAATGGCACGGCATCGTCAAACGTATGAAGGTAGCGACGGACTTTGCCATTGCCGGTTTCGCCATAGCTTTTGAACAGACTTTCTAATGCGCCGAAGTCATTGGCTTCTTCACCAAAGTAGCTAATGTGCTTACCTTCTTGCAGCGCTTCGCGACGCAATTTATCCATTTCAGGGCGAGTGTAGCGATGAAAGCTATCGCCTTCGACATAGGCGGCTTTGGTATTAAGACTGCGGAATATATGTTTTATCGCGCTTGTCGTTGTTGTAGTGCCTGCGCCTGAACTACCAGTAATGGCGATAATAGGGTGTTTGTCTGACATAAATCTGCCTTAGCTTTCATCATCCGTTAATTCGATGTTACGCGAAGCAAAGTTTTTGGCAAGCTTTGCTTGAGGGCGAGTGTTGGGTATCATAGCGGGGTGATATAACTACAATGAAAAATCAAAGGAACGTCCATGCCCATTTCAATGCGTGTGAAGCTCGCAGTTTGTCTATTCGCTTTCGCGTCCTGTTTACCTGCGTATTCAGCCATGCCCAAAAGCCAAATTTGGCTAGCTGAATTAGGTGAACATTTCAGTGCTAAACCAATTACTGAAAACACCGCATATTTTAATCAGCCGCTAGTGACTGATTCTGGGGTTTACTATACCGCGGAAGTAAGCGCTGATGGCAATAGCCAAACGGATCTGTTTTTTTACGGCTTTCAAAGCCAAAACACAACCAACCTCACGCAATCCCCTGTCTCCGAGTATTCACCCACACTGCATCCGAATGGGAAAGGGTTAACGACGATTGTGGTTGAGGGATCCGGTAAGCAAAAACTGTGGTTTTATCCGTTTGATCAGGCTACAAAACCAAGTCGTGTTTTTGAGCATATTGAACCTGTGGGGTATCATGCTTGGGGGAGCAACCAAGATCTGATTATGTTTATTTTAGGTGCGACTGAGAGTGCTCCGCATACCTTACAGTACACAGATATTAATGGTCATTTACCACAAATTCTTGCCGAAGATATTGGCCGAACTTTGTCTTACAACCGTGTGCGTGATGTGTTTGCTTTTACATATCAAGTCAATGGCTTAATGTGGTTCGCAACTTACCACAGAGAGAGCGATCATATTCAGCGATTTTTTGCTCTTCCCAGTCAAGTGCAAGATTATACCTGGTTGGATGATAATAAAGTGGCATATGCACTAGATAATAAAATTTATTATCGGGATTTAAATGCGCCTAAAAAAGTCCACTTATTAAGAAACTTAAGAAGTTACTGTCAGACTTCAATTTCTCGCTTGAGCTTTTTTGATAACAAGCTGGCATTTGTATGCTACCGCCAAGACTGACAATAACAAATTGAGTAGAATGCTCGATGCGATGCGTAGACAACAACCATAGGAAGAGATATGACGATTCTTGTAACTGGTGGTGCAGGCTATATTGGCTCTCACACTGTATTAGAGCTGCTACAGCAAGGCAAAAAGGTAGTGGTCGTAGATAATCTAAGCAACTCTCAGCAGACTTCATTACATAGAGTCGCTGAGATAGTAGGAAAGGAAGCGGCATTCCATCAGGGGGATATTCTTGATAAGGCATTTCTTGATAGTGTATTCGCGCAATATGATATTGAAGAAGTGATCCACTTTGCAGGCTTAAAAGCCGTAGGAGAGTCGGTTCAAAAGCCAATCGAGTATTATCAAAACAACGTTCAGGGTACGTTGACGCTGCTTGATGCGATGCGTGACGCCAATGTATTTAAGCTAGTTTTTAGCTCGTCAGCGACGGTCTATGGAGATCCTGCCAGCCTTCCTATTCGTGAAGATTTCCCTGTTGGTGGCACAACCAATCCTTATGGTACGTCAAAGCTGATGGTTGAAATGGTACTACAGGATGTCGCTAAATCAGACCCGCGTTGGGCCTTTGCTATTTTGCGTTACTTTAACCCGGTTGGCGCACACGAGTCGGGGTTAATTGGTGAAGACCCAAATGGTATTCCCAACAACTTACTGCCCTACATCTCACAGGTTGCTGTTGGTAAACTGGCGAGTTTAGGCGTCTTTGGCGACGACTATGACACCAAAGACGGCACGGGCGTGAGAGATTACATTCACGTGGTTGATCTAGCTATTGGCCATTTAAAAGCACTTGAAAAAATCGCAGTAGCAGCAGGCACACATATCTATAACTTAGGTACCGGCAATGGCTACTCAGTACTTGAGATGGTTACTGCGTTTGAAAAGGCAGCGGGCAAAGCCATACCGTATGACATTAAACCGCGTCGCGATGGCGACATTGCCGCCTGTTATGCAGCGCCTGAAAAAGCCAAATCTGAATTAGGCTGGCATGCAGAGCGTGGATTGGATGCCATGATGCAAGATACATGGCGCTGGCAAAGCAATAATCCAAACGGGTATCGTTAACTACTAAGTTAGTTATTGATGTATATCGAAAAGATAACAGCCTTATTTCTGTCTACATTTAGTGCATGGGGCTTTCTTTTTGCTTTGCTTTACAACCTAGCCATTTATTCTGGGAATAGGCAAGAGCGTCTTGAACAACAGCCTATATTTTATAGTGCAGTTATGTTTATTTCGTTTCTGATTACTATTCCCATTGTAGCCCTTTTTTTGCTTCCCTCTGACAGTGCAGTTAATACTTGGGAAATTCTTAGGTATAACGGCGCTTTAATCGTGATGGACTTATTGACTATGTTCACGCTGACACTCATTCCAAGAGGGAGTGCTAGGGTAGGTAATGTTTGTTATAGCTACTTACAACTATGCATGTCTTTTTCAATCGTGATGTTTCTCGCAGCAGCCTGTTTTGGAGTCTATTATCAATACCTTCCTTCTTGGCTTCGGCAGTTTTTTTTAATTTTTTACCCTCTTGGCTCCAATGCAAATGACTTAGTCATGGTTTCAGTACTCGTTATTAGGCGTGACTTCCTAGGGTTACATCGACTCTATCGACGGCTATTAAACTCAAGTTAACGCAGCTAGCGCTAAAACTGGCTGCTAGAAAAGCATTAATTATCCGAAGCTCAGGTTAACTATGTTGTTATAATTATTATTTTCATAAATCTGTCACGTTGTCGTCATCTAAACTCGGTTAAATATTCTGGTATAGACCAGTTTAGAGGCAGTTATGAACAACGATTATTTACTCCTGACGCCAGGCCCGCTCAGTACATCTCACACCGTGAAAGAAGCCATGTTGAAAGACTGGTGCACCTGGGATGATGAATATAACCAAGGTGTGGTGCAAGTTATTCGCAATCAGCTTTGTGAAATTGCGGTTGCAGATCCGCAGTATCGCAGTGACTACAGTGCAACCTTAATGCAGGGCAGTGGTACAGCAAGTGTAGAGGCGGCTATTGGGACTTTTATTTCTAAGTCTGGCACTTTACTGGTTATCAATAATGGTGCCTATGGTGCGCGTATTATTGAGATAGCCAATTATCTAAATATTAATGTGATAGCGCTCAACTTTGTTGAAACCGAATTGCCGCAACTTGAGCAGATCTCACAAACGCTTGAGCAACACCCTGAGATCACCCACGTAGCAATGGTACACTGCGAAACCACAACGGGGATGCTGAATCCGGCTAAACGCGTAGCGGAGCTTGCGAAACATCACAATAAAGTAATGATCCTTGATGCCATGAGCAGTTTTGGCGGCATTGAGATGGATATGCACGAGTGGCAAATTGATATCCTCATTAGCTCAGCAAATAAGTGTATTCAAGGTGTTCCAGGTTTTGGCTTTGTGATTACAAAAACAGCGCTCTTGATTGCCTCTGAAGGACAAGCACGCTCACTTTCTTTGGATCTACACGCTCAGTGGAAAACCATGGAAAATCATCATGGTAAATGGCGTTTTACCTCGCCAACGCATGTTGTCAGGGCTTTTGCCAAAGCACTAGAAGAATTGGCGCAAGAGGGAGGCGCTTCTGCACGATTCAAGCGTTACAGCGAAAATCAAAAACAGCTCGTTAGCGGCATGAAAGCCCTTGGTTTTGAAGCCTTGTTACCAGAAGCCATGCACTCACCTATTATCACTTCTTTTTATTCACCAAGTGACGAAAGCTATGAGTTTAAGCGCTTTTATGAAGCATTGAAGCAAAAAGGATATGTAATTTACCCCGGCAAAGTATCAAACGCAGATTGCTTTAGGATCGGTAATATTGGCGAAGTATATGCCGCAGATATTAGCGGACTACTAGAAGCTATCGCACAAGCAAAATACTGGTAAACCGTTAGGGCAGGAGGCGCTTTACGCGGCGATGGGTATTGCTGAAGCAAAGTATTGGTAAACCGTTAGAGTGGGAGGCGCTTTACGCGGCGATGGGTATTGCTGAAGCAAAGTATTGATAAACCGTTAGGGTGGGAGGCGCTTTACCCGGCGATTGCTATTACTGAAGCAATATACTGGTAAACTGTTAGGGTAGGAGACGCTTTACGCGGCGATGGGTTAAGGGGGTTACACCCCTTTAGCTAAATAAATGAGTAGCAAATCTTCAATTGTGTTAACGATTGTCTAATCTGGGCTGTCACCTATAAATAAGGTTAAACCTTGGGGCTGGTTGAGAAATTCCTTTAAGATTTTTTGCCAATACTTTGGCGCATCCTTTTATATCTAGTATTACGGTTTGCTTTATTCCAATTGTTTAATTTCCAAAGTGGTGAGAATAAATAATGTTACCATATCCCCATACGAGTGTACCAACGATGGCAAACAGGAATGCCAAAATATGACCCAAAAAGTACATGGTTTTATATGCTCTCTCCCCAGCTTGTTCGCTTACTGTTTCTCTAGATTCATGCTCCATTTTTAAAATTTTTAAAATTCCAAACTCAACCATGATGGCCAAGCAAACTAAAATGGCGCCACTCCTTTGAAACCAAATCTTAGGTTCGTCTTTAAGTTTCTGCCATTCTGGCAGTGTCAATCATCGATTCACCAACAAATAGCAGTCCATAATAGATAATAAACACAGCAAATAACGAAGTAAAAAAGAGGATTAAAAAGCCAGGTCGAACCATATAAATGTCATTCCTTAGTAAAATTTATGGTGTGTTTTATTCCAGTTAAACTAATTAGTATGCTTTGTGGTCTTGAAGCTACCGGGAGATCTACGTGTGTCAAAGTAATTACAATCGTCGTGGGGACAGTAATAATTTTCTTTTTCCCAACCTAAGCCATCCGGATTAAACTCTGTCAGTTCAAACTTGCCGCCGCAATTTGGGCATTCCATTATTTCAGTACGTTTATTCATTTTAACCTCTTCACTTTCTATTCCAATGTTTCCCATTCAATTACTCTTTGACGTATTTTTTCAATTGCGAACTCAGCTTTCTTACTGATTTTTAACCTATTTTCTCGACCTTCCTCGTAGAATTCTTGGTTTAATTCAACTTTAAATTGATTTGCACACAAGTAACTCCAGTACTCATCACCCACTTGTTTTAAAACATCTGATGAAGCTAAGTATACTGCCTCCGAATAGAAGGGTTTCTTTTTTAACATGACTGAACGAAGTTTTTTAAGAGCTTGGTCTAACTTTGCAAGTCTCTTTTCTTTGATAATTTTCATATCCTTTAAATTTTCGAGGTCAGCTTCATTATGTAAATCAACCTTACCCTCAGGTGTGTTTGAGGGTCTCAGATTTATTGGGCAGTCTACAAACTCTATTATCGGTCTAAGTTCATTACAAGCGTCAAGAACATTTACTAGACATTCATTCAATTCGCAAAGCACTTCATATTCTTTTTCATAACGAAAGCCGTGAGTTTTCAACTTCGATGATAACTCCGTCTTAGTCCTTTCCAATTGTATTGCATAATCATGTCTCACAGATTCAACTTTATCCGTTATTATTTTGATATCCTGTTTTGTAGCTAGGTTTTTGAACTTAGTTGATAAATATGGACGAAAAACAGCATCAGCTATAAAGCCAAAGATAGCTCCGAATAATAACGTCAGCGCATGTGAAAGAACTTCAATTTTTAAAATATCCATTTATTCTTTTGCTCCTAGTGGTGGCACTGATTTATACAAGTTATTTAGTGCATCAGTTAATTTTTTCGGATCAGGTATTGTGTATGTCACTTCATTGCTGACAAGACTTATTGCCATTTCTATCACTTCATATACAACACTAGTATCAAAAACCAGAAGTATTGGATTCGCGTTTATGAATAGTCGGATAGCAAAAAGAAAAAGCTCGCTGTAGCGAGCCTAGTCGGTTATCTGCAATATGCGGCCTGTAAGTTACTTACATCAACACCAAACTCTAACTGATATAAATACACAGCCTTTTGCCATGTTTCTTGATTATCTTCGTCTGGGATATGGTGTAAAAATGCGCCAAAGAGGTTTTCACAGTCATTGTGATACGCGAGTGTATCGGTGATATGCTCATGCCATACCTCATCGGCCAGTTGTGGCGGTGTGATTGGCGTATCTGGATATTTTGACTTTAACACAAGAAATTGCCTGTACAGCACTTCTGCTTGTAAACAATCAGCTTCTGTCATACCTGTTGCGATTTTGAGTCTATGTGTTATCTGGCTCAGATCTAGGCCATTAAGTCGCTCATTAAAATTAGCCATCTTGATGTTCCTTGCAGTTGTCAAATGTGGGAGTACCAAATTTAAACTTAGCGCTATTTCTAAAATAGGACAACCGCAGGTTATAGGAAAGGTTGTCGTGCTAAAGCACGAGCTACGGGGACGGGCTTACACGTCTTCAACAATCATCGCTATGCCGTCATGGAGCTGATATTCATTATAATGATTGTGTTTACCATGTGACTATATATGCGAAAAGGTTGTCGTGCTAAAGCACGACCTACAGGGGTTACACGCCTTCAACAATCATTTCTATGGCGTCATGGAGCCAATATTCAATATTGTAATCCACCAATGCTTGCTCGGCGTCATAGCGGGCGCGCAGTACCTTTAAGCAAGGTGCGCCGCTGTTCTTTTCTAATTTGTCGGCAACGTCATCGGGTAGTACGGTGACGCTTATTACACACTGTTCAAAGCTGACGTCAACTTGGTAATGGGTCGACATCACTTCTGTGATTGAGCCATCCAGCGGTTGGTTGTGCAAGTCGGCAAAACGTTCGGCTGCACAATAGATCTGTTCCATCATTATTGCGCGACCATCTAACGCGCGTACTCGAGTTAATTCATATACAGGCTGGCCGTTAAAATGAGAGTGGCTAAACTCAGGCTCTGTGGAAGGGGCATTAATTGCCACTACTTGAGTTGTTGGTGTAAAGCCTTGTTCAATGGCAAGGTGGTTAAAGTTCACTTTTTTAGCTGGATGCCATTTGAGTTTTTCGGGGGTGACAAACCAGCCGCGACGCTTTTGGCTAAAGATAAGTCCTTCGGCTTCTAGTCGTGCTAGGGCTTCACGGACGGTGATCCGTGTTGAGCTAAATGTTTCTTGCAGCGCACGCTCTGAAGGCAATTTGGCACCGGGCGTCATGCTGCCAGCGGCTAGCAGCGCTTGGATATGGTTTCGAATACGTTGATAAAGCAGCATAATAGAGTCGATAAAACCTTTTGTGACAAGCTTACTATCGTTTTATGACAGGATAAATATTTATAATCATAGACTTGTAAACTCAGACTGGCCTAACTCGCCAAATAGGCTTCTATCTGGCTAAACCAATAGCTACTCGGCAAAACGGCTAAACTCGGATCTTTCCCTAAATCATCAAAACGACGCAGCGCGATAATAGCGTCCAATTCAGGTAGCTTGGAGAATGCCGCAAGTTCTACGCTGCTCATTTTTCCACCTTGTCTTGTTAGCGTTAATTGGCTGGCAGGAGAGAGCGTTTGGTAATACTCCTCATCAATACTGACCAGATAGCGTTTCGCATCTACGTGTTTGCGCACTAGCATTGTCACCGCGCGATCAAAGCCAAGCTGAGTTAAATGATCTGCCCCTAAATCGCCATGATTGCTATATCCTTGTGGGGTAAAGTCCGGGTTATTCTGAGATTGAGCAACAAAATGGCCAATATCATGTAAAAATGCAGCGATTTGAGTCGCTTGATCATAACCATTTTCTTTCGCGAGGGTGGCGCATTGCTCGGCATGATAAATTTGGCTGCATGCCTCGTCATAGGTGGCGTGACCATATTGCTCGAATAGCTGTTTTATTTGTGCAATGGCATTCACTTTATATACTCCTGCTTCACGTTCGGATCTAATTTTGCTGCGCTGCCACTAAGCTTGCTTAGCCAAACATCGAGTTTATGCGGTGGCGTGTTGTTATCCTCTGCGCTTTCTTTACGGCGAATGGCATTTCTCACCATTAAGGCCCCCGCGGTGCGAAATGGCTCGACGGGAAACTGTTTAAGCGTTTGGTTGACCAAGGCGCAGTGACGCCAGTCGTTATGTTGATTAAGCAGTAGACTCGCTAAGATTTGTCCACCTAAATAGGATTGCACCACGCCGTTGCCTGAGTAACCGCTGCCATAAAACACATTAGCTTGACCATTTAAATGACCAAAGAAAGGCATGCCAGAGACACTTCGGTCTGAGGGGCCGGTCCAAGTTCTGTCTATCTCGAGTTGGTGATGTGCAAAAAAATGGCTAAATGAGCGTTCAAGAATCGCTTGATAACGGCTAGCACGGTGAAAGGTGTTTCTCACTTGGTTATTGAAACTAAAATAATTCCCACCTTTGCCAAGCATTAATCGACCGCTTGAGGTGGTGCGGTAGTAATTCACAAAAATGCGTGCATCAATCACCGGAGCACCGTGGTTCAGCTTCATTGCTGCAAGCTTTTCAGGCGCTGGGGAGGTGATCGCCATATCGCTCGAAACCAACACCACGCTGCGAGAAAACTGCGGCAATAAGCTTGGTAGCCAAGCGTTAACGGCAAATACCAGCTGATTGGCTCTGATCTCGCCTTTGTCTGTGGTAATGGTTAGCGTGTCTTGGCCTTGGTGCTTTAGGTAGCGGGTGTGTTCAAATACTTTGACCCCAAGGGTTTTTGCCACCTTCATCAGTCCACGCACAAGCTTGGCGGGTTGAACACTACCGGCATGGGGGGAGTAAATTCCAGCAAGGTTGGCATTAGAGCCGGTTGCTTGCAACTGCGCTTCATCCAGTGTTTGCCACGCATTAAGCTGGTGTTGCTCGAGTAGGGTGGTAATGGGGCCAAAGGCATTACGCTGGCTGTGATTAGAAGCCGTATAGTAAGTACCATCAACGCGGCAATCACATTCAATCCCGTGTTTACTGGTAAAGGCTTTAATGTCATGAACGGCCTGCTCCGACTGGCGCACTAAAAAGCAGGCTTGTTCTAAGCCAAACTCTTTAATTAAGCTGGCAAACTTAGTCGACCATGTCAGCATAGCTCCGCCATTACGACCCGAAGCACCTTGTCCACAGAGGTCCTTTTCAATGATGGCGATATTCAGCTCAGGTTTTTGCTTTTTCAGCGTTATGGCTGTCCAAAGGCCAGTAAAGCCGCCACCTATGATACAAACTTGGGTATCTAACGCGCCATGAGACGGCGCGCTTGCTGCGGCTTCAATATCGGCTTGAGTGATTGCTTCATCAAACCAAAAAGGCTGAAAGCGCATTACGGGCGCTCTCCACGGGCAATACGAGCAGAAATATCCACCAAGACCATTTCGATGTCGGCTAGTGAGTCAATCACATAATGCGCACCGGCCTCGCCAAGCTGCTGATAAGCACTAAGGGAACGTGCACTTTGCTCTTCGTGACCGAGCGCAGTCCATTCTTCTTCGCTAAGCCCCACGGCATTACCCGTTAACGCAAGTCCTACGGTCCACATGCCGGCATTTAATCCCTCGCTAATTCCCGGCGCGGAATCATCGACTTTTACGCATCCTGACACGCGATTAATCCCAAGTCGTTGTACGTTTTCTAACGCCATCCAAGGGCCAGGGCGCGAACCTGCCGCACATTCATCACTGGCAACCACACTATCTGGCTGATAACCATAGTCGGCAGCGGCAGGCACTAGTACGTCCATCACAGGCTTGGGATACCCAGAACAACTACCAATCTTAACGCCTTGTTGTTGCAAGCGTTTGATCACCGCAAGCACGCCCGGAATGGGGGCTGCTCGGTCGGCGACTTTTGCCTGTTGAAGTGGCATAAAGGTTTGATAAATATGGTCAACATCTGCCGTACTCGGTGGCTGACCAAATTGGTTTATCCAGCGGGTGCGGACGCTGTCCATTTGTAGCAAGGTATTAATGTGATCCCATTTGCCCATTCCCATCGGGCCGCGCGCTTCAGCCAAGGAAATATCAAATTGATATGTTTGCTTAAATGCTTCAACAAAAATACTGGTAGGGGCAATCGAACCGTAGTCGACCACAGTACCAGCCCAATCCAAAATTAACGCTTCAATGTGTTTCATGTTGTTATGACTCCTAGCTAGGAAATATGTGATGAAAGTGCCGTGGCGCGTAGTTGCGTTGACGCCTTACGTGGTCGCTTTAATTTCACGGCAAAATAAATAATTGAACTCACTACGAGGGCGCTTGCGATAAACGCTACCCAATAGCAAGCCATGGTAAAGAAGTGCAGCCAGCTGAGCTCAGGTGTGGCAAAAGTTTTATAGAGCAAAATGCCAACTGAACCGATGTAGCCCGCCGAATCCGCCAGATAAATCAAAAACCCGGCGTTCGCAGTCGAACCAACCGCTGAGATCATGCGGTCAAACAAAAAGCAGTTATAGGGGATATAACTGATATAAAGACCAGCCCCGAGCAGTACCATCCAAGTTTTAGGATCGAGACTTTGGGTTTGGTATAAATACGTACTACCAGCCAGCAGTGAAGCCCCGAGTAAGACAAAGCCATGATTGGCAAAAAATGCGATGCGGTTATTTTTAATTAACACCAATGCGGCAAGCGCAATGAGTACGATAAAGGCGATGCGGATCCCGGCATAAGCAAAAATCGCGGGTTCTTGCCCATAACCTAAGGCCTGCCAGATCTCGGCTGAGAAGTTATCTCTAAAGTCACGAAAGCCGGTAAAGAGTAAAAAGCTAAGCACCAGTACGGTTATTCCAAACCAATACTGTTTAAAAAACGCTAGCCGTGCTTTGCCATCCATTGGCGCGCGCTTTTGTCGTAATTGTTCATCTTCTTGTGTAGGCTCAGGAATACTATTTAGACAAGCAACGCTAAGTACAAGCAGTGGTAGAAAAATCGCTCCGGTTGCCGCTGGCATCCACAGTTCAGGCACATTGAGTTCGGTTACCAGCCATTTGCCCACAGTTCTGACCAATCCAGAGGCAAGAATAAAAGTAACGCTGAGTACCGCACCTAAGATTTCGGTGGTTTTACGACCTTCTAAAAAGCTAAAAACCAAACCCCAGATCATGCCAAGGGAGAGGCCATTGGCAAACAGCCAAACCAGATTCCAGCCCGTAGGAGTGATGGCAAATAGCACCAGCGCGAGCTCGGCGGCTAAAATCATGGCCAAAATCGCACGACCGCGATAATGATGCTGCATTTCAGCAATCACTTTAACGCCGATAAATTTCGCGCATAGGTAGCCAAACACTTGCGAAAGGATCAGGGCAATTTTAAAGCTAACAACCCAGCTTGGGTCATCAAAGGCTTCATAGGTATTGACCGAAAATGGCTTACGAAAGGCGTACATACAAAAGTAAGTCATAAACGCACTGGTCGCGGCAAATAGTACAAAGCCGATACCTTGGGCGTCTTTTAGCCAGCGCGGGCGGGCGTTAAATAGGGTGATCTGCAACATCATAGGATCCTCGGTAATTCGAGGGCAATCCTTTGTGGATTGCCCGTCAACCGGTGTATACCAATCGGCTTAATCAAGTGAATTGGTATTAAAATTGGTAGTTAATGCCGACCATGCCGCGGATACCATAGTATTCCACCTGTAATGGACGACCCTGCTCACCTTGGTAGTACTGCAATGCTTCATTGGTGAGGTTACTTAGCTCTAGGTAAACTAACGTTTGTTCGTTAAGTTGGTATGACGTTGTAAAGTCCACGCTGGTATTGGCGCCATAGTAGCTATCCGATTGGCTATCGCCGCCGTGCTCTTCGATATAAGCACCTTTATGATTAAGTGCTATTCGAGCGGCAAAACGGGTGTCGTCGTAATACAGCGTAAAGTTGTAAAGCTCATTGGCCTGACGTGGAATGGCTACTTTTTCTGTGCGCTCTGGGATCTGCATTTCAGAGTCCATAAAGGTCGCATTGGTCATTACCCCAAAGTTGCTCAAACTGTCAGAAATAAAACCAAGGTCGCGGTTAAATGCCAGCTCAATGCCCGCAAGCCAAGCGCTATCGCCGTTTTCAGGACGGATGATGGTCACGCCTTGCTTGTTGTTGTAATTGCCAACGCTGGTGGCTTGGAAGATAGGGTCTTGGATATCTTTGTAGAATACCCCCGCAGAGACCAAGCCAACGCGGTCAAAATAATGTTCCACCATCAAGTCGAGATTATTTGAGTACGTAGGGTCGAGCGCTGGATTTCCTGAGTTAAGCTGATTGTCTTGCTCAAGGTAAGTTGCCCCTGGTGTTAATGAGCCAAAGTCAGGACGGGCAAAGGTGCGAGTTAGTGCAAGGCGATAATTGGTATCGTCATTGGCGCGATAGGTAACATGTAGTGCGGGTAATATTGACCAATAATCATTGCTGTTGGTGGTATCAACAACTTTGTCTTCGTCGGCTAAATAAGTGTAACCAGACACTTCGGTATCGGTGCGGGTAACGCGTAAGCCGCCTAATACTTCCCAGTTGTCGTTAGCTTGGTAAGTTGCCATACCGTAGAGCGAGGTGTGGGTTTCTTCAACATCGAAGTTTCTGCCCAGCGCTCCACCGTTGCTGATGAGTGCTGATTCACCCACATCTAGCTTGAACTTATTGCGATTTTGCGTCCAAAACTGGGCAAGAGCATCGGTGGAAGCCACCTGCGACAACTGCGTGCGATAATCAAACTTGGCTTCGCTTAAGTAATCGCTGCGACCGGGTTGATCGCTTAAGGCAAAGTCTGCAAGCGTTGGCGCTGCGCCATATTGTTCGCTGTCCCACGCGTAAAACTCGTCGGCAAAGTCAGCTTTACGGACTTTGTCACGGTATTTTGCCCCAAATTTAACGGCTAGCTGGTTATTGTATTGCCAGTCAAAGTCGGCATTGGCTACCAGTCTGTCTTTTTCGTTGACGTAGACTTTGTATAGCTCAACCCAAGACAAACCCATTTTGCTTGGATCGAGTGTAAAGCCCGAGGGGAAGTGATTGCTAATGGCGTTCCAAGGGTCACTGCCGCCGTCTACTTGGTTGTAGGCATAATTTTTACCGGTATCGCGGTCTTCAAGTCCAACATATCCAACCTCTTTTTGATCAAAACGGGCGACAAAATAGCTATTGTCTTCACTGTTGGGTTTGTCGCCATAGCGAAACTCATTTTCGTACGTGGCTAGTTGCCAAGAGAGCGTTTTATCAAAGCCAAAGTCATGTTCACCTGCAATTTCAAAGCCTTGCATTTCGGTGATGAGTTCGTTGCGAATATGCTGCAGCTCAGCACGGTCTTTATCAAAACGCAGCCTGTGCTTATAGTGGGTTTCATCATCAATCAGTGTGCCATATAGCGCGCTGGCGCTGAGCGTGCCGCTTTCAAGTTGATATTCCAGCGAGCCATTTAAGCCGTAAGTTTCACGGGTTCCGGTATAATCACGCAGCTCTAAACGGTAAATGCCTAAGCCATCGTTACCCCGGCGCGGCTCATAATTATCGGTTGCCCAATCACGCTGCCACGCTGTGGCGTTAATGATAAAACCTAGCTTGTCGTCGAGTAGACGGTCGCCATACACCACATTGGCAGAATAATTTGTACCATCGGCCAGTTCGTTTTGGCCCACAGCAAAGTTGGTTTTGAGGATAAAATCATCAGCGCCTTTTTTGGTCACGAAATTAACATTACCGCCAATCGCATCGCCTTCCATGTCGGGAGTGATAGCTTTAGACACTTCCACAAACTCAATCAATTCGCTTGGAAAAAAGTCGAACGCAGTGGCGCGGCTGGTGGTTTCCTCTTCTGCGGTTGGAAGGCGGTTACCGTTGATGCTGGCCGAACTCCATTGTGACGGTAAACCACGCACTGCAACAAAGCGGCCTTCACCTTGGTCACGCTCTATCGACACACCTGGAATACGTTGTACGGCTTCAGCGGCATTTCTATCTGGTAACTTACCAATCCCATCGGCAGAAATGATACTTTTGATATTACTGGCATTTTTTTGGTTATTTGCAGCGGCCATTGCGCCACGGAAGATTTGCCCAACCGTGACCACTTCTTCCATCGCTTGTTGATGGTTTAATAAGATTGGAGACAACGTAGTGACTTTGCCATCAGTTACTTCAACCTGTAGTTCTGTTTCCTGATAACCCATATATTTCACGACTAAGGTGTAGCGACCGGCATCCAGTTTTGGTAGTTCAAAGCGACCACGATAATCAGATACTGTGGATACATCTTGGCCTTTTACTGAGATAACAGCGCCAGAAAGATTACTTTGTGGGTCTTTTACAACACCAACGAGTTTACCTGTTGCAGCATATAAGCTGGGACTGGTGGCGAGTAACACGGCAGCAGCGATTTGGGTTAGTTTTTTCATTGCTCTTTTCTCAAAAGTTTGGGTTAAATTTCTGGTCTAGTCCAGTTTGTTGCAGATAGAGTAATGACGGTTTTTTACATTCCGATGACACAAAGGTGAAAAATTAACTAGCGCCTACTGCTCTTTGTTGTTTGATTCGCTTTAAAGGAGATAGGAGGATGTTGTTAGATGTTTGGCTTAACTGAATAAGATTTGTCATACTCGCGTTATCAGCGACAGGTTTTCAGTAAAGGAATGGCAACGTGATTTATGCTTTGATTGCGGCGATTGGACTTTCTCTTTTTATTTATAGCATTACAGCTCGACAACTAGATAGGGCGGAGCTCACCGCACCTATGTGGTTTGTGCTAACGGGCGGGGCGATAGGCTTTGTGCTTGGTAATATTGAAGGAGGGCAACAAGCTTTAGCGGTAGATATTAATGGCCTACAAACTTGGTTGCCGATTATTGAGTTGACGCTTGCGATTTATTTATTTTCCGATGCTGCAAAAACGCGATTACGGGTGTTATCTCACAGCTTTCAGTTACCGGTTAAATTATTACTCGGGCTGCCATTAACCATGGTATTTGGCGCGTGGGTGGCCCATGAGCTGTTCCAGTTATCTTGGTTGGCTTGCTTTTTAATTGCGGTGATCATCACCCCAACCGATGCCACTTTATGCAAAACCTTCATTCAGGATAAGTCTGTGCCCACCAGATTACGTGAGGCAATTAATGTGGAAAGTGGCTTGAATGATGGCCTATGTATTCCGGTATTTCTGTTTTTACTGGGAGTATTAGCTGAGCGAATGCAAGCGACGACCGAATCATTTGCTTGGATTTTTATACGCGAAGTGGGGATTGCACTCGTTGTCGCGGGGTTACTGACTGGGGTGATCATTTGGTTACTTAAACGCGCCTATCAACATCATTACTTTGCGTCTAAAACCAGCCCTTTTCTCTTTGTTGGCATCGCTTTTTTAGTTTTCTCGGTAACTCAAGCTTTGCATGGCAGTGGCTTTATTGCTGCATTTGTCAGCGGTTTGCTGTTTGATAAATATTATCGTGATGAGTTTAAAGATCAGCTTATCGAAGAAGGTGAGCACCTCGCCGAATTTGCGGCTTTTATGATCTGGATTGTGTTTGGTTTGTCGGCCAGTGTAGTGCTGCTAAACGTTACCCAATGGCAGGTTTGGGTGTACGCAGTGTTAGCAACTGCCATGTTTAGATTGATCCCGGTATTCCTCTGTTTGTTAGGTGGTGCACTGACAACCAAAGAGCGCTTTACGTTAGCTTGGTTTGGCCCCAAGGGATTGGCTTCGGTGGTGCTAACCTTAATGCTACTCAGCGAAGAGTTGCCAAATGGTTTGCAAATTACTCAAGTGGCAATGGCAACGGTGCTGTTGAGCATTTTTGTGTTTGGATTATCTAGTCGACCCATTTCTAAATTATTTACCAGTGCTTCTGGTCGAGAGTGATTACTCTAAATAACAATTGGTATAGCGTATGATTTCGTATCTGAATTGTACTGTTATATTGTAACTTGTTGTGAAATAAAATATTTTTTGTCACTTTGCTGAAATAAAAAAGTCATGTAACGCGCCTAGACTGTGCCCGCCTTACAGACAAATATTACGTTTCAGGAACAGTACAATGAATAAAAAGTTACTTACAGTTGCTATCTCTGCAATTCTACTTACCGCGTGTGATGACGATACAAAAACCGTTGAGGTGATCAAAGAAGTTGAAGTCATCAAAGAAGTACCAGTGCAAGAAGTGACACAAGTAAAAAATGTGATCCTTATGATCGGTGACGGTATGGGACCACAGCAAGTTGGCTTACTTGAAGAGTATGCTCAGCGCGCGCCAAACTCAACTTATAAAAACAAAGGCAATCAAACAGCGCTGTCTAAACTTGCTGCGGGTGGTCATTTAGGCCTTTCCATGAACGCACCACATGGCGCGACTGGCAGTCTAGTAACTGACTCTGCTTGTTCGGCAACTCAATTAGCAACCGGCCTTGCAGCAGGCTCAGAAATGATAGGCCTTGATGCCGATGGCAATAAAGTAGCGACTATCTTAGAAAAAGCCAAAGCCGCGGGTAAAGCGACGGGTCTTGTTTCAGATACGCGTATTACGCACGCGACGCCAGCGGCATTTGCTGCCCATATGCCGCATCGTTCATACGAAGCTGAAATCGCTGAGCAATTAGTTCGCTCTGGCAGCGTTGATGTGATGTTATCTGGTGGTGCTCGCGTATTTGTACCAAAGAGCACGCCTGACAATGCTGAAGTACAAGCACAACTCGACGCGCTTGGCATGCCTAGTAGCGTATATAAAAGCTCAAAGCGTGGAGATGAAACTAACCTAGTTGTTGAAGCAAAAGAGCAACATGGTTATGGCCTTGCTTTTGATAAAGCACAATTAAGCAGTTTTGAAGGCGAAAAAGTACTAGGTCTATTCGCAAACTCTGGTATGAGTGACGCAATTGCTTACAAAGCTTGTCAACAAAGCAACAGCTGTACTCAGCCTTCATTAAAAGAAATGACGGTGAAAGCGCTTGATATCTTGTCTAAAGATGAAGATGGCTTTTTCTTGATGATTGAAGGTGGTCAAATTGACTGGGCGGGTCATGCAAACGATGCAGGTTGGATGCTAAATGAGCTGCTTAAATTTGATGAAGCCGTTGAAGCTGTGCATGAATGGGTAAAAGACCGTAACGATACGCTAGTCGTTGTGACTGCAGACCATGAAACGGGTAGTTTTGGCTTTAGTTATTCAAAGCATGAGCGTCCTGAAGCACAAACGCTGTCTGGCGATGGTATGTATGTAAATGGTGTTGCTAAAGAATACCATCCTAAATTTAACTTTGGTCCACTTGCGCAACTAGACAAGCTTTACGCGCAAACAGGCACTTTCTTCGATATCCTTGCAGAAGCTGCGCCTGATGAAGCCTATGAAAATGTATCGGGTCCAACTTGGAAAGCGACCATTGAAGATATGACGGCTTACACGGTGACGCTAGATAATGCCGCAAAAGTCGGTCAGAGTGTATACGATGAAAATAGCGCAGATATGATCCCAGCGTTTGAAGACTTTAGTGACTTCTATGTATACGCCAAAGAGGATTACACCGGAAAAATTGCTCGCGCGATTGCCTCAGAGCAAAGTGTAGTGTGGGGTACTGGTACACATACGGCAGCGCCAGTACCGGTTTATACTTTTGGTCCTGCGGGCGTAACTAAGCAGTTCTCAACCATGCAGCACCATGTGGACGTTGCAAACAAAATGATGACTGCGCTTGGTTTAACTGAATAAGCCAAGCACCTAGATTTTAAGTAACTTCAGTTAAGCCACAGCAATGTGGCTTTTTTCTGTCATTAAGGTCAGAAATTCGCGTTGTGGTAGCGGCTTTGAATAGTAATAACCCTGACCAAAATCACATCCAGCCTGTTTTAATAGCTGATGCTGAGTCGCGGTCTCAACGCCTTCAGCGATGACTTTTAAGCCTAGGCGGTGAGCCATCAAAATAATGGTTTCACATAGGGTTAAATCGTCTGCATTGGTTGCAATGCCATCGACGAAGCGTTTATCAATTTTCACAAAGTGACAATCTAATTGTTTTAGATACGCGAGTGATGAGTAACCCGTGCCAAAGTCATCTAACGCAAATTGAAAACCTTGCTGCTTTAAGCGTTCAACTCGTTGTTTAGTGCGGCTATCATTGTGCATCATCATTCCCTCCGTAACTTCTAAAACCACGTGCTCAGGGGGGATCGCAAGCGTTGTGAGTTTGTCACTCCAGCTTGCTAAGGTGCAATTTTTAGCGGCAAATTGGACCGGTGACACATTGATGCTAATTTGTGTTGTATGGCCTAAGTGCTGTAGTTGTGTCAATGTATCAACAGACTGCGAAAATGCTAAATCGCCAATATGATGAATGAGCTGGGTTTCTTCGGCTAACGGAATAAACTCTGCGGGACTCACCATACCTTGCTCTGGGTGTCGCCAGCGGATCAAGGCCTCGGCTTTGGCGACGCGATTATCGTCAAGTGATACGATAGGCTGGTAGTGCATTTCAAATTGATTGTTATGCAGTGCAGTACGAATACCTTTGAGCATGTGCATTCTAGATTCTGCGACTTTGCGTAAAGCGTCATCAAAAATCACATAGCCGTTACGACCTTGCTGCTTTGCTCGATACATAGCTTGATCGGCAGCCTTTAATAGGGCTTCTGCACCATTACCATCTGTTGGTGCGGTGGCAATCCCCATACTTGCAGTGATATGGCATTGCTCATCTTGGATCTCAAAAGGCTGTTTGAATGCGGACTGGATCTGAGCTGCTAGTGCTTTGCACTTTGCTTTATGTTCGTCATCCTCCAACACAAAGACAAACTCATCACCTCCAATGCGGGATAAAAACGCATGCGGAGCCATACTCTTTAAACGTTGTGCGACTAACTTCAAGAGTAAGTCGCCGTAATAATGGCCTAATGTGTCGTTAATATCTTTAAAATTGTCGAGATCGAGTAATAACACGGCGGTTTGTTGTTGTCCGCTGGCAACCTGTTTTTTTAAGTGTTTTTTAAGTCCCACACGATTATGGAGATCGGTTAATTCGTCAAAATGTGCTTGTTTCCAGATCAGCGCATCTTTACGCTTTACTTCGGTAATATCGGTGAAGATCGCGACGCGGCGGTAGATCTCACGGTTGCTATCGTAAACGCTATCAATAGTCAGCCATTCGGTGTAAAGCTCGCCATTTTTCTTACGGTTGACAATCTCACCTTGCCAACGGCCGTGTTCGTTGAGCTGCTGCCACATCAATTCGTAAAAGCTACGGTCATGTTGACCCGATCCTAACATGGCAGTGGACTTACCCAGCACCTCTGAGCGTGAGTAACCAGTTACACGCGTAAAGGCAAGGTTGACGTCCAAGATAAAGCCATTGGCATCCGTGATGATCATACATTCGCTGCTATTGTTGTACACCAATGCTGCAAGGTTTAGTGCTTCTTCTTGATGCTTACGTTGGCTAATATCACGGAAAATCAACAACGCCTGTGGATGTGACTCAATGGCACATAGGCGACATTCAACCACTTGATTACTGGTTGGTGAAAACTCAAGTTGCACATAGGTTTTGTCATTCAACAGCGCAAGCTCTGCGCGGATCCGTTTATAGATATGTTCTGGGAGCAATTCCCTAAGCGTTTGTGCTTTGTCTGTGTAATCGCCATAACGAGATAAGATCTGAGCCTGTTGATCTAAGCGCACATAGCTATCGGGGAGTGCATTAATCAGGGCTTTTACAACGGCAAGTCTATGATTTGCATTGTCTTCAGCGGCTAAGCGTGTTTGCGCCATATGAGCAAAACGCTCGGCGATATGCTCAAATTCACTGGGCACTTTGGTTGCGTTAAAACGGCGATCTTGCTTGCCCGATTCAAGTTGTGCAATAGCATGCTTGAGTGCGCCTAGCGGTTTTAAAAGTTGTTGCTTTAATTGCCAATGTGTTTGCCAAAACAAAATAGACACAAGCGCCAAAAATATTCCTAGAAAGAGTGCAAAACGCTTATCTATGCTGCTCAACTGGGACTCAAAATCGAAACTAAAGTAGATTTGTAACGCTCGGTTGCTGTTATTGAGTGATTGCTTTACATACACCAAGCGATTGCCTTCTGGGGTGTTTAGTAGCGTCGCCTGTGTGCCTAAATTGCTTGGCCAAGAACTGCTAACAGCACGGCCAAGTTCTGCATTTGCTGCTGGGTATTGCGCAATGATTTGCGCTTTAGCGTCGGCAATCATTACCCGAGTACCAACAGGAAGAGGCAGTTTTGCAAGGGTCTGGCTCCAATGCGTTAAGCCTTTGACCGCGACAAGCATAAATAAAAATTGCTGTTTATCATCGTAAATTGGTAGCGCGAAGTTGACTGTTGCACGCTGCATGCTGCGGTCAATTTGATACTCACCAATACTAAACTGGGCAGTGCGCATTGCGGTTTTAAAGTAACCACGATCGGCAATATTGATCTCGCGTTGATCTGCTTGATGCGTAGTACAAAGTACGTTCCCTTGTGCGTCAACTATGCCAAGGTTAGCTAGGTTGGGGCTGAGCAGCATCGCGTGATAAAGCAGCGGCGGGCATTTGCCGTGCTCTACGGTAAGATGATCAATACGGGTCGACAGTTGCTGTAAGACTTGTTCTGTATCTGCGAGCTCTACCTGCTGGATCGCCGCAACTTGTTTGGCGTAATGCAGCGCCTGTTGTGACTGTTGTGTTAATGCCTGCTGACGTTGCTCACATAATAGAAATAAAATAATGATCAGACATGGCAAGCACAGTAGAACGAGTAAGCGATAAAATCGAAACTGTATTGAAGATTTCAGAATAATCCCACCTATGGAGCTGATCAGAGAGCGCGAATGATACCGAATCAAGTTAGGACAACCAAGCAAATTTGCATAAATAATTCAGCTGCAAAAGCATCACTGAGCAAGGGCTAACAGATAGAATTTTTAATTTCTAAATTGAAAGTATGATGTGATTATCCGGTCAAAAAAAATGGCATTTTTTCATCTCTCCACTTTTTTCCACAAAATTCATGATCTTCCACAAATCCCGCGATTTTTCTGGCTTTCAAAGGTGTTAAAGGTACCGACTGAGCTTGACAAAAGTGCTTGTCAAGCCCTAGACTGTTCTTCTGTGGTAAAAAGTGGGTTTTAGTGGATCAAACTGGATCAACTAACTTAGAAATAGGATCACGCATGTTTCGAGGTGCAAGTTCGCTAGCTTTGGATGACAAAGGGCGTTTTGCGGTGCCGACTAAGTACCGTCAACCGCTGCTGTCTGAAGATCAGGGAACCGTTATTTGTACTATTGCGATCAACGAACCGTGCTTATGGCTCTACCCACTCTCCGAATGGCTAGAAATTGAGACCAAACTAAGTCGCATCTCTAACACCAATCCCAGGGTGAGACGCTGGCAACGGATGTTGCTAGGTCATGCTACAGAATACCAACTAGACAAAAATGGCCGGATTTTACTGGCGCCTTCATTGCGGTCCCATGCGCAATTAGGCAAAAAGATCATGCTAGTTGGGTTACTCAATAAATTTGAAATTTGGGACGAAGAACGCTGGTATCAGCAAATGCAGGCAGATACCGAAATTGAACACTCAGGAAACTTTGAGGAAAGCCCTGAATTGGAAAACTTTTCCTTGTAGGGGTAAACAAATTAATGAGCGAAGAGTTTAAGCATATTTCGGTATTAATGACCGAAACCCTAGATGCCCTAGCAATTAACCCTGAAGGTATATATATCGATGGGACGTTTGGTCGTGGTGGGCATTCAGGTGAAATCCTCAAAAGGTTGTCGACTGGGCGTTTACAAGCCATAGATCAAGACCCTCAAGCGATTAAAGCGGCTGAAAAGTTTGCTGATGATACACGTTTCTCTATAGCGCGAAGCCGCTTCTCGCAAATTAAATCTGTCGCGGAACAAGCCGGTATCTTAGGTCAGGTTGATGGCATCTTGTTGGACATTGGTGTGTCTTCACCTCAGCTTGATGATGCAGACCGTGGCTTTAGCTTTATGAAAGACGGGCCACTGGATATGCGTATGGATCCCGACTCAGGTCGCAGCGCTGCACAGTGGCTAGCTGAAGCAGAGCTTGAAGAAATGGTGTTTGTGATCAAAAAGTATGGCGAAGAAAAGTTTGCCACTCGTATTGCTCGTAAAGTCATTGAAGTACGTGAGCACACCGCGATTACAACGACGGCGCAATTAGCGCAACTGATAGATGAAGCTGTGCCTGTCAAGGACAAACATAAGCATCCTGCAACTCGTACTTTCCAAGCTATTCGTATTTATATTAACAGCGAGTTAGAAGAAATTCAGACTGCATTGCAAGCGTCACTTGAGGTGTTAAAACCTGGTGGTCGGTTAGTGGTGATCTCGTTTCATTCTCTAGAAGATCGCATTGTAAAGCAGTTTATCAAGAAGCAGAGTAAGGGAGAGGCGATACCCAGAGGTCTGCCTTTAACGGATGAACAACTTAAACAAAATCTCACCTTAAAGGCAGTGGGTAAAGCCATTAAGCCTAGCGATGCAGAGATTGCACAAAATCCACGCTCGCGAAGCTCAGTATTAAGAGTGGCGGAGAAGCTCTAATGAATGCAAGTAAGCAACGTCAACCAAATCTATTTGTAGAAATAGGCTATTACATCATTGCTAATAAGTTGACGGCATTCTTGCTACTTACGATTTTGATTTCTGCACTCGCGGTAGTGCAAATTACCCATTTAACTCGCCAGCAATTGATACAGCAGGATGAGCTATTACAACAGCGCGATGAGTTAGACCTACAATGGCGTTACCTCGTTGTGGAAGAAGAGTTTTACTCTCAGCATGCAAGGATAGAAGAGATAGCCAAGATGCAGTTAGAGATGAAACGCCCAACCAGTAAAGATGAACAGGTGATTGTGCTGCCATGAATAAACAAAAGCAAAAAACTCAATCTATTATCACCTGGCGCTTTGCTCTAGTTTGCGGCGTGATGCTCACCGTTTTTATGACGCTTGTTGCACGCGCTGCATTTTTGCAAGTAATTGAGCCTGATAAGGCAATTGAAGAAAATGATAAGCGCACCGTACGGGTTGAGAAACTCAATGTCCAACGAGGCATGATCTTCGACCGCAATGGCAAAGAGCTGGCAGTGAGTGTGCCGGTTGTGAGCGTTTATGCAGATCCCCTTGCCATTGATAAGGCACTTGCCAAAAAAGTGTTACGTAAAGCCCGTAAAGAAGGTGAAGATTATAAAGCGTTAGAGCAAAATGATGCTGAGCTGAAAATACGGAAACAAGCTTGGTACGATGATGAGCTCAGGTGGAAAGAGCTTGCAGATGTACTCAGACTCAAACCAGAAAATGTCGATGAACGGCTTAGGGGAGACCCAAGCCGTCGTTTTGTCTATTTGAAGCGTCAAGTGACGGCGGTTGTTGCCAACTATATTCGTCAAATGCGCCTGCCGGGCGTGCACTTGCTTGACGAGTCCAAACGTTTTTACCCAAGCGGCGAAGTAACAGCGCACATGATTGGTGTAACCGATATTGATGGCAAAGGTATTGAAGGCGTCGAGCGTATGTTCGACTCTGCATTAACCGGTACGGCTGGTAAACGCACCATTCGAAAAGATGCGCAAGGTCGTGAAGTACAAGTACTTTCAGAAGAACAGCGTGTCGAGCCAGAAGATGTTTACCTGAGTATTGATTTACGGATCCAAGCCATTGCCTACCGCGCGTTAAAGTCGGCGGTACTGAGCTATAAAGCTACCTCTGGTTCGGCGATAGTTGTTGATGTACACACTGGCGAAATTTTAGCTTTGGTGAATAGCCCAAGCTTTAATCCTAACGATCTAAGTACTGCCGCACCTTATAAACGTCGCAATCGTGCTATGACTGACCTATTTGAACCCGGTTCAACCTTAAAGCCTTTAGCGGTATTGGCTGGTTTAAATTATGGTGCAGTTAAGGCAACAGACACGATAGATACTTATCCGGGCTGGATGAACTTAAGCGGTGGCTTAGTGAAAGACACTCGCAACAATGGTGAGCTGAGCTTAAGAGAGATCCTTAAAATCTCCAGTAACATGGGAGTTGCGAAGATCTCGCAGATGCTGCCAAAAGAGTATTTTATCAATCTATACCAACAAGTGGGTTTTGGTGAGCCAACGGGCTCAAACATGATTGGTGAAAGCGCAGGTCTATTTTATCCAAACCGCCGTTGGTCTAATTTTGAAATCGCAACACTCTCTTACGGTTATGCGGTATCAGTAAGCACCGCACAAATGGCAAGACTTTACGCCATGTTTGGAGCCGGTGGTATCTTGCGACCACTTACAATAGTGAAGCAGGATGAAATTCCTGAAGGTAAGCGTATTTTTAGCGAGCAAGATACGCATGCTGTGGTAGAGATGATGGAATCTGTGTTCGAACGTGGTGGTACCGCTCGTAATGTTAAAGTTGATGGTTATCGTGCCGCTGGTAAAACAGGTACTTCAGAAAAAGCCGTGGCGGGTGGCTATGGTGATGAGTACGTTGGTTACTTTGCGGGCGTTGCACCAGTAAGCGACCCAAGGCTTGCGGTTGTGGTGATGGTCAATGAACCAGCGGGAGACGTTTACTATGGCGGTCAAACCGCAGGACCTGCTTTTGCTGAAATCATGTCTAATGCATTGAGAATTCTAAACGTAGCACCTGATAAAGAGCGTGTGGCTTATATTTCTGGAGCAGATAACGATGCGTGATCTGGCTCAGGTACTCAGTGATTACGGTGTCAATATTGCCCCAATTGAGGTTGAGCATCTACGTATAGATAGCCGAGCGGTTGAGCCGGGTGATTGTTTTGTTGCATTACAAGGTCATGCCCAAAACGGTGCTAAATATGCCGCCAGTGCCGTTGCGCAAGGCGCTAAATGTGTGCTTGCAGAAACGGGAAGTGAGCTTAATATTGCACCAGAGCAAGCGATTTTTATCGATAATCTTGCTGATAAGTTGGCAGCAATTGCAGCGCAGTTTTATGCATACCCGAGTAAAAAGCTCAAACTCACAGGCGTTACTGGCACCAATGGTAAATCTACCACGACAGCGATGATTGCCAATTTAGCCAGCCTAATCGGTAGTGCCGGGGCTGTGATAGGTACGCTTGGTTATGGCCAGCCAGAGAGTCTTATTCCGCTGGCAAACACCACGCCGTCAAACGTAGATTTACAACGTATTTTGGCGTTTTTACAGCAACAGTATGATCAAGTCGCGATGGAGGTCTCTTCCCATGGCTTGGTGCAAGGTCGAGTTGACGAATGCGACTTTGATGTGGCTGTTTTCACCAACTTGACGCGCGATCACTTAGATTATCACGGTGATATGCAAAGCTATGCAGAAGCTAAGAAACTGCTATTCACTCGCTGTGCGCCAAATCACAAAGTCATCAATATTGACGATGAAGTGGGTGCAAGTTGGGCCGCTGAGTTTAATGACGATACAGTGGTTGTTTACGGTCGCTGGACTGAAAAAAATAGCTACCAACAATATGTATTCTTTGATGCCGTGTCGGCACACCCAAATGGTTTGACGGCGACATTAAAAACCAGCTGGGGTGAATGTGAAGTCAGTGTGCCACTGTATGGTGAGTTTAATCTTTATAATTTAGCTGCTGCGATTGCGACTTTACTATTGCAAGGCGCAAGTCTTGAAGCATTAAGCGAAGCTTGCAGCCAGCTCGCGCCAGTTGCAGGCCGCATGCAGCCATTTAGTGCCCCTGAAAAGCCTACGTGTATTGTTGATTATGCCCATACCCCAGACGCTTTGGCACTTGCACTACAAGCCTTGCGAGCACATGTTCCGGGCAATCTTATCTGTGTGTTTGGTTGCGGTGGTGATAGAGATAAAGGTAAGCGTCCTGAAATGGCGCGAGCTGCAGAGAAATATGCAGATAAACTGGTGATCACCAGTGATAATCCACGAAGCGAAGATCCCAATTTAATCATTGACGACGTTAAGGCAGGACTCATCCACCCTGAGTATGCTGTCTGCCAGCCAGATAGAGGGCTAGCCATTCAACACGCGATAGACCTAGCTGATGAAAACAGCGTGGTGCTGATTGCGGGGAAAGGGCACGAGGATTATCAAATTATAGGTACTGAGCGCATTGATTTTTGTGATAGGCAATGCGTTGCAGCGATTTTACGAGGGGAAAAGGCATGATCAAGATGGATTTTTCTTGGCTTGCAGCAGTCTTAAAAACCCCTTACGACGGGGAGAATTTGGCAGTCGCCAATATTAATACTGATACCAGAACAATACAGTCTGGAGAGGTATTTCTAGCACTTAAAGGGCCTAACTTTGACGGCCACCGTTTCTTGGGGGTGGCCAAAGCACACGGTGCTATCGCAGCTATTGTTTCTGAGCACGATGAAGATATCGATTTACCACAGTTTGTTGTTACAGATACGCGCATTGCTTTAGGCCAAATTGGCCGAGCAGTGATTGAAACTGTCGCCCCTAAAACCATTGCAATTACCGGCAGTGTCGGTAAAACCACAGTGAAAGAAATGTGTGCGGCGATTTTGGCGCAAAAAGGCAAAGTCCTTGCGACGAAAGGTAATTTTAATAACGACATCGGGGTACCGTTGACGTTATTGCGCTTAAGTGAAGATGATGAATATGCGGTGATAGAACTCGGCGCTAACCACTTGGGTGAAATTGCTTATACCACTGCATTAGTAAGTCCAGACGTGGCGACAGTATGTAACGTCGCACCAGCCCACATCGAAGGGTTTGGTTCAATTGATGGCGTAGGAAAAGCGAAAGGTGAGATTTTCTCAGGCCTAAAAGCTGACGGTGTCGCAGTCATCAATGCGGATAGCGATTATGCTCAGATGTGGCAGGAAAGCTTAGCTGTTTCTAAAGTGAAACGTTATAGCTTAAATGCTCAGCTTGATATTTGGGTGGAAGCAATTGAGTTGGATGAGCTAGCTCGCCCTACCTTCACGCTATGCCTGGGAGAAGAGCGTACCACCATTAGTTTACCGCTTAGTGGCCAGCACAACGTTGGCAATGCGTTGATTGCGGCTGCATTGACAACCGAGCTTGGCGCAAGCTTAAGTGAGGTGGCAACGGGTCTTGGAAAAATGGCTGAAGTAAAGGGCCGTGTCAACATGATCCAAGTCTCGGACACGTTGCGTGTCGTCGATGACACCTACAATGCAAACGTGAAATCTGTCAACGCGGCGATTGATTTACTGGCGTCTATGTCTGGCTATAAAGTATTGGCGTTGGGTGATATGGCAGAACTGGGTGAAGATGCTCGCGAATATCACCGTGAAGTCGGCGAGTATGCTAAGCAGCAAGGCATTGATGAATTGTTTTCATTGGGGGTGCTGAGTAGCAGCGCTAGCAATGTATTTGAAAAGCCAAATCGTCATTTCTCGACTCGCGAGAACTTAATGAAGGCGTTACGGGTTGTATTGGCCGAGCAATCAGGACAATGCACCGTTATCGTTAAAGGATCACGTAGTGCGCGGATGGAACTGCTCGTTGAAGAATTAGTAAACGCTGGCCAGTCGGATAGCGAGACAGGAGAAGTATCATGTTAGTTTGGCTAGCCGAGTATCTTACCCAATATTATTCTGGGTTTAACGTATTTTCTTACCTTACGTTGAGGGCGATTTTAGGCATTTTAACGGCCTTAATGATTTCGTTGTATTTTGGCCCTAAACTCATCGCTGCATTACAGCGCATGCAGATTGGTCAGACCGTACGTGATGATGGCCCTGAATCGCACTTGTCTAAGTCGGGTACCCCAACTATGGGTGGACTGTTAATTCTGGCTGCGATCTTTACCAGTACGCTACTGTGGGGCGACCTTAGCAACAAATATGTATGGGTGACGTTATTTGTCATTGGCAGCTTAGGTATTGTTGGGTTTGTGGATGATTACCGCAAGGTGATCAGAAAAGACAGTAAAGGCCTAATTGCACGTTGGAAATACTTTTGGCAGTCGGTTATTGCGATATCTACGGCGGCATTTTTGTACTTTACGTCTACCAGCGCTGCGGAAACCACGCTAGTCGTGCCATTTTTGAAAGATGTATTACCACAACTTGGTTTGTTCTATTTGGTCATGAGTTACTTTGTGATTGTGGGTACGTCAAACGCAGTTAACCTGACTGATGGTTTGGATGGTCTTGCCATTGTTCCGACCATTTTGGTTGCCTCAGCACTCGCGATTATTGCTTACGTTACTGGTAACGCGAATTTCTCAAGCTATCTGCATATTCCTCATTTACCACTCACGAGTGAACTGGTTGTGGTATGTACGGCGATTGTTGGTGCAGGCCTTGGTTTCTTATGGTTTAACACCTATCCGGCACAAGTTTTTATGGGCGATGTGGGTTCATTGGCGTTGGGTGGTGCACTCGGGATCATCGCTATTTTAGTACGCCAAGAGTTAGTGCTTATCATTATGGGCGGTGTATTTGTGATGGAGGCATTATCCGTGATTTTACAGGTAGGGTCTTACAAACTCAGAGGTCAGCGGATCTTTAGAATGGCCCCGATTCACCACCATTACGAATTAAAAGGATGGCCTGAGCCGCGCGTGATAGTCCGTTTTTGGATCATCTCGATTATCTTGGTTTTGGCCGGTCTTGCGACGTTGAAGATTAGATAATGACGTATATTGAGCAATTACAGAAAAAACATGTCACGGTACTGGGACTTGGAGTCACAGGACAGGGGATTGTGCGTTTTCTGCTGTCGCACGGTATAAATCCAAAAGTGGTTGATAGTCGTCCAGTACCTCCGGGCTCGGACTGGCTAAGTCACAACGCACCTGAATGTGAAGCGGTATTTGGCAATCTTGCTGATGCCGCTTTGGCGCAAACGGATCTGATTATCATCAGCCCAGGGATCCCGTTATTTGAACAAAGCGTTGCCGCTGCCATTGCCGAAGGCGTTGAAGTCATCGGCGATATTGAGCTATTTGCACGCCTCAATACCCGTCCAGTGATTGCCGTTACGGGCTCTAACGGTAAGTCCACCGTTGTTACGCTCGCGACAGAAGTATTGAAAGCCGCTGGCTTAAAAGTTGGGCTTGGCGGCAATATTGGCACGTCTGTGCTGTCGTTGTTAGAGCAGCCGCATGATGTTTATGTGCTTGAGCTGTCTAGTTTTCAGCTTGAAACCACTCATAGCTTGGCTTGTTTGTCGGCAATGATCCTCAATATTACTGAAGATCACATGGATCGCTATCCTGATTTTCAAGCTTATATTGAAGCGAAGCAACGTATTTACCAGCATGTTGAACATATTGTCTTTAATGCTGAAGATCATTATACCTTTGCGCAGCATGGGCAAGGCAGCAGTGTATCTCTCACTGAGGGGGATTATCACTTAATGACCTTTGACGGTGAGGCGTATTTCGCACACAAACAAACACCACTGCTAGCGGTAAAAACGTTGGCGATGGTGGGGCGACATAATCAATTTAACGCCTTGGCGGTATTAGCATTATTAGCGCCGATGCAATTGCCTATGCAGGTATTTGCCAGCGCGTTTGCGAGTTTCACGGGGTTACCTCATCGTTGTCAGTTGGTTGCCGATGTTGCTGGGGTTCGTTACTTCAACGATTCGAAGGCAACGAATGTTGGCTCGACGGTCGCCGCTATTGATTCTTTAGCTTCAGGTCGCAAAAATATTATTTTGATCGTGGGTGGTGATGCGAAAGGGGCAGATCTTTCACCACTCAAGACGCCACTCACTACGCATTGCAAAGCGCTATTTTGTTTCGGACAAGACGGCGCACAGTTTATGCCACTGCTGCGCAATAGCCATCAAGTCAACAATTTGGAAGAAGCCGTGTTGGCGGCAAAAACGATAGCGACTAATGGTGATATTGTATTATTAGCACCAGCCTGCGCCAGCATAGACATGTATCCAAACTATATGGCGCGTGGGGATGAGTTCGTCCGTTTAGTGGGGGAACATGCTTGATTAACGTCGCTGATATCAAAGAGGCGCTAACGCCTCGCCAGTCCGAGAGCTTATTTGACGTACCTTTGATGTACTGCATGCTCATGCTCATTGGAGTGGGATTTGTGATGGTGACAAGTGCTTCTATGCCGGTTGCCGAGCGACTATTTGATAACCCTTTTCACTTTACCATTCGCCACGTTATCTTTTTAGTGGGCTCGTTTATTCTCTTTTGGTTCGCGACAAGTGTGCCAATGACTTGGTGGAAACGCAGTAATCCATATTTGCTGCTTTTTGGCTTGGTACTGTTAGTGGCGGTACTTATTATTGGTCGCGAAGTAAATGGTGCAAGACGCTGGATCCCGCTTGGTCCTTTTGGTTTGCAAGTAGCAGAGGCATCTAAGCTATTTTTCTTCAGCTATATTGCCGGCTACTTGGTACGTAAACGCGATGAAGTACAAGAAAACATCAAAGGCTTCGCCAAACCAATGATTGTGTTTGCGGTGTATGCGTTCTTAATTTTGATGCAACCAGATTTAGGTACTGTGGTAGTCATGTTTGTGACGACCGTTGGCCTGTTGTTTTTAGCCGGTGCAAGGCTTTGGCAGTTTTTTACCTTAATGCTTACCGGTGTCTCTTTGGTGGTACTGCTTATCATCATTGAGCCATATCGTATGAAGCGTGTCGTGGGCTTTTTAAACCCTTGGGAAGATCCATTTGGCGCCGGTTATCAATTGGTACAATCCCTAATGGCATACGGCCAAGGTGGCTGGTTTGGTCAAGGCTTGGGTAATAGCATACAAAAGCTACAGTATTTGCCGGAAGCACATAATGACTTTATTTTTGCTGTAATAGCGGAAGAACTGGGCTTTATTGGGGTATTTAGCATTATTATTGTACTCGGCGTATTGGTTACTCGAGCGCTTTTTATCGGGCAAAAGGCCCTTAAAGCAGGTAAAGAATACGAAGGGTATTTTGCCTTGGGCATTGGTATTTGGTTTGCCTTTCAGGCAGTCGTTAATATTGGTGCGAGCGCTGGCATTTTACCCACTAAAGGTTTAACACTGCCATTTGTTTCTTACGGTGGCTCTAGCCTTTGGGTGATGACAATTGCGGCAGGCATTCTACAACGTATAGATTTTGAGACAAAAATGTCGACAAGGCAGGCAACATCCCGTGGAGGTAGGCGATGACAAAACGTCTTCTAGTGGTCGCGGGCGGTACAGGTGGACATATTTTTCCAGGTATTGCAGTGGCACAATTTTTACAGGCGCAGGCTTGGCAAGTGAGCTGGGTTGGCACTGCGGACCGAATGGAAGCCGATGTGGTGCCGCGTTACGGTTTTGAAATTGATTTTATTGCCATGAAAGGCGTCCGTGGTAACGGGGTCAAACGATTACTAACCGCACCATTTATGGTTTTAAAAGCGATACTTGCAGCAAAGCGTATTTTACAACAGCGCAAACCTGATGTGGTGTTAGCCATGGGCGGTTATGTAACTGGCCCTGTAGGTGTTGCTGCGAAACTGCTTGGGATCCCTTTGGTGATCCATGAGCAAAATGCGGTTGCGGGTATGAGCAATAAGTTGCTGGCGAAAATTGCAAGTCGCGTATTAGCGGGTTTTCCCGGCGCATTCAATGAAAAGCTCGCTCAGGTTGTGGGGAATCCGGTACGTGCAAGTGTTGCTGAGATTAGCGATAAACCCGTTTCAGTGCCGTTAAATCTATTAATTGTCGGTGGTTCATTGGGAGCAAAAGCACTGAATGAAACCGTGCCAGAAGGACTCAAGTTACTAAAGCTACAGGTGGCCAGTATCGGATTAAATATTCGCCATCAAAGCGGTAAACATAACCAAGACGATACACAACAACGATATGAAAGTGCAGGCATTAATGCTGAGGTCAGCGAGTTCATTCATGATATGGATGCCGCATACGCTTGGGCTGACTTGGTTATTTGCCGTGCCGGTGCGCTTACCGTGAGTGAAATAGCCGCAGCTGGGAAAACGGCGATTTTTGTGCCTTTCCCACATGCCGTTGACGATCACCAGACGGCTAACGCGCAATTTTTAGTGTCGGCTGGGGCTGCTTATATATTACAGCAAACTGCACTGACGCCAGAAACGCTAGCAACGACACTGCAGCCACTTGTTATTGAGCCGCAAAAAATTGCGACCATGGCAGCAAAAGCGAGACAATGCGGTAAGTCGGAGGCAACAGCGAAAGTTGCCCAAATTTGTACAGAATTATCGAACTAGGATATTAAATGGAAGCTTCAAGCAGAAGAGCAATGCGACGTATCAACACCATCCACTTTATCGGGATTGGTGGTGCTGGTATGGGTGGGATTGCAGAAGTGCTGGCCTTTGAAGGTTACCGAATTACAGGCTCAGATATCGCCAAAAGTACGATGACAGAGCGGTTAACAAATATGGGCGCCAAGATCTTTATCGGCCACCAAGCTGAAAATGTAAAAATGGCCGATGTGGTTGTGGTATCGAGTGCAATCAACGACCAAAACCCAGAGATCCAAGCGGCGAAGGCAAACCGTACGCCAATCGTTCGTCGCGCCGAAATGCTCGCCGAGTTGATGCGCTTTCGTCACGGGATTGCGGTAGCTGGAACACATGGTAAGACCACAACGACGAGCCTGATTGCGAGTATTTTTGCGCGGGCTGAGCTGGATCCAACCTTTATTATCGGTGGCTTGCTCAATAGTGCTGGTAGTAATGCCAAAGTGGGCAGCAGTGAATACCTTATCGCAGAAGCGGATGAGAGTGATGCATCGTTTTTGCATTTGCAGCCGATGGTGTCGGTGGTAACAAATATCGAAGAAGACCACATGGATACTTACGAGGGTGACTTCGAAAAAATGAAAGACACCTACATCGAGTTTATCCATAACTTACCATTTTATGGTCTGGCGGTGGTGTGTATCGATTCGCCAGTCGTGAGAGAATTATTGCCACGCTTTGCAAGGCCGACAATCACGTATGGTGAGGCTAACGATGCGGATTATCAGTTATTGGACTTCAAGCAAACACAAAGTGAATCACACTTTAAAGTCAGAACCAAAGACGGTGAGTTACTTGAAGTGAAGCTAAATATGCCAGGTAAGCACAACGCATTGAATGCGCTGGCATCTATTGCGGTTGCAAAAGATCACAATATTGAAAACGAAGCGATTTATCAGGCGCTAGCCAATTTTGAAGGTGTAGGACGTCGCTTCCAGCATTACGGCTCATTCAATAATGAAGTGGGTGAGGTGATGCTGGTTGATGATTATGGTCACCATCCGTCTGAAGTTGCGATGACGATAAAAGCCGCTAAGTCTGGTTGGCCTGATAAGCGTTTGGTTATGATTTATCAGCCACATCGCTATAGTCGAACACGCGATTTATATGAAGATTTCGTAAAAGTGCTTTGCGATGTTGATAAACTACTGCTGTTAGATGTATATAGTGCCGGTGAAGCGCCTATCGTTGGTGCGGATAGTAAAAGTTTGTGCCGTAGTCTCCGTCAACGTGGCGTTGAGCCGATCCATATCAGTGACCATGGTGAATTGGCGAAAGTGTTGGCAAGCACCATGGAAGATGGTGATTTAGTGTTGACGCAAGGGGCCGGCAATATAGGTCAAATCGTGAAGCAGTTAGCCGCCACCGGGCTATCGATAGCGCAGTTAAAACAGAGTGAATTATGAGTAGTCAGTTTGGAAAAGTAGCCGTATTACTTGGCGGTAGTTCAGCAGAGCGAGAGGTGTCGCTAAAGTCTGGTAATGCAGTGCTAAATGCCTTCGTTAATCAAGGTATAGATGCGATTGCTTTTGATCCAGCAGAACGTAATTTATGGCAACTTAAAGACCTAGGTGTGGATCGCGTATTCATTGCACTGCATGGCCGTGGCGGTGAAGATGGTACTATTCAAGGTGCGCTTGAGTTTATGGGAATACCATATACAGGAAGCGGTGTACTTGGTAGTGCGCTTGCGATGGATAAAGTCCGCTGTAAGCATCTATTTCAGTCTGCCAAGTTAAGTACGGCACCTTATGCTGTCGTAAGCAAAGAGACGGGTTTTGATGCTAAGGCGCTAATCGCTGAGTTTGGCAAAGTCATGGTAAAGCCAAGTCACGAAGGCTCAAGCATAGGTATGGCTCAGGCAGACAGCGAAGAAAACCTGACTGCGGCATTAAATAATGCCTTTAAGTTTGACGATCAAGTTCTCGTTGAACAATGGATCACTGGACGCGAGTTTACCGTGTCTATGCTCGCTAAAGAGGCATTGCCTGTTATTGAAATGCGTACGCCTCGTGGTTTTTACGATTATGAAGCGAAATACCAAGTCAACAGTACCGAGTATTATTGTCCGGCGGATATTAGCGCTGCACACACTGAGCAATTACAAGTGATGGCAAAGCACGCTTTTGAATTGGTTGGTGCCACTGGTTGGGGACGTGTTGACGCCATGCAAGATGAGCAAGGTCATTTCTATCTACTCGAGGTAAATACTGTACCTGGTATGACTGAAAAGTCGTTGGTGCCGATGGCAGCAAAAGCAACGGGTGTAAGTTTTGAACAATTAGTTGTTCGCATTTTGGAGCAAACGCTTTAATATGCGAGCATTTTTGGCAGGGTTGAAGCTGATCGGTTCAAGAGTGAACTGGCCCCTTTTTTGGGGACTTAGCTTCTTCTTTGTGGTGATTTTTACATTGGTAAGAGGAACATACTGGGTAAGTGATTGGTTAGTTGCACATCATGATGCGCAAATAAAAACACTCAAAGTGCTCGGTAAACCGCATTATACCAATGAAGATGACATTGTGGCGGCAATTAAAACCGCAGATTTAAATAGTTTTTTTGAGCTTGATGTAAAAGCAGTCCACAAGGCGGTAAAGTCTTTGCCTTGGATTGCGACAGTGTCAGTCAGAAAACAATGGCCGGATACGCTGCAAGTCTATGTAGTGGAACATCAGCCGGTTGCGCATTGGAATAGCGATTCATTACTCAATGATGATGGCGAAGTATTCCAAGCGAGTAGTAACAAATTGCCGCAAGGGCTGCCTGAATTATATGGCCCTGAAGGAAGTGCTGAAGAAGCATGGCAAACATTTAAGCAGTTTAAAGCCTTGTTGGCGGTAAATCAGTTTACGTTGGAAAGTTTAGCGCTTTCAGAACGATTTGCTTGGCAGCTATGGCTGGACAATGGGATCCGCTTAAATTTAGGGCGTGAAGATAAAGCCAAACGAGTACAACGTTTTATCGACGTGTATCCACGTATGGAACGCCCTGAAGGTAAAGTAATCGATGTCATTGATTTACGCTACGACACGGGACTGGCAGTGAGTTGGAAAGAACCTACTGAGCAGCAAGAACAACAAAATAACAAGAGTGAAGCATGACAAAGTCGGCAGAAAGAAACTTAGTGATTGGATTAGATGTTGGCACATCAAAGGTCGTCGCCACAGTTGGGGAGATCACTGTGGACAATCAACTTAGTATTGTCGGTGTCGGACGCCAAGAGTCTCACGGCATGGATAAGGGCGGGGTAAACGATTTAGACCTCGTTTCTGAGTCTATTAAACGCGCTGTAGATGAAGCAGAGCTAATGGCCGATTGCAGAATAAGCTCGGTTTATTTGGGGATCTCAGGCAAACATATTCAGTGTCAAAACGAAAGTGGCGTGGTGGCAATAAACAATGCTGAAGTCACAGACGATGATATTGCCAATGTTATTCACATTGCACGTTCTGTGCCTATGTCTGCCGAACGCAAAATGCTGCACTCATTGCCGCAAGAATATAGCATCGACATGCAAGAGGGGATCAAAAACCCTCTGGGTATGAGTGGCGTAAGGATGGAAGCGAAAGCACATATCATTACGTGTTCGAATGACATGGCAAAGAATATTGAAAAGTGTGTTGAACGCTGTGGTTTACAGGTAGACCAATTAACGTTTAACGCCTTGGCGTCATGTTACTCAGTGTTGACTGAAGATGAAAAAGAGCTAGGTGTTGCGGTATTAGATATCGGTGGTGGCACCATGGATATTGCGATTTATGTGAATGGAGCGTTGCGTCATACTGCCGTGATCCCAGTTGCGGGCAATCAGGTCACAGGCGATATAGCAAAAATATTTAGAACACCTATTTCGCATGCCGAGTCTCTGAAAGTACAATATGCCTTCGCGTCGAGCCAAATGGCATCAAGTGAAGAAACCATCGAAGTACCAAGTGTTGGTGGGCGTCCTGCTCGGGTAATGTCTCGTCATACTTTGTCTGAAGTGGTAGAGCCAAGATTTAGAGAACTGTTTGAGCTTGCACAAGAAGAATTACGTCGCTCAGGTTTTGAAGATCAAATTGCGGCAGGTCTTGTTATCACAGGCGGTAGCGCCAAGATGCAAGGTGCACAAGAAGTCGCAGAAGATATATTCCAAATGCCAGTAAGAATAGGGAAACCAATTGGCATTAAGGGATTAACAGATTATGTGGATGACCCTGCATATGCAACGGCGGTAGGTTTGTTACAATACGGCCGTTCACTACAATCGATGAATGCACAGAAGTCGAAAGTAGATGCAGAGGGGAGTTGGTGGAACCGTGTTACAAAATGGTTCCAAGGCGAGTTTTAATACTCAAGTCGGAGAGTGAAGATGTTTGATATTATGGAACAGCACAGCGAAGAAGCTGTCATTAAAGTCATCGGTGTCGGTGGCGGCGGCGGTAACGCCGTAGAGCACATGGTAAACCAAGAAATTGAAGGCGTACGTTTTATCGTAGCGAATACTGACGCACAAGCGTTACGCCGTTCGTCTGCGGATATTACCGTACAGCTGGGTACTCAGATTACCTCAGGTCTTGGAGCTGGCGCAAACCCAGAAGTGGGCCGCAGCGCAGCAGAAGAAGATCTAGAAACCATCAAGAGCAGCCTTGAAGGCGCAGACATGGTATTTATCGCAGCCGGTATGGGCGGCGGTACAGGTACCGGTGCCGCACCTGTTGTTGCACGCGCAGCAAAAGAACTAGGTATTTTGACTGTGGCTGTAGTAACGCGTCCTTTCGATCTCGAGGGTAAAAAGCGCATGGCTGCGGCTGAGCAAGGTATTGCTGAGTTGTCAGAAATTGTAGATTCACTTATTACAATTCCAAACAACAAATTGCTTAAAGTTCTTGGTAAAGGGACTACACTGCTAGATGCCTTCGCAAAAGCAAATGACGTGCTTTATGGCGCGGTACAAGGTATTGCAGAGTTGATCACACGTTCAGGTCTAATCAACGTTGACTTTGCGGATGTGAGAACTGTAATGTCAGCAATGGGTACTGCAATGATGGGGACGGCTTCGGCAACAGGTCCTGATCGTGCACAAGAAGCAGCGGAAGCCGCGATTTCTAGCCCGCTTTTAGAAGATGTTGATCTAACTGGCGCGAAAGGCATTTTGGTGAATATCACTGCTGGCATGGACATTACTATCGAAGAATTTGAGGTCGTTGGTAACCATGTTAAAGCGTTAGCGTCTGAGAACGCGACAGTGGTAGTGGGTGCTGTTATTGACCCTGAAATGAGCGAAGAGCTTAGAGTGACCGTGGTTGCTACAGGCTTAGGTGGTGACCGTCGTCCGCAATTTGGTATTGTAGACAATAGCTTTAGACAAGCCTCAGGCTCAGATGCGGTAGGTGGCACACAAACTAGCTCACAAACGAGCATGTATGTGCCAAGCTTTACACAGCCACAAACGTCAGCGGCAGAACCGGAGCAACCAACTGAAGCGCCAGCACCACAAGTGCAAGAACAGAAGCCACAACAAGCTTCTAGTTCAGCAAGCGCAAAAGGCAACGACAGTAAAGAAAAAGGTGACTACTTCGATATTCCGGCTTTTTTACGTAAGCAGTCAGACTAAAGTTTGTATAAAAAATAAACAAAGATTGGCAGTTTGGTGGAACTATGTTATACTCCGCCGCCTATCTAGAATTTAAGTGGGCGAATATATGATTAAACAACGTACGATTGCACAAGTCGTTAAAGCCACAGGTGTAGGTTTACACAAAGGTGAAAAGGTCACGATCACTCTCCGACCAGCTGGTGTGAATACAGGTGTTGTATTTCGCCGCGTTGATCTAGACCCTGTTGTTGATTTTGAAACAACACCGGAAGCTGTGGGCGACACGCAACTGTGTACGTGTTTAACAAATAAAGACGGCGTTCGCTTGTCTACTACCGAGCATTTGATTGCCGCGGTAGCTGCGCTTGGGATTGATAACCTCATCGTAGAGTTAGACAGCGCCGAAGTGCCTATTATGGATGGCAGTGCATTGCCATTCATCTACTTAATTCAAAAAGGCGGTATTGAAGAGCAAAACGCTGCCAAGCGCTTTATTCGCATCAAAGAAAAAGTGCGTGTTGAAGATGGCGACAAGTGGGCTGAAATTGAGCCTTACGATGGTTTCCACATCGACTTTGAAATCGACTTCAATCACCCTGCGATCAATGCTAGCCGCCAACGTATTGGATTAGACATTACCGCTCAAAGCTTTACGGAAGAGATCAGTCGTGCTCGTACTTTTGGTTTTATGCGTGATATCGAATACATGCATGCAAACAACCTAGCCTTAGGTGGCAGCATGGATAATGCGGTTGTTTTAGACCAGTTTAAAGTATTAAATCCTGATGGCCTGCGCTATGCGGATGAGTTTGTTAAACACAAGATCTTAGACTGTGTGGGTGATATGTTTATGGCAGGTCACAACATTTTAGGTAAGATCTCATGCTATAAATCAGGCCACGGCCTAAACAATATGTTGCTTCGTGAAATCATGGCAACTGAGTCAGCGTGGGAGTGGGCAACGTTCGAAGAGCCAGTCAGTATGCCAGCGCCAGGAATGGAAGCGGGTATCAATACCGCAACGGCATAAGCCTCTTAGGCTAATACAGTTTGATAAAAAATGACGCAAAGGCGTCATTTTTTTTGCGTTGTGTTTGCGTGTTTAGCGAGTCTTTCTAGTTTCGCCTTAAGCGATGGTGGAGCGGACTGCGCCAGCGCTAGCAAATGCTCGCCAGTGGCTTGGCTCATACTGCGATTGGCTTGATAGGTCGAAGATTGGGATTCCACCTTGTTGGTGAGACGCTGCTGAGCTTCTGGATTGGTGGTAATTTTAACCAATGCACAGTCATGTAATCCAACTTTTCTAAATGCACTGAGAATATCCATTTTCAAAAAGTTTAACCGAGTAGCAAGCGTTGCTGAAGCAGCTTCTATTGTTAGTGTCCCTTCTTTGTAGTGAGCGACACGGCATTTCTTACTCAGGATAGGGCCTAGAGTCTCTTCCAAGCAGCTCTGTAACTGTGCCGCTTGGGCGCTTTTTTGGCCATATTGATTGAGTTTATCTGACCACCCACCCATCACTTCATCAAGCGGCTTTGGATTGTAGCGATTTTTAGCCAATGACTTACTTCCCATAGGTTGAAAAATAAAAAATAACCGCCATATCGGGATAATACGGAGTCAATTTACTCCGTACTGGTGGTTTCTCAGTCTTCTAAGTATATCAGAGACAAATTTTTGAGAAATCCAAAAGTACCAACATTTGTTGTCGAAAGCGCTTAGCTCTGTACTCGAATAACTGAGTCGAGTTAGATGCTAACTAAACTTTATCACTTGCAACGGTACGCTTACGCCCAACAGTAAAGATTTCTTGCAATTGAACTTGGTATTATTTACCCAATAAGGTTTGCAGAAACAAAGAGTCTGGTATGATAGGGCATAATTTTAACTCGGCAAGATACAAAATGCTCACTCCTAAATTGGCAAAATGAAAACCGGAATTTAGGAACGCTTTTGTCGCCAACAGGACAAGCGCGACCCAGCCTTAACCACATTGGCTTAGAGAAATGGGTCAGCCAATACACAGAGTGAAACGGTTTAAACATGTTAGCAAATATTTTTACCAAAATTTTTGGTAGTCGTAATGATCGCACCATCAAAAACCTAAGAAAAACAGTCGCTTTAATCAATGCGTTAGAAGAGCAATATGGCAAATTAAGCGATGATGAACTAAAAGCAAAAACGGCTGAATTTAAACAGCGTATTGAGCAAGGTTCAAGTCTAGATGATTTATTACCAGAGGCGTTCGCTACGGTGCGTGAAGCATCTAAGCGCGTATTTGGAATGCGTCATTTCGATGTGCAGATGATTGGTGGTATGGTGCTGCACCAAGGTCGTATTTCAGAAATGAGAACGGGTGAAGGTAAAACACTAACAGCAACATTACCTGCGTATTTAAATGCGGTTTCAGGTAAGGGTGTTCACGTTATTACCGTCAACGACTACTTAGCTAAGCGTGATGCCGAGACAAACCGTCCACTCTTTGAATTCCTAGGCCTTACTGTAGGTTGTAACGTACCAGGCATGATGCCACAGCAGAAAAAGCAAGCCTATGCAGCGGATATCACTTACGGCACCAATAACGAGTTCGGCTTTGATTACTTGCGCGATAACATGGCGTTTAGTGTTGAAGAGCGTGTACAACGTCCACTTAACTATGCGGTTGTGGATGAAGTGGATTCAATCCTAATCGACGAAGCGCGTACACCACTGATCATTTCTGGTCCTGCTGAAGATAGCTCTGAGCTTTATGCCGAAATCAATAAAATTGTGCCTGATCTTGTACAGCAAGAAAAAGAAGACGAAGAAGGCGTGGAAGGCGATGGCGATTTCACCATTGATGAAAAAGGTAAACAAGTTCACCTTACCGAGCGTGGTCAAATCAAAGTTGAAGAGTTACTGACTGAGCGTGGTTTGATTGAAGAAGGTGACTCGCTTTACTCAGCAGGTAATATTTCATTACTAAGCCATGTTTACGCGGCACTTCGTGCTCACAAGTTATATCAAAAAGACGTTGATTATGTTGTAAAAGATAACGAAGTTATCATCGTTGACGAGCACACTGGCCGTACGATGGAAGGTCGTCGTTGGTCTGAGGGTCTTCACCAAGCCGTTGAAGCGAAAGAAGGGGTTCGTATTCAGAACGAAAACCAAACCTTGGCTTCAATCACATTCCAGAATTACTTCCGTTTATATAACAAGCTTGCAGGTATGACAGGTACAGCGGACACTGAAGCGTTCGAATTCCAGTCAATCTATGGCCTAGATACCGTAGTTATCCCAACCAACAAACCTATGGTTCGTGATGACCGTGCGGATCTTGTATATTTGACGCAAGAAGAGAAATTTGAAGCAATTCTTGAAGACATTCGTTCTTGCCAAGAACGTGGTCAGCCAGTGTTGGTGGGTACGGTGTCTATCGAAAGTTCTGAGTATCTTTCTCACTTCCTTCGCAAAGAAAAAATTGAACATAATGTACTGAATGCGAAATTCCACGCGCAAGAAGCGGATATTATCGCGGACGCGGGTCTACCGGGCAAGGTAACGATTGCGACGAATATGGCTGGTCGTGGTACGGATATCGTACTGGGTGGCAGCTGGCAGTCGGATGTTGAAAAATTAGAAAATCCGTCGGAAGAGCAAATAGCAGAAATTAAAGCCGCTTGGAAAGCGCGCCATGATGCAGTACTGGCTTCAGGTGGTTTACATATTATTGGTACTGAGCGTCACGAATCTCGCCGTATCGACAACCAGTTGCGTGGTCGTGCAGGTCGTCAAGGTGATGCTGGTTCAAGCCGCTTCTACCTATCGATGGATGACGCATTGATGCGTATCTTCGCAGGTGAGCGTATGACGAACATGATGCGCAAACTAGGTATGCAACGTGGTGAAGCTATTGAGCACCCATGGGTTAACCGTGCCATTGAAAATGCACAGCGTAAAGTAGAAGCGCGTAACTTTGATATTCGTAAACAATTACTTGAGTACGACGATGTTGCTAACGACCAGCGTAAAGTGGTTTACGAACAGCGTAACGAACTACTTGAAGAAGGCGATATCTCAGAGACTATCACCGCTATTCGTGAAGATGTATTGAATGCGACTATTGATCAGTATATTCCACCGCAAAGTCTGGCGGAAATGTGGGACATCCCAGCACTTGAAGAGCGCTTGAAAAATGACTTCCATGTTGAACTTCCGATTGCAAAATGGCTTGAAGAAGACAGTAAACTATATGAAGAAGTGCTACGCGATCGTATCGTAGAAGACGTTGATAAGGCGTACAAACAAAAAGAAGAGATGGTAGGCCCAGATGTATTACGCCACTTTGAAAAGGCAGTTATGCTACAAAGCCTAGATCAGCATTGGAAAGATCACTTAGCGGCAATGGATCATCTTCGTCAAGGTATTCATCTACGTGGTTATGCACAGAAGAATCCGAAGCAAGAATATAAGCGTGAGTCGTTTGAGTTATTCTCACAAATGCTTGAAAACTTAAAGATTGACGTTGTTAGCGTACTAAGTAAAGTTCAGGTTCGTGCTGAGGAAGATGTTGAGAAAGTTGAAGAGCAACATCGTAAGAGTGAGCAAGCACCACGTGAATATCAACACGAAGAGGTTGAGCGCGTAGGTGGTGATGCACCAGAAGGCGTGTCTGTTGCTCATAGAAATGAGCCAAAAGTAGGTCGTAATGATCCTTGTCCTTGCCAATCAGGCAAGAAGTTTAAGCAGTGTTGCGGAAAACTAAAATAACAGGCCCTAAATCTAAATTTGTATAAAAAGCGACGCTAAGTCGCTTTTTTTATGGAGTAAATGATGCAAAAAAAACGTGTTGAAGTCGCCGTTGGTGTGATTGAAAAAAATCAGAAAATCTTTGTATGCTTGAGAGGTGAAGATCAACATCAAGGTGGGCTTTGGGAATTCCCAGGCGGGAAAATGGAAGCCGGTGAAGATGTCTTTTCGGCATTGAAACGTGAGCTGCAAGAAGAGGTAGGCATTGAGATCTATAACTCATCTGAGCTAATGCGTATTGAGCATGACTATGCTGATAAAGCCGTATGCTTATACATTCATCATGTTGAGGACTTTTCTGGTGAAGCTCATGGCGCAGAAGGGCAGCCTTCTCAGTGGGTTGCAGTTGAACAGTTGCATGAGCTCACGTTTCCTGAGGCCAATAAGGCGATTGTTGAATTATTACAAACGCGCAAAAATTAGTGACAAACTTTGTTACTAAATTAAGCACTCAGAGTCATAGTCATTCACTATGTGCATCGGTAGACTAGTGAATGACCGCTTACGTGTAAATAAACATCAGCTAACGACTTTCGTTGCTCTGAAGTTTGAGAGGACACACAGTTAGAAGGAATTCTTTTCAAGCCATCAGGTTATGTCTATATTCAATTCATTTGTATGTAATTTGAGCATTATTTTATCTAGATGAATGGGATACGACGTTTACAAGCGAAACTCTATCAGGGGAATAAAAATGAAAAAACTATCATTGACCGCTGCAAGTGTTGCACTTGCATTGGGATTGATTGGTTGTAGCGAACAACCGCAAACACAACAACAAAAACCAGCGGAACAAGCCGAAGCACAAAAGGCGGTTTTGAATTCTGGTATCGAATTGGAAAATATTGATAAATCAGTGCGTGCACAAGATGATTTTTACTTTCACGTTAATGGTCATTGGTTAGAGAAAACCAAAATCCCAGCAGACAAATCAAATTATGGTTCTTTCTCTCAGCTTTATGATGAGTCACAAAAAGCGCTGCGTAAAGTGCTTGAGAATGCTGCTAGCAACGGCTCAGCTAAAGTAGGTAGCGATGAGCAAAAGTTGGGTGCGTTTTATCAAAGTTATATGGACGAGGGCGCGAGAAACGAGTTGGGCTTAAACCCTGTTAAGCCTTATCTGAAAGAAATTCTAGACTTGAAGAGTAAATCGGAGCTACCAGCTATCTTTGCTAAAATGCGTTTAACCGGTGCTAGCACTCCATTCGGTTGGTATGTTAATAATGACGCTAAAAACTCAAGTGAAAATGCACTCTACATGTTCCAGTCAGGGCTTGGTTTACCTGATCGCGACTACTACCTGAAAGATGACGAAAAGTTTAGTAAAATTCGCGAGCAGTATCAGCGCTATATCGAACAATTGTTAGCTAAGGCTGGTCATAAAAATCCAGGCCAAGCTGCACTAAATATTATTGAGTTAGAAAAGCAAATTGCCGAGGCGCAATGGACACGTGTTGAAAGCCGCGACGCGACTAAAACCTATAACAAGCTAAGCAATGATGCGTTTAATCAATTAATGCCTGACTTTGATACATCAGCATTTTTAAGCGCACTTGGTATTAAAACGGATTCTCTTATTGTAAGCCAACCAAGTTTTTTTGAAGCGCTGTCTAAAATCATTGCAGATTCAAAGCTAGAAGCATGGCAAGACTACTTAACATTCCACTTTACCAATGACTACGCCGAGTTACTAAGTAAAGATGTAGTTGACCTTAAGTTTGGTTTCTTTGGTAAAACATTGACGGGTGTAGAAGAACAAGCGCCAACATGGAAAAAGGCGGTGGATGCAAGTAATTCAGTACTTGGTGAAATGCTAGGCAAGATATACGTTAAGTCGTATTTCCCACCAGAAGCTAAGGCTAGAATGGAAGAATTAGTCGCAAACCTTATTAAAGGGTTTGATCAAGCGATTGATGGCCTTGAGTGGATGAGTGCTGAAACTAAGATAGCTGCAAAAGATAAGCTCAATAAGTTTACGCCAAAGATTGGTTATCCTGACAAATGGAAAGATTATTCCGCACTTGAGATCAATCCTGATGATCTAGTCGGTAACTACGTACGTTATAGTCAATTTGCGAATCAGGAGATGATCGATAAATTAGGCAAGCCTGTGGACCGTAGCGAGTGGTTGATGACACCACAAACGGTGAACGCGTACTATAACCCAGTGAATAACGAGATTGTATTCCCTGCTGCGATTTTACAGCCGCCATTCTTTAACCTAGAAGCGGATGATGCAGTAAATTACGGTGCAATCGGTGCGGTTATCGGTCACGAGTTAGGTCACGGCTTTGACGACCAAGGTGCGAAGTACGACGGTGATGGTAACCTACGTAATTGGTGGAGTGAGTCTGACCTTTCACAATTCGAAGCACGTAGCCAAAAGCTGGTTGAGCAGTTTAATGGTTTTAAACCGTTTGAAGATGCGGGTGTAAACGGTGAACTGACACTGGGTGAAAATATTGGTGATTTAGGCGGGTTAACTGTCGCTTATAAAGCGTACCAAATTTCACTAGGTGATCAAAAAGCGCCTGTTATTGACGGTTACACTGGGGAGCAGCGCTTCTTTATGGGCTGGTCACAAATTTGGCGTCGTAAGTATCGCGATGAAGAGCTGCGTAATCGTCTAATGACAGATCCGCATTCACCAAGTCATTATCGAGTGATTGGTGTGCTGCCGAATATGCCAGAGTTTTATAAGGCATTTGATGTGAAAGAAGGCGATAAGATGTATCTTAAACCAGAAGACAGAGTGAAAATCTGGTAATTTCACATTTTGAATTCGTGGCGGTTTTATTGTGTTCCTGCAGTAAATCCGCCGCTTTTACGACATCCAATTACAATCCTCTGAACTTCTCACAAAATACCACACTCAATTCAGCACTTTCTGCAAACACTCGCTATTTCCAAGGTTTAGTTCATCGCTATTTGATGGTATTTACAGCCAAATCAGAGTAGCTTCATTTTGTCTAACACAAGGATATGAAAAAATAATGATAGCGCTGTCATTTTAACTTTTATATGATGTTTAGGAACAATAAGTGATTAAATGATGTTCATTTAGAATTGAACATGAAGACTGGGAGCAAAAGATGAGAATAAAAACGACTTTGCTTGGGGCGATAATTGCTGGGTGCTCGTTCTATACACACGCATCATTTACGCAGCAGCAGTTAGCGCAATTTGCAAGTGACACGCATTTTGAATTTGCGGTAGAAAATAACTTCAGTAATGGTGCTGGGGGCTTTAGCGGTGCTATTACACTGACTAACAATTCAAAAGTTGATCTACCAAAAGGACAAAGTGATTGGCAAATCTATTTGCACTCAGTTCGTCATATTTCAACGGAAACCGCTGAAGGTTTGCGCTTTGAACATATTAATGGCGACCTTCATCGTATAACTCCTACCGATTCGTTTGCTGGCTTAAAAGCCGGTGAAAAGCTCAAGTTAGCTTTTGATGGTTCGGCTTGGGTTGCTGCATACAGCGATTTTATGCCGCGTGCCTTTATTGTGTCAGGTAAAAATAAGCCGGTCATTTTTGCAAATACTGATACAGAAGACATGACACAGTTCGTTGCGCCATTTGAGCGTGAGAACCAACTGAAAAGATACAATACACCTACCGATTACACGCAGATAGCGAATGCAGCGCTGCGTTTTGAACGTAATCAAAGCAATATTTCGGTCTCAAAAGAAGATGCGCTAAGACGTATCATTCCAAAGCCTGAGCACATCGACTTTAATCGTGGCGAAATCACCCTTAACAAAAACTGGCAGATCCGCTTTGCCGGACGCTTGAAGTCAGAAGTCGCCGTTTTTCAAGAAGACTTGTCAGAGTATGGACTGGATTTAAAAGCTGAAGCTAATCACGTGCCAGAAGGAAATATCCCGACGATCCGTCTTAAAGTTGCGAAAAGTCTAGGGCGCGATTATGACTACAACCAAGCCGGATCATATACATTAGATATTGATGATGATGTGATTGAAATCACGGGTATTGATAATGCTGGTGTGTTTTACGGTATTCAAAGTTTGCTTGCGCTATTTCCTGCCGATAGTAAAAATGAAATTACCTTGTCTCACGTAGAGATCAAAGACTCTCCGCGTTTTAGCTGGCGTGGTATGCATTACGACAATGCCCGTAACTATCATGGTAAAGATGCGTTATTTAAATTAATTGAGCAGATGGCGCGTTATAAGTTAAATAAGTTCCATTGGCACTTCTCAGATGATGAAGGCTGGCGACTAGAGATCCCTGGGCTCCCTGAGTTAACGGAAGTCGGCGCATTCCGTTGTTTTGATTTACAAGAGCGTGAGTGCCTACTGACTCAGTTGGGCACAGGTCCTTTCAAAACGGGAAGTGGAAATGGTTACCTGTCTCGCGAGGACTTTGTAGAGTTACTTAAATTTGCCACCGCGCGTCATATTGAGATCATTCCAGAAATCGAAAGCCCAGGACATGCTCGTGCTGCGATTAAGTCGATGGAAGCGCGTTATCACAAATTGATGGAAGCAGGTAAAGCACAAGAGGCCAAAGCCTATCTTCTGAACGATATTGATGACACTTCAAAGTATCTAACCGTGCAACTCTATACTGATAACTCTATTAATGTTTGCTTGGACTCAAGCTATGCCTTTATGGAGAAGGTGGTATATGAACTGCAGGAAATGTATCGCGATGCTGGCACTATGTTAACGACAGTCCATTTTGGTGGCGATGAGGTTGGAAAGGGCTCATGGACTGAATCACCAGCATGTAATGAGCTATTTGCGGTCGCCGACAACGGAGTGGCTGGACCTAATGATTTAAAACCATACTTTACTCAAAAAGTTGCAAAATTGCTTGCTAAGCGTGGGATCACCCCTGCCGCTTGGGAAGATGGTTTAATGTATAACACCACGACGACCTTTAAACGTGATGAATTCCCAAATCCACAGTTTTTGGTAAATACTTGGGATAACATTTGGGAGTGGGGCGTTGCAGACAGAGCCCACCGTTTTGCAAACAACAATTACCAAGTTATTTTGTCTCACGGTACACATTTGTACTTTGATCACCCTTATGAAGCGCACCCTGAAGAGCGCGGCTATTATTGGGCAACTCGTTACACAGATACGAAAAAAGCATTTTCGTATATGCCAGATAATATTTATGCGAATGCGGACTTCACGCGAAACCGTGAGCCTATCGTGAACCTAGAAGCCTTAGTTGGTCGAGAGTTGCCCGCGCTTAAAAAACCGCAAAATATCCTTGGTATGCAAGGGCAAATATGGAGTGAGACCATTCGCTCGGAAGACCAAGTGTTACGATTGATTTTCCCTCGTTTGCTTTCGCTTGCGGAGCGTGCTTGGCATAAAGCGGATTGGGAAGGGCGTCGTATTAACCAAAAAGAGTTAAACAAGGACTTCTCAACCTTTGCCGCAGCCTTGTCTTTAAAAGAGATTGCAAAGTTACAAAACGATGGCATTAAGCCAAACCTTCCAGTTCCTGGTGCCAAGGTGGTGCTGGGTAAACTTGAAGCGAATAGTGCGTTCCCTTATCTTACAATTGAAGTGAGCTTAGACAATGGCGAATCTTGGCAGCCTTATACTGATCAGATGAGTGTCTCAGATGAAAGTAAGGTATTGTTGAGAACGCGAGCCGGAGAAAAAAATACGAGCCGTGTCACAGGGTTGAAATAAACCCTCGTATTCAGTTTATCGCAAAAAAGGGCAATGGCCCTTTTTTGGTGATAATTTTGCTCAAATTCTAACTGGTAATGAAATAGATTTTAACGTAAAGTTAAATGTCAGCGCTGTCATTTTTGTAAAAAAGCAGTGAGCAAAGCAAAAAATAACAAGGCAAAAAGCCATACAAACAATAAACGATGAGTAATGTTTATGGAAGCTACCGTGTCGAATACAACAAAACGAAGTAACGCGATCCCTATGGCAATTGTCGCAGCCATGTTTTTTATTCTTGGCTTTGTGACTTGGCTTAATGGGTCACTAATGCCATATTTGGAGCAAGTACTAAAACTAACTCCTCTCCAATCTTCATTTATTCTTTTCTCTTTTTATATTGCGGTGACATTTACAGCGGTTCCTTCCGCTCTAGTTATCCGTAAGGTGGGTTATAAAAATGGTATGGCCATCGCAATTGCGATGATGATGTGTGCAGCGTTGCTATATATTCCAGCGGCTAAAACACAAATGTTTGCATTGTTCTTGTTTGCTCAATTTACTATGGGTATTGGGCAAACATTATTACAAACTGCTGTAAATCCTTATGTGGTGCGTATTGGACCTGAAGAGTCAGCAGCTGTGCGCGTAAGTATTATGGGTATACTGAATAAAGGTGCTGGTATTGTTGCGCCGCTTGTATTTACCGCGTTGGTGCTGAGTAACTTTACTGATATGGCAGGTAAAGAGCTGACTCAAGCTGATATCGATGCAATGGCAAACGGTCTTATCGGGCCATATTTAGGCTTGGCTGCATTTATTGGTATTTTTGCCTTGGGTATTAAGTTTGCACCACTACCTGAAATAGAAAAAGATGATGAAGAAGAACATGGCTCAGTGAGAGAAGCGCTATCTCATCCTAATCTAAAGCTTGGTGTGATCGCACTGTTTTTGTATGTTGCAGTTGAAGTGATTGCTGGTGATACGATTGGTTCATTTGCGTTAGCGCTGGGTGTTGAAAAATATAGTGTGATGACCTCTTATACTATGGCTTGTATGGTTACGGGCTATATTTTGGGTATTATATTGATCCCGAGAGTAATATCGCAGGAGAGGGCGTTAACAGCATCTGCCGTGCTTGGTGTGCTTCTCACGCTCGCAATTTCATTTGGCAGCCCAGACTCATTTGTCATTTCAAATCTATTTGGATTATCAGCGTTGCCTGATATTCTATTGATGGTCGCTATTTTAGGTTTAGCAAATGCCATTATGTGGCCTGCTATTTGGCCGCTCGCATTATCTGGACTTGGCAAGCTAACCAGTGTAGGCTCTGGTTTATTGGTTATGGGTATTGCCGGTGGTGCATTCGGTCCAGTATTCTTAGGTTTAGCTAAGGGCACATCTGGCACAGTGGAATCACAGCAAATTGCACACCTTGTAATGTTACCTTGTTATCTATTTATAATCTTCTACGCTGTGAAAGGTCATAAGATCAAAAAGAAAGCGTAGCAAGAAAATGTAAAGCATTTCTATGTATGTAGAAATAATCCCGTGTGTGATGCCACCTGAATAAGGTGGCATTTTTTTATGCCTAAATCACTCCCTTACCTGCAAAACCGGTTTAATGCTGAGATCTTTTTCGCGATATAAAATCGCTGCTACGCTGATGTCTGGTGCTTATTGTTTGGTGTTTGCCGTGTAGGAGCTACTTTATATAGCGAGGGTTTTATTCTTAAGTCGCGATATAAAATCGCTGCTACGCTGATGTCTGGTGCTTATTGTTTGGTGTTTGCCGTGTAGGAACTACTTTATATAGTGAGGGTTTTATTCTTAAGTCGCGATATAAAATCGCTGCTACGCTGGTGTCTGGTGCTTATTGTTTGGTGTTTGCCGTGTAGGAGCTACTTTATGTAGCGAGGGTTTTATTCTTAAGTCGCGATATAAAATCGCTGCTACGCTGGTGTCTGGTGCTTATTGTTTGGTGTTGGTCGTGTAGGAGCTACTTTATGTAGCGAGGGTTTTATTCTTAAGTCGCGATATAAAATCGCTGCTACGCAGATGTTTAGTGCTTGTTGTTTGGTGTTGGTCGTGTAGGAGCTACTTTATGTAGCGAGGGTTTTATTCTTAAGTCGCGATATAAAATCGCTGCTACGCAGATGTTTAGTGCTTGTTGTTTGGTGTTGGTCGTGTAGGAGCTACTTTATGTAGCGAGGGTTTTATTCTTAAGTCGCGATATAAAATTGCTGCTACGCAGATGTTTAGTGCTTGTTGTTTGGTGTTGGTCGTGTAGGAGCTACTTTATGTAGCGAGGGTTTTATTCTTAAGTCGCGATATAAAATCGCTGCTACGCAGATGTTTAGTGCTTGTTGTTTGGTGTTGGTCGTGTAGGAGCTACTTTATGTAGCGAGGGTTTTATTTTTAAGTTGCGATATAAAATCGCTGCTACGCAGATGTTTGGTGTTTATTGTGTAGGAGTGATGTGTGCGTAAAAATATAAAATGGGAATGAATTTATAAAAAGAGTGGGGCGACTGATGGGACTTGAACCCACGACAACCGGAATCACAATCCAGGGCTCTACCAACTGAGCTACAGCCGCCACAAAAGACTTGAACACCTTGTCTGGTGTGGCGCGCATAATACATAAGTTTTTTCCAAATGCAAAGGGAAATATCGAAAAAACTTAATAAAAGTTTTTTTTCGGAGATTATTTCCGCATACAGCAAATATTCATATATCCTATGTATGATCCAGCCGATCTAATGATAAATAACTGCTTAATATAAAAAGGGGGATGAGTATGGAAGCTGTTTGGAAATGGGTTAATGAGAACTCAGATTTAATCTTACACTATGTGCTTCAAGGCGTTATAGCACTAATAATTTTCTTCGTTGGCTTAAAACTAGCTAAGCTCAGTGCTGATCTCACTGAAAAAGCATTTGGTAAACGCAAAGTAGATAAAGCGGTAGGCTCATTCGTTGCCAATATTGCTTATGCGATTGTTTTTGCCGCGACGCTGCTTATGGCATTATCTCAGGTAGGTATCGAAACCACCTCATTCATTGCTATTTTAGGTGCCGCAGGCTTGGCTGTTGGTCTTGCCCTGCAAGGCTCACTTTCTAATTTTGCATCTGGCGTACTTATTATTATGCTGCGTCCGTTCAAGTCAGGAGACTATATTGAAGCTGGCGGCAAAGCCGGTAGTGTACAAAAGATAGAAATCTTCTCTACAGAGCTTCGTACTCCTGATAACAAAGTAATTGTAATGCCAAACTCTGCCATTATGTCCGGTGCGATCGTTAACTACTCACGCGAAAAAACACGTCGTATTGACCTTGTAATTGGTGTTGGCTATGACGCCGATCTACGAGAAGCAAAAGCGGTATTAAAGTCTGTACTAGACAATGAATCACGTATTTTGAAAGAGCCAGCTTATACGGTAGCAGTGCTGGAGCTTGCCGACTCAAGTGTTAACTTTGTTGTTCGTCCTTGGGTTAAAACAGAAGAGTACTGGCCAACGTATTTCACGCTTGTGGAAAATATTAAGATTGCGCTAGACGAAGCTAATATTACCATTCCATTCCCGCAAATGGATGTTCACCTACACAAAGATCAGTAAAAAGGTTAGTTAGAAATGAAATTGAAGGTTTTAACCTGTTGTATTCTTATGGCTGCCAGCGCTAATGCAGCAGCAGAAGGTAAAGCTAAGAAACCACAGAAAGTTTGGGATGTAACCAGTGAAGTTGGTGCGATAATCACCAGTGGTAACACTGAGACAACAACGCTTAAAGGCGGGATCAAAGCTAAACACAATCTAACTAACTGGAACAACGAGTACAAGTTAGATGGCTTCTATAAAGAAGACACGCGTGAAAACGATGCAGGTGTAGACATTACATCTCGTACCAATGAAAAATACTCCGCGTCAGTTCAAGGCAACTATAAGTTAAACGAAGATAATAGCCACCTATTTGTGTTTGGTTCGTATGTTTCAGATTATTTTGGTGCTTACCGTAGCGAAGCAGTTATTTCAGTGGGTTACGGTCAACGTTTATTCGAAAATGACGATATGTATCTTAACGCTGAAATCGGTCCTGGTGTAAAGCGCTTCGAGCACCAAGACGATAGCACTGAACTTGACGATGATGGTGAATTGTTAGCTGGTACTTCTGAAAGCGAGTTCATTGGTGTCGGTAAACTAGATTACCAGTGGCAAATTTCAGAAAATGCGCGTTTTACACAGCTTATCGCGATTGAATACGGTGATACAAATACTAAGACAACCTCTGAAACGGCGCTGTTAACCAAAATAAATGGTTCGCTTCAAATGAAAGTGGCATATAACATTATCCACAACTCTGACGTTGCGGATGGCAAAGAAAATACTGATACAGAAACTTCACTTACTTTGGTTTACAGTTTCTAACAAGTATCTTCCCAAAGGGCACTCATGTGCCCTTTTAATTCTTCCAAACTTCGGTAGAATGCTCAAAGTTTAACAAAAGTCTATAATGGAAGAGATTTCAGTGAAGTTCTTCAGAATAATATTGCTCTCAGTTTTTATTCTTATATCGCACCAATCAGTTGCGATGACACCAAGCAAACAGCAAATAGAACAGTTCAAAAAGCTCCCTAAAGCTCAGCAGGAAGCCCTTGCGAAGCGCTATGGCATCGATCTAAGTACTTTAGATAGCAAAACATTAGGCAATAAAGAGAAAGAAGAAAAAGATACTTCGATTCAACCTCGAAACAAAAATGGATTGCTGGAAGAGGAAGAAGAGGAAGATAAGTTTAAGCCGAAGCAGGAAGAGCTAAAGCCTTTTGGTTATGAGCTTTTTGCAGGTGAGCCTTTAACATTTATGCCTTCTGAGTTGGCTGCAATTCCTGATACTTATTTGTTGGGTATTGGCGATCTGGTGAAGATCAATTTGTATGGTAAAACCAACGAAGAACATGAAGTTCAAATTGACAGAGAAGGGCGTCTTGCAATTCCAAACCTGAGCCCGGTTCACGTTATTGGTTTGTCATTTAAAGAGCTAAAAGCACTGATCACAAAAAAAATATCAGAAGAAATGATCGGAGTTCAAGCTTTTGTCTCTATGGGTGAGCTAAACCCTATGCGCATTATGGTAGTGGGTGAAGCATACAAGCCTGGTAGTTATACGGTTTCACCGCTTGCGACAGTGACCCATGCGCTATTTGTTTCTGGCGGTGTAAGTGATAGTGGTTCGCTTAGAAAAATTCAAGTAAAGCGAGCGGGTAAGCTAGTTACCACATTTGATTTATACGACTTATTGCTGTTTGGTGATAGCTCTGATGATGTAGTCCTAAAGCCTGGCGATGTTGTATTTATCCCGCCTGCAGCTAAGAAGATTAAAGTAAAAGGTGAAGTTAACCGCCAAGCCATCTTTGAGCTTAAAGAGTCAGACACGCTTGAGAGTGTAATGGCCATGTCTGGTGGTTTCAAAGCGAACGCAAACAAGTCAAAAGTAGTCGTATCACGTTACAACGGTGATGGAAGGCGCATTACCCTGAACTACAACTTTACTGAAAATACGAGTTATAAGCCGCAGAACGGTGATGAAATATCCGTAAATGCCGCATCAACTCGTTTTCAAAACACTGTAACTGTGGTTGGTGCAGTAACTAGCCCAGGGCATTATGAATGGCACCAAGGTAAGACGCTAAAGGATGTATTTAGTGCGCCAAGGGAAGATTTGTTATCTATCGCCGACTTCGGGTACTCACTGATTATCCGTGAAGTAAGCTTTGAAGGTGATATTGAGATCATTCAATTCTCTTTGCAAGATATTTTTAACGGTAAATCTGGAGATATTGAGCTGGTTTCTAACGACAGTATTGTTGTATTTAGCCGCTATCAACTGAAAGAAGAAGAAGAGCAGTTGCTGGAAGACCTTGCTTATAATAAAGAGCAGCTGAAATTGCGTGAAAACGTAAAGCTGTGGGAGCAGTTTGAGCGTGATGAATTTTTAAAATATATCGGCTTAAAAGAAGATGAGCTGTTCGAACTTGAGGAAGAAGTTGAGCTGATCACAAGTATCGATGCGCTGTTCCAAGAGCCAAAAGAAGTAGAAGACGAAGAGTATGCGGTTTTTAGTCGTCAAAAGCTATTAGCACCTATTCTAGCCAAGCTGCAAAGACAGGCAACACCAACAGAGCCAGCGCAATTATTTGCTGTAAATGGCCAAGTTAAGTTTCCTGGCGTGTATCCTTTATCAAAAAATGCTAATTTTCAAAAAGCGGTACAGGCTGGCGGTGGATTTCTTGAAGCGGCTTATCTTGAGCAAGTGGAGTTGACCCGTGTTGTATACGATGATGGTAAACAGGTTGAACATATCCAATTTAATGGTGTAAATGAACTGGCGAATCCAACACAGGCGCTAACCAGCAAAGATACTGTAAACATCTTCCCTAGACCTAATTGGCAGGAAAGGCTTCAAGTTAAAGTTGTGGGTGAAGTTAAATTTCCAGGTACGTATACTATCAAACGCGGTGAGACGCTTGATAGCCTGCTTGAAAGAGTGGGTGGCTTTAACCAATTTGCACACAAAGAAGCGGCTATTTTTACTCGTGAGTCCATTAAGCGTAAAGAAACTTCACAAATCCAACGTTTAACGCAAGAGCTAAGACGCGATATTATTACCAATACTTTCCAGAAGAGCGCGACTGCGAATACCTCAATGCCATATGAAGATATGGACAAGATTTTGAGAGATTTATCTAAAGTTGAAGCGTTAGGACGTCTTGTTATTGATTTAGACAAACGCTCGACACAAGCATTACAGCTAGAAGATGGAGATGCGCTATATATTCCTGCGGTACAAGACTCTGTCAGTGTTATTGGTGAGGTCAACTTGGCAGCAACGCACTTATTTGATTCGTCTAAATCAGTTGATGACTATATTAAAGCGAGTGGTGGTCTAAAACAAAAAGCGGATGATGAACGGATCTATATTATCAAAGCTAATGGTTCAGTAGAGCTCCCAGGCTCAGGGACTTGGTTTGCTGTGAGTAGTCATGCTAACCAACTAGCTCCTGGTGATACGATTGTTGTACCGCTTGATGCTCAACATATCGATAGCTTGACGCTTTGGAGTACTGCAACACAGATTATTTATCAATTAGGTCTAGCTGCTGCTTCAATTGCAACACTTAACAAGTAAAAAGTAACAACTAAATAATTGTCTTTAAGTCAAAGAACCTATTAACAATTATTTACGGAAAAACTGACTTTACTCATACAGGTATTGACAACCTCTGATGGTTGAGTAAAGTGGTGTGCGCTCAAGTGAACACTGGCTTAATTAAAGGTTATAAGCGCTTAAAGTTCACAAAATGAACAGTTTGTGGTTGATTGCAATTTATTGTGAGAAATTATTAACTTTGTAGAAATTTTAATTTATGATGGGGCTTGAATTAAATGTTAGTTCTTATCATAATGGTAGAGCCTAGATTTGATGCTACATGTTTGTGCAGTATCGGTCGGGCCCTTTAACTTATTTAACGTTTTGCTATACTCTGGTGTCCAGAGTGTGTAAATATTAACTGAAAACATAAAGTGTCCACCGGATACATGGAGATAAAAATGAAGCGTTTTAATAAAGTCGCTTTAGTTCCTGCTGCAGTTGCTGCTGTATTAGCAGGTAACGCTTACGCAGGTACAGAAGCTTGTTTCGAAATTTACGACACAACTGATGCTGCAGCTGTAGACCACATCAAAGCATTTGAAACACGTTATACTGGCGCAACTTGTATTGTAGAAAGCAAGCGTGGCGGTGCATCTGCTTCTGACCTTGAGCCAACAAAAGAATCAAAGGTAGCTTACGAGCTAACTGGTGATTTAGCGCTAGACTTTGACAATGTAAACTTATCAGCTGCTCCTGCTACTGAAAGAGACATTCAAATTGTTTACGTACCAACAACAAACATCCCTTCAAGTTCTAGATTAGTATTTAAACTAGATGGTGCGATTTTCCACGGTAACGCGAACAAAATCCACCTAGTTAAAGATAAAGACGGTGAAGCTGATGCTACTGGTGCTGATGACGGTTTCGAAGCGGTAGCGGATGCGGATGGCGTTTTTGACGGTTCTAACACGCTTACTTTCCTAACTAAAGACATCGAAATTCGCGCAGGAACCCGTTTAGTACTTTCTAGATCAGAAAATGCTGATACTACAACTGCAGCTACTCTAAAGCCTATCAGCATTAAGATTGAAAATGATGTATGTACATCAACAACTTCAACTAAATCTGTTACGCTTAAAGTAACTAGCGCAACTACTGATGGCGGTGGTTCAATCACTGGTGCAACGTCTGTTGCTCATAAGCTAGTTGATATTTCACCTCAGTTCTATGCACTACAAGATAGTGAGTCAACTGAAGTTAAAGTTAACGCTGAAAGTGAAGACTACGCAAACCAAGCTATCGTAGCTCGTACAGAGTTTGTTTACGAAAAAGGTACTTCAACTGTAAACAAGACACAAGCAATCTACCCAGCAGGTTTCTATGACCGCGCAACTCTGCTTGACCGTGCAATCACTCTTTCAACAGATGATCACCTAGAAACTAGCTTTGTTTCAAGTGGTGCTCCTGGCGCAAGTGTACAGTATGGTATCTACGATACTCGCACTGCAGCATCAGGTGTAGTTACTTCAGTAGCTGATGAAATCGCTGTAGAAACAGGCACTGCAAAAGGTGTTATCACTGTAGGTGATGCAACTAAGAAAGTGTATGATACTGAAGCTACAGACTTGTTTGTTAACGGTGCAGAAGCTAACCCTGCAGCTGCTACGGACCCACGTTTTGGCGCTCAATACAACCAAGCGTTCTACACAGTTGAAACTAAAGACTCAACTAAGATCATGAACTTCAACTATGAAGTTACTACTAACTACAAGCTTAACTTTGCTGATGACAAGTATCTTGATCACTGTGATATGAAGCCTGTTACTCACAAAGTTGGTGTAAATGGTGCGGTTCTTAAAGTTCCTTACACTGTTAACGCAGAAGGTAACTTTGTACGTGTAACTAACGAGCACGACAAATCAGCTGAAGTAACTGTTGACGTATTTGGTGAGTCTGCTGACGGTACTGAAGGTAAGCGCAGAGTACTAGCAGTTGACCTAGGTATGGTTCCTGCTCAGTCTTCAGTTGTTTACTTCGTTCCAGACGTAATCGCTCAAGCGGAAACGCAAAAAGGTTACACTGGTGCTGACGGTGGTTACGCTGCTAAGTCTCTAGGTGACAATGCATCTAACGCTGTATCAAGCAACGCTCGTCACACGCTAACATTCACTGTTACAGCTCCTAGAGATTCTGTACACGGTGTATCTGTACAGCGTATCACTGGCGGTGTTGACCGTGTAATGCCAGTTCTTGACCAAAACGAGTGGTCACAATAATTTAAACTAATTTAGTTTACTAAAAACCCTCGCGAATGCGGGGGTTTTTTTTTAAGGTTGAAGTAATGAAGAAGTTAATTTTACCAACATTTTTTATGGCTCTGGCAGGCTGCCAACCAGCGGATAATAGCGCTGAGCTGAGGCAAGAAATTGAAAAGCTAAAATCAAATCAGCAACAAATTGCTGTGCGTATTGGTATGGCCGAATTGGTTAAGCCTGACACTTTAGTTGTAGCAGAAGATGCAAAATGGATTGGTAATAAAGACGCAAATATTGTGGTAATGGAGTATACCGACTTACACTGTCCTTTCTGTAAAAAGTATCAACAGAATGTATGGCCTGAATTTAAAGAAACATTTGTAGATAGTGGTAAAGTGGCCTACGTTGCGCGGGAATTCCCATTAGCACAGATCCACCCTAACGCTCCATTTGCTGCTGTGGCACTCAAATGTGCAGATAAGCAAGGTCAATATGAAGAAGTAAAGAACTACTTATTCGAACTAGGCAATGACCTATCTAACGATACAACTGCAGAAATGGCAGAAAAGTTTGGTTTAGATAAAGAAAAGCTGGACGCATGCGTAGTTGATAAAGAAGTACATGCAGCAATTGATACTTCTTTACAAGAAGCTGCATTGTTAGGTTTAAAATCAACACCAACCTTTGTTATTGGTAAACAAGTAGACGGTAAAATTGAAGATTATCGAATTGTGGTTGGTGCTGGCGAAATTACAAAATTAAGCAGTGTGATCGACACTTTAAGCTCAGCAAAGCTGGACTAAAAAAATCACTATGGTAGATTGTGCGGGGGCTAATTGCCCCTGTTGTTATTTCTGGAGAATGCAAAGTGACTAATAAAAGTAAGGCCATTAAAGGCTTCACCCTAGTTGAATTGTTAATTGTAATGGTTATCCTCGGATTGCTGGCCTCAGTGATCGCGCCAAGGATGTTTAGTAAAGTAGATTCAGCTCGTGAGGCAAGTGCCAGAGCGCAGATGCAAGTATTATCCACCGCATTGGACGCATATAGACTCGATCTTGGCTACTATCCAAATAGTTTGGACGATCTCGTTCAAAGTGATTTACCTCAGTGGGACGGCCCTTACTTCTCTAAAGCTATTCCCAAAGATCCATGGAATAATGCCTATTTATACGAACGCAAAGCAAATGAGCAAGGCAGAGAAGATTTTCAGCTAAAAAGCTTAGGTCGTGATGGCAAGTTGGGCGGTGAAGGTGAAGATGCAGACGTGGAACTCTAAGGTTAAGTCTTGGGTAGAAAATAATGTTATCTTAGAGCCTGGAAGACTAGAACAGGCTGAACGATTTTTAATCGACACCGATGATAAGTTAGATACATTGTTGATTAACTCTGGATGGCTAGATGAAGAAAAAATTCCAAACCTTTATGCATCTTTGCTAGGTTGTAAAGTGTGGCAGGGGATCCCTGAGTACTCAGATGATGCACTAGCGGCATTAGAATCAATCAATGTTGAGTTTTTGTTGAATAATGACTTTATACCTTTAAATGCAAGTCAAAAATGTATAGAGGTTGGCTTTAGCAATCCACATTGTCCGCATGTCATCGACTATTTAAGATTACTAAATGCCGAAGTGGTTTTTTATGTGCTATCGAGCAAAGAGATTGAACTGCTCAAAGAGCATTGTAAAACGTTTATCTTTAAGCATGAAGTGACACCAGTAAATGCTGAAAACCTTAACGCGCTTAAAGAGCTTGCATTAGGCGCTCCTACTGTCAACTTGGTAAACAGTCTAATCAATAAAGGCGTTAGGCTTGGTGCATCGGATTTACATATTGAACCTGTCGATGGTCGATATCGAGCACGTTACAGAATTGACGGTATTTTAAAAGAAGCAGAACCGATCCCTAATAGCTTACAGCTTGCAGTTGTATCTAGGATAAAGATATTGTCGGGTATGGATATTGCTGAGAAGCGAAGACCACAAGACGGAAAGATTGCAATGAAGGCGGGGGCGACAGATTTAGATATCCGCTGTTCAACACTTCCTCTAGGGGAAGGCGAAAGTATAGTAATGCGGTTTTTGATTAAAAGTGCTGTACGCTTCAATTTGTCAAATCTAGGATATTCTGAAGATTTGATTGAAAAGATCAATGCTGATATCAAGAAGACGTCAGGAGTGATACTTATGACCGGTCCTACCGGTTCTGGTAAAACAACCTCTCTATACTCATTCCTAAGTCAGATAAATAGTCCTGATGTTAAAATTGTCACATTAGAGGATCCAATCGAATATCAGCTTCCCGGTGTTAATCAAGTTCAAGTCAATGCAGAGATTGGCTATGACTTCTCGACGGGTCTACGTAGTATTGTTCGTCAAGATCCAGACGTTATCATGGTTGGTGAAATACGGGACAATGAAACAGCAAAAATTGCGCTACAATCAGCTCTGACTGGTCACTTAGTATTTAGTACTGTGCATACCAACGACGCTCCGTCAGCCTACACGCGGTTGCTAGATTTAGGGATCCAAGAATATCTTTTAAATGCAGGCCTTGTTTCTATTATGGCGCAGCGTTTAGCGAGAAAGCTTTGCGAGCATTGTAAAGAACCTCTGTCTGCGCAAGAGTCTGAGTTTTTAGTATCAAAATATGGCTTAGATAAGTTAGGCGAGAAATCCATTTCTTTATTTAAACCGTCGGCTTGCTCCCATTGCGAGCAAACAGGTTATCAAGGGCGAGTAGCCTTTTTGGAGTATTTACCCTGCGATAGTGACGTAAAGAGAATGGCAAAAGATGAAAAGCTTTTAGACAACTTATATGAACTGATGAAACAAAAACATCTAAGAACGTTAAAGGAAGACGGCTTTCTCAAAGCAATCCAAGGGATCACGACAATTGATGAAGTGTTAAGGGTGGCTGGGTGAGTAAGTCCTTCAAATATAAAGTTGTTAATGAGTCAGGTATGGTGGAACAGGGTGAAGTCCATGCCACCAGTTTAGCTTCGGCGCAAGCTAAATTGGAAGAAGACTTTAAACTTGTGTTATCAGTAAAAGAAAATAGTACGCTTTTTGAACGTAACCGAGTCAGCTTGAAAGAACTTGAAGAAGCGACTAGTCAGCTTGCGACACTGTTACATAATGGCCTACGAATTGATAAAGCGATAGCCGTACTTGCTCAAGCAAGCAGTAGCTCAGCGATAGGGGGAGTTTGGCGTCAGGTATTATCTGATTTGAAGCATGGCGGTTCTCTTAGTGATTCGCTAGCAGATAAGCCTAATGTTTTTCCTAAGCTATTCGTTGAAATGACAAAGATTGGTGAAAGTACTGGAACACTACCCTTAGTATTTGAAAGATTGAGCCAGAATTTACGCTTTCAATATGAACTTAAAAGCAAGGTAATGCAGGCTGCTACCTATCCAATTTTTATTTTGATTGTTTGTATTTTAGCTATTTGGGGCATTTTTACTTTTGTAGTACCAAGTATGTCAGCAATGTTTGAAGGGGTGGATCAAGTTCCTGAGTACACTCAATTGCTGTTAAATATGTCGAGCTGGGTTATTCAATATCAAGGCGTTATATTTGTTGCACTCATTGGTATTCCAATCGGAGTTGCATTAGCCCTGCAAAAACATCAACTGAGAACTAAGCTACTAAACTTCTTAAGTGGTTTCCCGATAGCTAAAAGTCTAATTACGTTTTCAGATCGAATTAGATTTTCTACTGCCTTGCAGCTTACGTTGGAAAGTGGCGTTAGCCTTTCGTCCAGCCTTGAATTAGCAAGTGAGACAGTTATCAACCCTCAATTGAGCGATAAGTTGAAGAAAACAAAAGTCGAGGTTTCCAGTGGTGAAAGTATTTCTGGAGCGGTAGCTAAGCTGAAGCTTTTCGATGAAATTTCGCTTTCTCTGATCACTGTTGGTGAGGAGAGCGGCAATTTAGAAATGTCGTTTTCAGAAATATCACGGAGAAGTCGACAGTCTTTCGAGCAATGGTTAATGAAATTTACAGCGCTATTGGAGCCGCTTTTAATATTGATAATGGGTGGCATTGTTGGCTCAGTCGTTATCGTTATGTTATTAAGTATTGTGTCTATGAACGATGTCTCTTTCTAATAAAAAAGGTTTTACCTTGGTGGAGCTTTTGATTGTGCTTGCGCTTGTAGGGCTTGCAAGCTCCATTGTGTTGCCAAATCTATGGGGACAGTTAGATAAAATAAGATACTTGGCAGAGAAACGGCAAGTAACGGCTTTGCTTGAGTATGCGAGACTATACGCCTTTTACAACAACCAGAGTCTGTTGATTTCAAGCCAAGAGACTTCGTTAACCATTACCTTGCCTAAGCTTGAAACATCAGAGGTGAGCTCGGGTGAAGATGACAAGCCATCTAGCCTCGAGGACGATATTGACTCTGAAGTACCAAGTAGTCAGAGTGTTCGAATTGTAAAACAGGTGCACTTCAAACATGTAAAACTCAATGAAAAGGACTTTGAAATATCTCCTCTTTCCTATATCGCATTTAGCCATAGCAGCTTGGAACTAATAAAAGGGTCAAATGGTGAAAGCTAATAAAGGTATGACTCTAATTGAAGTTCTGATTGCGTCCATTTTACTATTCATCGCTATTACGAGCTTAACCTATGTTATGCGATCGTATTTCCTTTTTGAGAGTCGTCTGGATAGGAATCTTGTTCGCGCCAAAGTGGTTGAGCTAGCTTTGGACGAAATACAATACCAATATCAATATTTAAGCAAAAACAAAGGGGAGCTTGTTGTTGATGGTATGGTTTTCAACTGGGGAGTTGAAGTTTTAGAAAAGAAGAAAGCGCAGCGTGTGATTTCAGATGAGAATGGGCAGTCCTCCGAAGTGGGTGAAATCGTCCTGTATGAGGCCACGGTTTATGATGCTCTAGATGAATATGAGGTTGCGAAGTTTAAAGATGTATTTTGGCAATTTTAAACCAAAGCAAACAGCTTTCACGTTAGTTGAAGTACTTGTTGCGATGACTATTTTTAGTATTGTCATTGCTATATCCGTTTCTTCTTATCGGTTTGCGCTACAACAAATGGGTAAGAAGGTCGACAAGGCAGAGGTTCGAGCTTTAGCTTCTTTAAAAGTGTTGAGGCAGCAAATGAAAGGAGTGAAACCTTACTTCGTTAGCGTTTATGATAAGCCTAGCGATATGCCGTTTTTTGTGGGCAGTCAAAAAGAAATTACTTTTATTACCGAAGCTTCATTGCTCACAAAGTCCCCTCTTTCCATCGTTAGTTTGTTCTCTACGGATCAAGGGATAAGCTATTGCGAGTTGCCATTCGGCAGCGTAGGACTGCCGGATTATAGACAAGGGAATGATCGGTGCGAAAACCCTACTGTACTCTTTGAAGGGGAGAATGTACGTTTTCGCTATTTTGGTTGGAAAGACCAGTTTGAGTTTTATAACTACTTTTCTGAATATTTTGCACCTCCAACAAAACCTAAGCCAACATGGTATAGCAATTATGATGGAAGGGAGCGAGGGATAACTCCGATTTTTATTGAAATATTGTTTGATACAAACAACGGTGAAAGTGAGTCTTTTAAAGTACGACTACCAGAGTTTAACTACCTAGAGCGGAATACTCAAAATGCATTTGAAGGCTAAAAATGACGGTGCGGCACTGCTAATCGTTCTTATGATTTCAGCCTGCCTAGCAGCTATTATGATGTTTTTTTCTACTCAAGGGCAGTTAACCAATAATTATACTGAGATTTTGAAAAATAGAAGCAATGTTGAACTTGAGGTACACTCCATCCAGTCCGAGTTAGTATTTGAATTAATTACAACACCACTGAGTGTACTTGGGCCAACGAGTAGTTCGGGTGAGCAATTTACTGATAGTACATTTTTCGACAATATCAACGGTAAACCCTTTAAATATCGAGATTACGACATTGTAGTACAGGATCTGTTCGGTGTAGTTTCATTAATGCCATTTGATGAAAAGCGATTTCGGCAGCTTATTTTACGTGAAACAACGCCTGAAAATTTGCAAACTATTATGGACAGGCTTGACGATTGGCAGGATAAGGATGATTTAGTGAGGTTAGAGGGAGCTGAAAAGGGTGACTACGAGCAACCATTTCTGCCAGCAAACAAAACAATTCAAAGCAAGCAAGAATTACGTTATATCTTAGGTGATGAGTCGCTTTTTGAAAAAGTTGCAGGCAATCTTGTGATGTATGGTTCGCCGTACCTTGTTCGACAATTTGCACCAAGCAATTTATACTCCGTGCTTGGCTTTTCCAACAATAGCGACACCTCAGGCAGCGCAGAAAGTGGAAATGAGAGGGTATACCCTAGTGGTCGTTTTAAGATAAAAATTTTGTCTAGAACCAATTCAAATTATGCCAAGCAATTTGTTTTTTACAGAGGGGTTGGCTCGATACGCCCTTACTTTATTAGTAATGAGAAGTTAGTTTTTTAAATATGCATGAGAATCTGAAAAAGCTAGGCTCAGTCAACGCGTTACTGTGGTTGAAGTACACCATCAATGCGGCTGGAGAGTTGGAATCTACAGAACGAAAAAAGCCCTCGTTTGCGTTAGGGACAGCATGTGTTGTTGCTCGGCAGCAGCTTTGGGTAATTGAAAGAACATATGCGCTTAAGCTGCTTCCGGAATTAAAGAACCTTATCAACGCAGAGAAAGCGACTAAATTACCGCTGAAAGGTGAGGTATTTTGGCAATTTCGTCTGCTTAGTGACGCCAAAAAATTCAAGCTCACTTTTTTTGTCTTGCCGTCAGCGGCCAAAGAGCAAATTCCTGATGACTGTTTATATATTATACCTGAGCATGATCGGGTGGAAGATGAGTCGCCATTTGCACTCTTAAGTACTGAAGGAAGCACTCAAACTGAATTATTAAAGACTGCGGACACCCTATCTTATACTGACCTATTCAGTTTACGAACAAAAACTCAGGTCAGTAAAGCAACACAAAAAATGAGTAATAAAACGTTGGGGATTGCGCTGTCAGCGCTCGCAGGGGCCGCTCTGTTGTCTACTTCTCTCTATACTGAATACAAATTATCGACACTACAAGCACTGAAGTTAGCGAATGAACCAGTGGTTGATGAGGCATTATTAAAACGAAAGACCTTGGATGGTCGAGGGGCGCAAATTGAAGGATTAACAGTGTTTTTTGCAGAAAACCCGAATGTATTGAATAAGTTAGCTTTAATTGATACTGGGGATATAGAGGTGATGTACGATCAAGTTGTTATTATTCCAACAGGCGCACAGCTCCGAGGAAGGACTGCGAATGCCACTGCTTTGCTACAAAAGTATAGTGAAGCGGAACATGTATCAGAAGCAAAGTTTACTAGGGCGTTAATCAAACATAACTCAGGTAAAGAAATATTCTCAATACAGGTAGATTGGAAATGAGTGCGCAGTTAACACCAAAAGCAAAGTTAGGCTTAGTAGCGATCATAGGGATCCTTGTGTTGGAATTTTTTGTCTTTCCTTGGTGGGATTGGGTAGCTGATAAAAGAAGAGAAATTGATAGCCTTAATCAATTAATAAGCAAACAACAGAAGGTAATAACGTCCGTTGATCTATTAGACGAGAAACAAAAGCGCTTTGAAGCTGAACTGCAAACATTTGCCAACCTTCCCCGTTTGAAAAAAGACGATAATGTGAGCTTGATTTGGTTAAAAGCAATTGATGATGCAACTGCGGAACTCGAAATAGAAGTTAATAATAAATCTCCAAAGCGAGCGGTAAAAATAAATGATGGTTACTCAGCTTTTACAGGAAATTTGCACGTAGAAGGGCCGCTTAATCAGATCATTGCGCTGCTAGATAGTTTAGAAAACATAGAAAAAGGAAAAAAGGTGAGACAGGTATCTTTTTTCCAAGAAATTGCTAATCAAGGATTTGCAACGGCAAACATTGAATTTGTGCAGGTGTATTCAACATTATGAGAAACTTAGCCATTTTTTTTACGGCGTTAATTTTTGCCTGTTATTTGTTTATATCGTACATCATAAGCCTTCAAAGCTCGTATGAAGAGGTTAATTTAAACAACGAACTTGACCAAAACCAGAAAGCAAAAGTGACGTTTGAGAAGTTTGAACCAAAACGTTTCGCAGATTTTTTTAATGTTGAATACAAAAAAATCGAAAAAGTACAAAGTAATGAAAAGAAAGTCACAGAGGTAAAGGTTTCACCTATCGCAATATATGTAACCGGTGGAAAATCTCAGGCGCTGCTTAGGGTCACGGGTGACAATATTAATGAGATAAAACCAGTCTCAATTGGTGAATCATTTTTCCATTATACAGTTAATGATATTATTGCAGGTTCAGTTATTATATCTGATGGTAATAATATCAGCATTGAAATGTATAAAAGTGTTCTATTAGAGGTTGAAGTATCCCCACAAGCTGGAGACGTTTAAAGTGGTATTTTCAAAAATAAATCATAACGCCTTATTTTTTAGCGTGTTGTTGGTTTCCGGCTGTGCAGCCAACAACCCAAAGTTAAACAAGGAATTAAAAGTTACCCCTTCAATTATTAGCAGTGAGCGCGCTGCAATTGAAAGTGAAAATCTTGAAGAAAGCGGGAGTAAATCCGAACGCGTTTACAGTGAAACTGACATTAGTGACTGGGGCGGTGTATCGGCAGTAAATCAAGATTCTATTGATGTGCCTGCGTTAGAAGGGCCAAGTGTATCATTTGCCGCGGATGAACTGCCAATAAAAGAGTTTTCTAATCGTGCATTTCAAGAAATTTTGGGTATCAATTATGTACTATCTGCTGAATTAGCTGCATCTAGTAAAAAGCTGACATTAAATTTCTCTGAAGAAATTCCGCGTCCTGAGTTTTACCAGGCTGTTATTAAAACAATGCAAGAAAGTGGAATTAGCGCGTACTACAAAGACAAAATTATCTACCTTACTTTAGCGCAGGGTAGGGACAAGAAAAACACAATTTCTGTTGGTATAGGTAAAGCTGTAGAAGATGTTCCTGATGTTGGAGGAGCTATCACTCAAATAGTTCCATTTGTATATAGCAGCAGTAGAAATTTAACTAGCATTTTAGATAAGTTATCGACAGCGACGGTAACCGTTTATGGAGCTCAAAAGTTACTTATATTAGAGGGCGAGAAGAGTGAAATAATTAGAGCGGTTAACCTGATTAATATGCTTGATGTCCCAAGAGCATACGGAAGAGAAATCAGATTATTTGAGTTTGCCCACATTGCACCTGACGATGGTGTTAAGAAAATTAGAGAGCTGTTAACTGAAGATGGATTAGCTATGGGCTCTAGCGGCGATGTTTCCTTTGTTACCATTCCACGTATCAACTCTGTTGTTGTTTATGCCAGCAGTGCGGAAATTGTGGATAGAATGAGCTTCTGGGCACAAAAAATAGATGTGCCAATAGCTGGAGATGAGCGCCAATATTTTGTGTTTAAGCCGCTATATGCAAAAGCAGAAGATATGAAAACGGCATTAGCCCCATTATTGCAGAATTTCCAATCAGATAAAAACGGTGAGAGCAGCTCAGCTCAAGGCGGATCAACCCCTGATGGAAAGCTAAGCTTCTCTTTGAATAAGCAACAAAACTCATTGATATTCTATGCGACAAAAGACGAGTACCGCTTGGTCGAATCTCTACTTGAAAAGATGGATTCTTTACCGGGCCAGGTAATCCTTGATGTCACTATTTTAGAAGTCACATTGACAGACTCAGCAGCCACTGGAGTTGAATGGGCGTATAACAGCAAGGGGATGAAGAAACCTGGAAGTAGTTTTACCCTGAGTAGTGCTGAAGGTGCTATTGCTGGTACGGTAATATCAGGCAACTGGAAAGCTGAACCTCAATGGAAAGATAAGAGCGAAGATATTCGAGTATTATCGAGACCATATTTTATTGTCAGAGATGGCGAATCTGCAACAATCAACTCTGGGCTGCAGGTACCAATTATTACCCAAACGGTAGAAGATATAGGTAATAATAACTCGGTATCAAATTCCGTACAGTATCGTTCTACAGGGATTAGTGTAAGTATATCGCCAACGATTAACTCACAAGGAGTTATCTCGTTATCCGTTTCTATGTCAAATAGTAATGCAGAATCGAATGAGTTAGGTGGTTCAAATTCACCGGTGATTACAAACCGTTCAATTAGCACCGAAATATTATCGAGTGATGGGCAGACGGTTGCATTAGGGGGGCTTATCCAAGAGTCTAAAAATGATCAGGACAATAGCGTCCCCTTACTTTCAGAATTGCCATTACTAGGTAATCTATTTAAAAGTAAGTCTGACTCTGTAACCAAAACAGAGTTAATCATGTTGATAACAACCAAGATTGTAAAAGAGTCTACCGAAGTGGATGACTTCACAAATGCACTGTCAGAGCTTTACAGTACACCTATAACGATTAATTAGGTCGGGTTGAAGCGCTGCTCACTAAAGGTGAACAGCGCTTTTGAGTTGGTTCAGAGTTTTGTACCAGCCTAGTAATAATTGGCTCATCCTGAAACTAATTTGATTTATTGAATTACTTGAAGATCTAAACGATCTTACTATCCTCAAATTTCTGCTTTTTGAATCACACAAGCAAAAAAATTGCAATTCAAGTGTAAAAAATGAAACCAAAATCAACCATGCACACTCCACAAAAGCACCTGTTTTAAATCAAGCTGATTGATATTGTTTCACCGCGTTATGGGCTAGTGAAGCAGGTAAAACTCATTGATTGGTAGTGCTTTCTAAGTCGAGCAGATTCAGTTGCTAGGTGAGGTTTAGGCGACGCTTACAGCTTTTTTATGTTTAGCTATTAAAAGTGCAAAGCACTGTGCAATGGCAGTGACAGAAGTGCTGTTGACAAAGATAATGCTCAGTTTGGATTGATTTAGTGCAGCCAGTCTGAGCATCAAAACGCCAATATTCAGAATCGACAGTCGACTTCCTGTGGTAAAAATACGCCATAGCTTTTGCCGTGTTACGATATACATCGTCAGCAGTTAATGTTTCATTTTATGGAGGAGATTATGTGCTTTTGATATGGTCCTTACTCAGATAATCAAGATAAACCATCAGTGCGGCGACAAACGCAGACCAAAGCGCAGAGCGGTAGGCATCTAAGGGAGTGCCCGTAAAAGCATAAAGAATAGCTGCGGTAACAGACAAGTGAGCTGATACGGACAGTTTAAGGTGTGTAAAACCTAAAGTAGCAATATGCCTTCTTGAAGTAAAACATACCTTCAATGAATAAAAATAAAAAATAATCAATACAGATGTAATAGCAATAAGACCAAATAGACCATATCTAAATAAGTAATCTAAATAGGTATTCTCTATGATCACTCCGTCATAGGCGAGAGGGGAACCTGAATACCAGTATTCAAGACCTTGGCTCAAAGCGGTAATTGTTTGGGCTTTTCTAGTTGACGTTGAGCCATCCAATTCACCTGAACTCATCAACTCAATAAATTGGACAATATACTGTAAATTGATATCTAGCTGGAGGATGGCAAGTATAGCTAGGCCTATAAAACAGCCTTTTAAAATAAGCAGCTTTTTTGCTATTCCTAAATTCAATGCAACGGATAAAGCTGAGAAGTAAATGGCAATTATTGCGGTGGCTAGATATCCCGTCTTAGATTGAGAAAGAAAAATGGCTAAGAAGATAAAAGTAATGCTAATGCCAGCTGCTACTTTCCTTTTTCCTAGGAAAAACTCCATAATGCAGTAGACAAGGAAAAAACTGAGGACATAGCAGGTGATGTATACCCATTCAAAGGTTCCTGGAGCTCTAAATCCGAAGCCAGCATAAACTTGCCTTGAGTTGATGATTTTTAATGCTGGTATATCACCTAAAATGATCTGCAATGCGATAAAAACTAGCTGCAGAATCATCATTCCAAGCAGCACTTTAGTAAGTTTTGGTAAGTCTTGTAGTTGAAAGTGTGTGCGTAACAAAGAAAAGAATGCTGCAGTATAAAAAAACAGAAAAAATGGCTTAATTAATACGCCAAAGTGGAAGCTTGAAAAGTGTTGCCACTGAAATGGAAATGTAATCAGCATTGCTACTGTAGGTAATAAGTAGACATATGCCAAGCTAGGTAAAGCGAACTTTGTCCTCGTTGCTAAAATGCTGATAGTCAACATTCCAAGCATTACAATAAAGTAAGACTTTTGCATAACCGTTGGCGCAATTGACGGTATGAAGTACGTAGGCCAATAGAAAAGAAGAAATATGGCCGCAAAAGTTACAAATTGAGGAAAGCTAGCTCGTTGCATTGACTACTTCTTTTTTAGCATGTGATATAGGTAGCTAACAATAAACTTCGGATATTGGCGGATAACGCGATCCCGAACATGTTTGTGTTTAACCATACGTTGTAGCCACCGTAGTCCTAATTTCTTTATTATAGGGTGGTAATAATCTGGTTTTATTGAAGTCTGTGTTAGAAATCCACCACAAGTAATGAACAGCATAGGTAAGTGAATTTTGTTTTTAGCGGTTACGCAGAATTGCTCTTGATATGGAGTACCCATACCAACTAATACTACATCTACGTTGCGTTCTTCCAACTCTTTCAACACGGGGGCTGTATCATCAATATACCCGTCTCGAGCATAAACAATATGAATATTTGGATATTGTTGCTTGAGGACCTTTACTGCTTTTTCATTTTCGTCTGCAGTTGCACCAATAACAGCTAAATTTAAATGTTCGTCACTAATATGCTGAAGAAACGGTGCTGCAATTGAGCTATAGTCAAAACTTGCACGCGTTATTTTAGGTAGAAACAAGTTATTTAGCTTACAAAGTAGCGCACCATCTGAAAAAAAGTAATCAATATTTTCGACCAGCTCAGGCCGTTTTTGTACTTCATGGTAAGAAAATGGGTTAACGAATGAAATCGCAACAGGCTTGTCTGCCTTTAAGGCATTTGCTCGTATTGCATCAAACTGGTCGCCTGAGTAAATTTTTTTATTGAGAAGGTCTTTCATAAAAAGTGAATTTTATTACCGTAGATTAGTTTATTGGCTTTTTAATAGCCTTTTTGTATTCAGCTCACAAATAACAACATTGCTATCAAAAAGAGTAAATTACCAAAGTTGTAATTTGTATTCGTTGGTAACAACACTTTGATGTATTACCAACGTCTATGTGTTTATCTATTTCTTTGTGAGTAAAAGCGGACGAGATAGATAAAAGTTGCAAATAAACCACCTAAAATCGTTAAGATGATTACGATAAAAGCGCGCTTTGGTGCATACTTCTCTTCTTCGAAGCTTGGTGGATCAATTGTGGTAAAGATATATTCGTCTTCAATTTCAGTGAGCATTTTTTGCTTCGTTTGCTCTTCAATCAAACGATAAAAGACCACTTGCATATCTGCAATAGTTGTTTGTTCTAACTTTCTATTTAAATACTCAATACTTTTTTCAGCTTGCTTGATGTCGTAAGTTTGCATTGTTTGATTAATTTCGCTTATCAATGTGTCCAATATCTTCTGGGCAAAGTACGGCGAAAGGTGTTCAAACGAAATGGTAAACATCCCATTTCTTTGCTCTTCTACACTAAGCATTTTGGAAAAAGCTTTGTAGGTTTCCCACAGTTGTGCTCGTTCATCCAACTCAAGGAACTGAGTCGTCTTAGGGTCTATTATTGCCTCGTCAAGAGTGAGCGTATTAGTTTCAGCATCCCATGATTTGGATGCGATGAGTGGAATGATTAAGTTCTGTTCATCAAATAATCGGTATAAAAATTCTTTGCTTTGAAGTTTTGCCAGTGCGACTTCAGTTTTAAATCCACCGTTTTGGGCTGGTGAAATTCCAGCTAATGCAGCAAGTCCTCCTAAAGAACTACCTAAGTCAGCTGATGCATTTTTCAAGCTTTGTGTTGGTGCTAACACTACGCTCGAACGATATGTGTTTGGTAAGCTGAGCGCTAACATCACTCCGGCGATAGCAAATATAAAACTGATGCCTAATATCATTAGTTTTGCTGACCATAAAAACTTAGCTAATTCTGAAAATTCAGGTGGTTCATTCCGCGTGATTAGTGTCGACTCGGACATTAGGCAATTATTCCATGATGCTTAAAAAAAGATGCATTATACAGGATTTGAAAGATCAATAAACAGGTTGCTATGTAATCTTAATAGGCATGTAAAGTATGGCTAAGCTTGGATATTTTTACTGATAAAACATGTGATTATCATTAGTTTGGACAGCGGGGCTGCTTTTGTTTAAGACAAGAGCAATTCACGGGTTAACGTTAAATAACAAAAGATCACAACAAGAACGTTTTTATTCGTTTCAAATTTATGTAAAACATCTATTGAAGCGGTTGTTTGGGTAGTGCATTGGTGGTATCAATCGGCTATAATGCTCCAGTTTTAAAGAACACACCTGCATGCGCTCACTGAAGAGGTTGTAAACGACAAAGAGGTCATAGAGTGGTTTTATATTTTTACATTCACAGATTTTGTACTTCAAACTCGACTATTCAGGTGAATTCATTAATGGAGAATCTATAGTGGAGCTCATGTTAGCCTTATTGTTTTCGTTCGCAATGTCTTTAGCCGCAATTGGTGTCGTGCGGCCCATGGCGATCCGTTTTAATTTGGTTGATAAGCCGAACGAGAGAAAGAAGCATGAAGGACATATACCCCTAATCGGTGGAATTGCCGTTTTTAGTAGTATTTTCATTACATCTAGCCTCTTTTTTCCTTTTAGTATCGAATTAGGTTGTTACCTTTTAGCATCAGGCCTCATGGTGCTGATAGGAGTGATGGATGACAAGCATGATTTGAGTGTGCGCTTTAGAATATTTTTTCAAATTGTTGTTGCTTCCCTAATGATATTCTCGATAGATAGTTATATTCAAAATCTAGGGGATCTTTTCTCATTTGGAGACATTAATCTCGGCTGGTTTGGCGTGTTATTTACCTACGTCGCTGTGATCGGAATCATCAATGCTTTTAACATGGTTGACGGTATTGATGGACTTTTGGGGACGATGGCTATCATTACGCTGAGCGCGATATCTATTCTGTTGTTTTTGAGTGGACAAGAAAATTTACTGTCAGTTTTGTTGGTAGTCGCTCTAGTTCCTTATTTGATTTTCAACTTGGGTGCTTTTGGAACTCAGTATAAGAAAATTTTTATGGGCGATGCTGGCAGTATGTTCATTGGTTTTACCGTGGTGTGGTTACTTGCCATCAACACTCAAGGGGCGACAAGTTCTTTTAGGCCCGTAACAGCACTTTGGATAGTTGCTGTTCCTTTGATGGACATGGCGGCTATTATTATTCGTCGTATACGAAAAGGGAAATCACCATTTAGCCCTGATCGCGACCACCTGCATCACATATTTTTACGCGCCGGCTTTAACTCACGACAAGCCTTATTAGTAATCTCCCTGATTGGTGCTTTATTTGCGTCGATAGGCGTTGCGGGAGAGCTATTTGAGATTCCAGAATCTGTGATGTTTGTCGCTTTTATCGGAATTTTCTTAGTTTATAACTACGCAATTTTGCATGTATGGCGAATCCTAAAATGGTACAGAAAGCACCGCGCATAGGGTTCTCTTTGCTGAACAGTTAGCGCAGATCTGAGCAAGCTTAGGGTTGCGCTAATTCTTCAATCTAGATGATTAGTAGTTCAAAAATACAAGTAAATGGTGTGAATGCGCTTAAAGTTATTCATGTTTCAAAAACCATTCTCGGTCAGTGTTATCAAGTTTCAAAATCCTGCTAAAATTTCGCTATATAACCGGAACTCGGGATAAGAAGTTAGTTAAGCTATTAAAATACCTAAGTTCAAAAGCGCAATATCACGCTAGCCAGAAGTTACTTCTTAATACAAGGCAAATTTGTGCGCCAATAGCTGGTCTATTGCAAGCAAATTAACCAGTCCGCTCTTTTCTTTACTGTAAAATACGCTTTTAACGCGCACTCTAACATTTGAGAGATCCTCAACTAAGTTACTCCTAGTGGGTGAGTAATACTCCATATAGGAGGTAAGGTTGAAATTTTGTTCTTATTATTAACAACTATGCAACTGTAAGTGTGCTAGGTCTTTATCGTTTTGAGTCACTGGTTTCCAACAGTATTTTTGAAAAGCCATATCTGAAATAACAGTTTTTGGACGAAGAGAACGAGTAGAAAGTGTTATCTATCTTTATTAGAACATAAGAGATCATGAGGTTCTACCTCACTTTAGTTTGTAGGGAGTATTCATTTATGTGCTTAAAATTAATGTTGTGTAATCGCACTTAACTAAATAGCTTGGCGTTACAAAGCGTTGCTAAAAAAGCTGCTGTTTGCGTTTTATTGGCACTGTTTTAGGGTGGACGCAATTGAGAATATACGTATAATAGTGAGCCTAAACCGTCAGGCTTATTTATAGGAACGCAACGCATGGAATGCTGGTATTTGCTCTACTGTAAACCAAAACAGGAATTCAGAGCACAGTCAAATCTTCAAAGTCAAGGGATCGTATCTTGCTTCCCGACTTTCATAAAACAAAAAAACTCAAGTGCGAAAGCGGTAACACAACCTCTTTTTCCACGGTATTTATTTGTTCGTCTTGATCCACATTCTTCACACTTTTCTGCGGTAAAAAACACTCGAGGTGTTGCTAATTTCATTCGATATGGAATGGATCTGCAAATAGTACCGGATGAACTAGTTAATGAGCTCATGCAATCTTGCAATGTTGAGGTGCAATGCGACTTGAAAGAGGGCGATCTGGTTCAGTTGACAGACGGTTGCTATAAGGATATTCACGCAATATTTCAACAACCTGACGGAGAAGTTCGAAGCATTTTATTAATTAAATTGCTTAATCAGTATACGAGAATAGTTGTTGATAACAGTACAATCAAAAAGGTACAATGAAAAATCAATCCTTTATTCTTATTTATTTGTAATATTAAAGGTGTACTGTGTTGTCGGTTAAGTTATCTGAAGTTGAAATTTAAACCTTCTCTACTCAAAAGAGCAAAAACAGAACGGTGTGAGTGGATTTGGCCCCTGTAGGCTGGATTTACTCTGCAACTTTGATTCTACTAAGAATAGTAAATTAGCTGGATAACACAGCAGCAAGCTACTGTAAAAGCACAAAGCTATGGCTGTTAGCTGAGCGGCACTTTATTTGGGTGCGTTAAGTTAAGTGTAGATACATCATCTTGAGATATATTTGCGGCCGAAGCACAACAAATAAAAACTAGAACAGCATTTAGGAGCTGCAACCTAAGGGCGGAAGCGTGCCTAAATATATTGAGAAGGGTTGAGTCAGGCAGTTGTGTCCCTAGATGGTAGATGAATAGACGTTCTATCTTAGTGAGACTGTATTAATTAGCTCTTCGTTCTATATTTAGTGTGTTAGTTGCGAAATGGTGAATAAAACGGGTTGTGCTAAATAAAGGGCTCAGGTGAAAATTTGCGGGATTAAGACACAAATTCTTATCACATAGCAGATAAAACACGGAACTAAGAGTGAGAACAGCTGCAAAACCTAGTACTCACTTGCGATTAACAATCGTGCATGCTTTAATTAGCCCACGAAATTTCTGTTGTCTATACGTTATTAAGTAAAAGGCAATAAAAGTAATTAAAAGAAAAGACTATAAACACTTTTGGGAAGATACAATGGCGCTACGCTGTAAAACTATCATTGCTTCAACTGTATTACTTGCAATGAGTGGCTGTACACTCGTTCCAGGTGGCCATTTCGAAGGAATAGGTTCTGGTGAACAAACTGCAAACCTTGAGCGAGATCTTGAAAAAGTAAATATTCATATTATCGACTCGCAATTGGTGCAAGAACATAAAATCAAACGAGCGAAACAAATTGATCACTCGTCGCTCGCGGGTATTGATGTTTCAAATTATGAATATCGTCTTGGCGTAGGTGATGTAATCACCATTGGTGTGTGGGATCATCCTGAACTCACCATTCCAGCAGCTGTACAACGAACAGCAGAGTTTGACGGTTTCCGTGTTCAAGCCGATGGTACAATCAACTTTGCTTATGCGCCAAAGGTTCCTGCTGCTGGTCGCACAGTAACCGAGCTTAGAACTGACCTTGCAAAAAGGCTAAGTCGTGTTATTGAAGAGCCGCAAATCGACGTAAAAGTGGTTGGTTTTAAAAGCCAAAAAGCATATGTAACTGGTGAAGTTACAAAACCTGGTGTGTATCCAATCACAGAAACTCCAGTGACACTCATTGATGCTATCAACCAAGCCGGCGGTTTAACAGAAAGCGCAGATTGGGAAACGGTAACCTTTACACGTGGTGACAAAACTGAAGTTATTCAACTCGATGATTTTTATGCCGAAGGTGATATTTCACAAAACCGCTTACTTAGACACGGTGATATTGTACACGTAAGTCGTAATGATAAACGCAACGTGTATGTGTTGGGTGATGTGATTAAAGCGGGCAAAGTAGACGTAAACCGCTATGGTTTAAGCCTAGCTGAAGCGCTAACGGATGTTGGTGGCTTTAACGAGCGTACAGCAGACGCAAACGGTGTTTTTGTCTTGCGTAAGCGCGACCTGCAAAAAGATGGTGTGCTTGCAGATGTATATCAGCTACATGCTAAAAACGTAGCCTCTTTAGTACTTGCTGAACAGTTTGAACTTGAGCCACAAGATATTGTGTATGTGACTAGCGCGCCACTTGCTCGTTGGAACAAAGTTATCAGTTTATTATTGCCTTCACTGTCTACAGTGGATGCGATTCAAGATATAGAAAATCAGTAATTGTGAGTACTCATGTTTGATAGTGTTTTAATGGTTTGTGCAGGTAACATCTGCCGCAGTCCTACGGCAGAGTATCTGCTAAAAAACAAACTAAGTGGCAAAAATGTAGCTGTTTCGTCAGCTGGATTAACCGCCCTAGAAGGAAAAGCCGCTGATGCATTAGCGCAGGAGTTGGCGAAAGAACAAGGAATCGACATGAGTGAGCACCAAGGTCGCCAGTTAACTGGTACCTTGGTCGCACAAAATAGTCTCATCCTCGTAATGGAGCAAAGGCATTTAACTGACCTATGCAGCCGTTACCCTCAAGCTCGTGGCAAAACCTTTTTACTTGGTAAATGGATTGGCGATAAAGAAATTCCAGATCCGTATCGCCAATCACGTGAAGCGTTTGAGCATGTTTATGAGCTTATCGATAGCGCCTGTGGCGCTTGGCAACAGTATTTATAAGGATCCGTGAGTATATGAATGCTCAGCCAAATCTTATCTCTAACCAAAAGTCATCAAAAGAAGAGACGCAAGAAATCGATTTAATGGCGCTAGTTGGCGCATTATTAGATGCTAAGTTTTTTATCGCAGGCATTACTGCACTATTTATGCTGTTAGGTATAGCCTACGCAATATTTAGCACGCCAATCTACCAAGCAACTGCAATGGTACAGGTAGAGGAAAAGGGCGGTTCTGTTCCCGGTTTTGATGATATGTCTGGTATGTTTGAAAGTACCTCTGCCGCAGTAACCGAAATTGAGCTACTAAAATCTAGAAGCGTCATTGGTGAAGCGGTCGATACATTAAATTTAGATACCGTTGTTGAGCCAAAACTATTTCCACTATTTGGTGGCCGCAGCTTCCGTAAATTTGTTGCACAAAGTGAAGGCGAAGTAGCAGAGTCAAGCCTTGGCGCAAGCTCTTATGCGTGGGGCGGTGAGCAAGTTGAAATACACCGATTTAAAGTGCCAAGTAGTGCCATAGGTACTTCTTTTATTTTACAAGCTAGGGCTGAAGAGTCATTTGCATTATTAACTAGTGATGGTGACGAAGTACTTGCAGGTAAAGTGGGCGAAGAAGTAAAGCAAGGTCAATTTGAGCTGACCATTAAGACTTTGATAGCACGTCCAGAGACCGAGTTTTCAATCGTTAAACGTAACCGTCTTCAGACGATTTTAGATCTGCAAAGTGCAATATCAGCGTCTGAGAAGGGGAAGGACTCAGGTATTATTAACTTGGCACTTCAGAGTGCTAGTCCTGAATATGCAGAAAAAGTGTTAGATAAAGTGGCTGGTATTTATGTGCGTCGCAACGTAGAGCGTAATAGCGCGGAGGCGCAGCAGTCTCTTGAGTTTTTAGAGGTGCAGCTTCCAGAAGTTAAACGTAACCTAGAGCGTGCAGAAAAAGCCTTTAATGACTACCAAATTCGCCAAGAATCTATTGATATTAGCCTAGAAACACAGGGCGTTTTAGAACAAATTGTAAAACTAGAAACTAAACTACAAGAGTTAGAGCTAAAGCGTTTAGAACTTGGCCGTAAATTTAAACGTGAACACCCCTCTTACCGCGGTGTGGTAGAGCAAATTGATACCGTAAAGCGCCAACGCAACGAATTAGCTGGTGAAGTACAAGGCTTACCAGAGACTCAGCGCGAGCTGCTACGCTTAAAGCGTGATGTAGAAGTAAATAACGAAATCTACACGCTGCTTTTGGGTAAAACGCAAGAGTTAGATATTGTGCGTGCGGGTACGGTAGGTAACGTTCGCATAGTGGACTACGCAGAGGTAAATACTACTCAGCCAGTCAAACCTCAAAAAGCACTAATCGTTGTGATGGCAACCATGTTGGGTGGAATGTTAGCCGTTGCGATTGTACTGGTGCAAAAAGCGCTGCATAAAGGTATTGAAGACCCAGCGGAAATAGAAGCATTAGGTTTGCCAGTATACGCCAGCGTGCCATTCTCAGAGTACCAAGTAAAACTCACAGGTTTTGCAAAGGCGCGCAAGGGCAAAGTGGCAAAGGCAAAATCGATACTTGCCATGGATAACCCTGCAGACCTTTCCGTTGAGGCGCTACGTAGCCTCCGTACTAGCTTGCACTTTGCTATGCTAGAAGCAAAAAACAATGTTATTGCTATCTCAGGCCCAAGTCCTGGCGTGGGTAAATCCTTTATTACCGTAAACCTTGCCACTGTGCTGGCACAAAGTGGCAAACGCATTCTTGTTATTGACGCTGATATGCGTAAAGGCTACCTGCAAACTCAGTTTGGCATGAAATGGGATGACGGTTTAAGTGATTACCTCTCTGGCCGATTGAATTTAGCGCAGGTGATTAAGCCAAGCCAAGTTGAAGGCTTGCAAGTAATGACCCGAGGCCAAATACCGCCTAACCCTTCAGAGCTACTAATGCATGAAAACTTTAGCAAGTTGATTGGTGAAGTGAGCAAAATGTACGACTTAGTTATTGTTGATACCCCTCCAATCTTAGCGGTAACAGACCCTGCTATTGTGAGTGCGCATGCAGGCACAACATTACTAGTAACCCGTTTTGGTCAAAACCATGCAAAAGAGCTAGAAATTACACGAAATCGTTTTGAGCAAAATGGTATTGATGTAAAAGGGGTGGTATTCAACGGTGTTGTTCGTAAATCAACTAATGCCTATGGTTACTACGGCTACTACAACTACGAGTACAAATCAGATAAAGCATAGCAGGTTATGTCGCTGCAACCCGTAGCAGCGACTTTACGTCGCGACCCGTAGCAACGACTTTATGTTACGACCGTAGCAGCGGCTTTACGTTACGACTCGTATAAGCGACTTTATGTCGCGACTCGTAGCAACGACTTTACATTACGACTCGTAGCTGCGACTTTATGTCGCGACCCGTAGCAACGACTTTACATTACGACTCGTAGCAGCGACTTTATGTCGCGACCCGTAGCAACGGCTTTACGTTACGACTCGTAGCAGCGGCTTTACGTTACGACTCGTAGCAGCGGCTTTATGCTGCGACCCGTAGAACGACTTTACGTTACGACTCGTAGCAGCGACTTTATGTCGCGACCCGTAGAACGGCTTTATGTCGCGACTCGTAGAACGGCTTTACGTTACGATTCGTAGCAGCGACTTTACGTCGCGACTCGTGGCAACGACTTTATGTCGCGACTTGTAGCAACGATTTTATGTTACGACTCGTAGCAGCGACTTTACGTTACGACTCGTAGCAACGACTTTACGTTACGACTCGTAGAACGGCTTTACGTTACGACCCGTAGCAGCGACTTTACGTCGCGACTCGTAACAAAAATTAAAATTGCGGCCAAATAAAACGACAAGAGCGGTCGGACATATTCCTTAACTTTCTTCTAAAGAAATCAAAATTAAACATTCACCAAGCGAGATGTATATGGATTTAAATAAAGTAAAAATTGGTGTTATAGGGCTAGGCTACGTCGGCCTTCCTCTAGCGGTAGAATTTGGAAAAAAATATGCAACACTTGGTTTTGATATTAACCAAAACCGAGTAAATGAATTACTTGCAGGGCATGACTCAACGCTAGAAGTCAGTGATGAAGAGCTAAAAGAAGCACCACACTTGCAATACTCTTATAACGTAGGCGATCTTAAAGCGTGCAATCTATACATCGTAACTGTACCTACTCCAATAGATAATCACAAACAGCCTGACTTAACACCACTAATTAAAGCCAGTGAAATGCTAGGAAAGGTCGTCGACAAGGGCGATATCATTGTTTATGAGTCCACTGTATATCCTGGTGCAACAGAAGAAGCATGCTTACCTGTTGTAGAGCAAGTTTCTGGTCTTAAGTTTAATCAAGACTTTTTTGCTGGGTACTCACCTGAGCGAATTAATCCAGGTGATAAAGAGCACCGAGTAACCAATATTTTAAAAGTAACTAGTGGTTCAACACCTGACGTTGCCGAGTTTGTAGATCAGTTGTACAAGTCAATTATTACAGCAGGTACACATAAAGCGAGCTCAATTAAAGTTGCAGAGGCGGCCAAGGTAATAGAAAACACTCAACGTGATGTAAACATTGCCTTGATAAACGAGCTTTCTATTATTTTTAATAAACTCAATATCGACACTCTTGAAGTACTTGAAGCGGCAGGTACTAAATGGAACTTTTTACCATTCCGCCCAGGTTTAGTGGGTGGACACTGCATTGGCGTTGACCCATATTATTTAACCCATAAAGCACAAAGTGTTGGTTATCATCCTGAGATGATCTTGGCCGGGCGTCGTCTAAATGATGGTATGGGTAAACATGTTGTATCTGAGCTAGTCAAAAAAATGCTGAAAAGACGCATTCAGGTAGAAGGTGCAAATGTTTTGGTGATGGGATTAACCTTTAAGGAAAACTGCCCAGATCTTAGAAATACCAAAGTAGTGGATATTATTACAGAGCTTAGTGAATACAATATCAACGTAGATATTGTAGACCCTTGGTGTTCAAATGAAGAAGCACAACATGAATATGGTCTCTCATTGACTTCTGAACACAAGCAAGGCCACTACGATGCGATTATTCTCGCTGTAGGTCACAATGAGTTTAAAGAGCTTGGTGCTGAGGAAATCAAAAAACTAGGCAAAAAGGAGCACGTATTGTACGACTTAAAATATGTGCTACCAAAACAAGCCGTGGATATCCGCCTATAAAAAGCGGACCTTAGCCGAGAAAAAGGGTTTGTTAATAACCCTTTTTAATTTTTTGAACTGAAAACCCGAAGAGTTTCTCATGTCTCGTTACGAAGAAGTTAAAGCTGAACTACAAAACAATCCAAAAGTCTGGCTAGTCACTGGTGTGGCTGGATTTATAGGCTCCAATCTACTTGAAACGCTATTAAAGCTAGGCCAAAAAGTAATAGGACTAGATAACTTTGCCACGGGCCACCAACATAATTTAGATGAAGTACAAAGCCTAGTGACTACAGAGCAGTGGCAGCGGTTTACTTTTATTGAAGGTGATATTAGAGATTACGCCACTTGTGAAACTGCTGTAAGTAACGTTGATTACGTTTTACACCAAGCCGCACTGGGTTCAGTGCCCAGATCAATCGCAGATCCAATTACCAGCAACGCTGCCAATATCACGGGCTTTTTGAATATGCTCCAAGCTGCGAAAGAAGCCAACGTGGAAAGCTTTACCTATGCAGCAAGCAGCTCGACTTACGGTGATCATCCAGCTTTACCTAAAGTGGAAGAGAACATAGGTAATCCACTATCGCCTTATGCTGTAACTAAATATGTAAACGAACTTTACGCAGGTGTTTACGCTAGAACCTACGGCTTTAAATCAATTGGCTTACGTTATTTTAATGTATTTGGTCAACGACAGGATCCCAATGGCGCTTATGCAGCGGTTATTCCTAAATGGACTGCGGCCATGATAAAAGGGGAAGATGTTTACATTAATGGCGATGGTGAAACTAGTCGTGACTTTTGCTTTATAGAAAACACAGTGCAAATGAATATTCTTGCAGCCACTGCACCTGATGAAGCTAAAGATAATGTTTATAATGTAGCTGTGGGTGACAGAACAACACTTAATGATTTATATAAATCAATACAGACGGCACTTAAAGAGAGTGATGTAGAGCACACTCAAGAGCCAATTTATCGTGATTTTAGAGCCGGGGATGTTCGCCATTCTCAGGCTGATGTCGGTAAAGCAGTTAATAATTTGGGGTATGTTCCTGAGTACAAAATTTTACAAGGTATTAGTAAAGCAATGCCTTGGTATGTAGGTTTTTTAAATTAAATGCTAAACCAAATCAAAAGCTTTAAAAAAAAATTAGATAAGAGTAAGGATGGCCAAGTTTTAGCTAGCAATTTTAAGTATATGATATTACTTCAGTTTACTAGCTATATATTCCCACTACTAACCATCCCATATCTTGCAAAGGTTGTTGGTGTCGAAGGCTTTGGTAAAATTGCTTTCGCGGCCGCAGTAATGGTTTGGTTTAAAACGATTACTGACTGGGGATTTAATTATACGGCAACACGGGATGTTTCTAGAAATAGAGAGGACCTAGATAAAGTATCTGAAATTTTTTCAAATGTCCTTTGGGCAAGAGTTTTCTTAAGTCTTATGTCTCTGTTGCTCTTGTTGTTATTAATCGAAGTTGTACCTTATTTTACTGAAAATGAAAAAATTCTTTTTGTCACATTTTTAATTGTCCCAGGGCAAATATTCTTCCCTGAATGGTTCTTTCAAGCAATGGAAAGAATGAAGTTTATTACAATATTTAACATTGCGTCTAAAACATTGTTTACTGCGTTAGTTTTTGTTTTTATAAAAGAGAAATCTGATTTTATTTTACAGCCGTTATTCATATCTTTAGGGTACATGGTCTCTGGTTTGGGGGCTATGTACCTAATTACTGTGAGATGGGAAATTAAAGTACGCCGACCAAATTTTCCAGTTATATTAAAAACAATAAAAGACAGTACGGATGTTTTTGTTAATAATCTTATGCCTAATTTGTATAACAGTTTTTCAGTAGTCTTGCTTGGCTTCTTTGGTGGAACTGTAGCAAATGGCCTGCTTGATGCGGGTAGTAAATTTGTAAATATTAGTCAGCAGTTCATGAATGTAATTTCTCGTGTGTTTTTTCCTTTCTTATCACGGAAAATTAATAAGCATGATATATATACAAAGTTGCATTTACTTGTCTCTGTAGTGGCTGTTTTACTATTGCTTTTGTTAGCTCCAACTATTATTGGTTTCTTTTTCACCGAGGAGTTTTATGAGGCAGTGCCGGTATTGCAAATAATGTCCCTCTCGATAATTTTTACATCATTGATAAGTATATATGGAACAAACTACATGCTTATAAAGGGTTATGAAAGGGAGTTAAGGAATTTAACGATTGCAAGTTCAATAATTGGTTTTATTATCTCTTTCCCATTGATTTATTACCATGGGTTCATTGGGGCTGCTATAACCATTACTGTAACTAGAGCTATTCTCGGTTTAGCAATAACTTATAAATCATATCTATTGAGAAAAAATAATAAGAGGGCTATATGAAAATAGCTATACACCATAGAAAGGGAAGTTTTTCTGAACGCTGGATTGATTACTGTGAAAAAAATAATGTTAGCTATAAAGTTGTAAACGCTTTTGAGTCTAATGTTATAGAGCAGATTAAAGGCTGCGCAGCATTTATGTGGCATCATCATCATGGTGATGCAAAAGATGTAATTGCGGCAAAGAAGATTCTCTTTGCGTTGGAGCATGCCGGTATCAAAGTATTTCCAAATTTTCGTACTGGATGGCACTTTGATGATAAAGTAGCGCAAAAGTATTTATTTGAAGCAATAGGCGCACCTGTTGTACCAAGTTACGTTTTTTACGATAAAGCTAATGCTCTAGCTTGGGCTAAAAGTATCAATTACCCAAAAGTATTTAAACTTAAGGGAGGGGCGGGCTCCGCGAACGTACGGCTTATTAATAATAAGCGTGAGGCATATAAAGTTATAAATAAATCCTTTGGTCGAGGCTTTTCCCAGTTTGATAAGTTAAATAATCTTAAAGATAAACTTGCAAAATATCTATCAAAACAGGAGAGTGGAAAAGAGCTATTAAAAGCATTTGCTAAACTATTTATATCAAGTAGTTTTGCAAGAAAGCATCATCGTGAAAGCGGTTATGTATATTTTCAAGATTTTATAGAAAATAATGATTCTGACTTAAGAGTTATTGTTATTGATAATAAAGCTTTCGCAGTTAAAAGAATGGTACGTGAGGGCGATTTTCGAGCTTCAGGTAGTGGAGTGAAAGTCTTTGATAAAGAAAGTATTGATATTAACTGTATAAAGATTGCGTTTGAAGTTAATGAACGGCTATGTTCGCAATCTGCTGCTTTTGATTTTATTTGGGATAATAATGGTAAACCATATTTGGTTGAAGTAAGTTATGGGTTTGCTATTGATTTTTATGACCCTTGCCCAGGGTATTGGGATAATAATTTGCAATGGCAAATAGGGGAGTTCAACCCTCAAGAGTGGATGGTTGAAAGTTTAATTGATAGTTTGAATAATAATGAAGCCCGTGATAATTAATAAAAACACATTAATAACCTATATATTTTTTATATTCTCACCTATTTTTTCTATTCCATTGATATTGATTCAGTTGTTTAATAATGTCAATAAAGGGATGGTGTTGTTGATTTCAGCTCTTTATGCCTTGCTGAGTTTTAAGTATATACCTAATATAACTAATGATAAAAAAAGGTATATTGAAAGGTTTGATTTGTTTTCTGGTTACGATTTTAAAGAGTTGATAAACTATTTCGTAACTGTGAAAAGGCCTGATTTTGTTTTTGATGGTATTAACTTTGCGTTTTCAAAGTTGGGTCTTGGTGTTAATTATTTTTTCTTTTTTATAACTTTTGTTACGATTTATTTGTATTTTTGTTTTATTAAATTGCAGTGCTCAAAAATGTCTAACAAAAAGTTTTTGTTTGGTATTTTTACTGTTCTCTTTGTTGTTTTTTCTGTTTCATTGCCCAGTATATTTTCTGGGGTGCGTTTCCTTTTTGCTGGCAGTATTTTTGTTTGGGGAGTGTATTTTTTATTTGCAGATGACAGAAGGTTGTGGCTAGTTTTTTGTTTATTTTTAACTTCAGCGCTTACGCATTATAGTTTCATTCTTTTAATATTTGCGGCTCTTTTTTCGGTGGTAAATTACAAAAGAGTTGTTATATCTTTAATTTTGTTTGTTTCATTGCTTTTGCTTTTTGGGACATCAGTGGCAAAAGAATCATTTGAAAGTATTTTAAGTTTTTTAACTTTGCCTGAAAGTTACTTAAATAAAGCAAGCTTATATATGCAGGAAGATATAGAAAGTAGTTTTAATGCAAAAATTCTAAGTTTTTTAAGGCATTTGTGGTTGTTTTATTTGATGGTGTTTTTGTTTTTTAACTATGAGAGAAATAGTAAGTATTATGCGTTTATAGTTAATCTTGTTTTTGTTGTTTGCTTTGTGTCATTTATAGATACAGCATTTTATCGATATGCTCTGTTTCTAAAGATATTGTTTGTACCTTATGTGTTCTATTTATCTACCAAAAGAGAAAGTGCGGGCACTAATGTTAATTTTTTGCTTTTTTCTGTTTTTTATTTTTTAGGATTCGTGGTAGATATTGTCGTTATAAGGGATAATATAGCAGCATCATATAGTTCAGGTGTCTGGTCATTGTATGAAATTTTGACGACTTCAAATGCTGATATATCTTTAGTTGAGTGATTTTAGGGGGTAGTAACTTTTTCTCTTTAATATGTTTTTCTTATGCTGTCGTATTAGCCATATGGATATAAATTTATGAGAATTAAAAATGTAATTTTTTTTGTTTCTACTCTTGATAGTGGGGGGTTGGAAAACTATCTCTTGCGCTTTCTATATGAAAAGCATAGCAGTTTTGATGGTGTTTATGTTTATTGTAAAAGTGGAAATGCAGGGCAACTTGAAGAAAAATACCGAAAAATAAATAATGTTCACATTGTCCTAGGTAAGTTAGGAGCTCTTAATTTATTTTCACATATAAAATTAGCTTTTTTCATAAAGAAAAATAGAATCGATGCAGTTTGTGATTTTACAGGGAATTTCTCAGCATTACCTCTTTTGTTTTCTCGTTTTGCAGGGGTGAAAAAGCGTGTTGCTTCTTACCGAAACTCATCTGACCGATTTAAGAAAGGTCTTTTAAAAAACACCTTTAGTAACTTTTTGAAATTTACTGTAAATAAAAGTGCTACTAATATAATCGCGAATTCTGAAGCGGGTCTAAATTATTTTTATACCAATAAGTGGAAAAGCGACAAGCGTTTTTCTGTAATTCGCAACGGTTTAAACTCTTATGAATTACTTGCAGAAAGTGGAAATTTAAGAAAGGATTTTGGCATATCTGACCAAGCATTTGTCATTGGCCACACAGGCCGTTTTAATGAGGCTAAGAACCATTCTACAATCTTAGCCGTTGCCGAGATTTTACTGAAAAAGTATCAAGATATATATTTTATTTTATGCGGAAATGGTGTCTTGGAGAACCTTCGGTCATCAGTAGTTTCAAAACAGCTTAATGAAAGAATATTTTTATTTGAAAATCGTAACGATGTCCCTCGTTTTTTGAATACTATGAATTGTTATTTTTTCCCATCAATTACAGAAGGGCAGCCTAACGCTCTTATTGAGGCTATGGTTTTAGGGCTGCCATATGTTGCTTCAGATATTGCTTCAATTCGAGAGACAGCCAGCGAACACTATAAGCTTTATGACCCATTAGATGTAGAAGGTCTTTCTGAAGCGCTTGAAAAGCTTTACTTAAATAACACTCCGAGAGACATAAGTTTACAAAAGGAAACTTGCGAAAGGTTTGAACACACAAAGAGGTTTGACGACTTTTATCGCGTGCTTTCAGGTATGTAATAAAATAGATTAGTTTTTGGTTTGCTTTGCAGTGATTGGCTTGCAGGAAGCTTTATATGGCTTTTGTTTTCATAGTCATATATTTTTTGTGAAGACTTTGCTTTATAAAATTTTTGTTTATGCAGTGTGTATTCTTTATCTATGTTGTTATATTTGATTTTTATTAATTGGTTTTGGTGTGTTAAAAATGAATGTTAAAGTAGTCCGGGTAAGTTTAGAGCATCGTTTTTACCTCTATAATGGGGAGTATTATACTCGGTTAGCGTTTCCTTATCTGTATTGGAAAGATTATCTAAGATACTTTGATAAAGTTGAAGTGATAGCTAGAGTTAAGAATTTAGAATCGATAAATCAAGATTACAAAAGAGTTGATGGAGAAAATGTCGATGTAATACCTATGCCATATTATGTTGGATTAAAAAATTTTATTTTTAAGCTCCCAAGTTTATTGTTTCGGGCATCTAATTTAGTTAATTCAAAAGATTACTTTATTCTTAGAAGCGGCAATGTTTCAAATGTATTATGGGTTTTTATTGTTCTATATAGAAAGCAGTACCTTAGAGAATATCCAGGGAATGTATATGAAGGAGTAACAGGGTTTGCAGGGAAAGGCATTCATATAAAGTTACTTGCTTATTTCTTGGATGGTTTGGCTAAAAAACAGGCTTTGCTGTCTAAGGCAAATAGTTTTGTCAGTGAAGATTGCAAAGCAATTTATTCCACAAGGAAGCCAAGTTATGTATTTTCAAGTTTCAATATCGATGAAATAAATGTTCAAAAAGAAAATTATAGCTATGGAGGGGAGTTTAATCTTGTTTCTGTAGGACGTTTAGAAGGAGAAAAAGGCCACAAAGATCTTATAAGTGCATTATCTAAAATTAAAATAAAGACTAAGCTAAAGATTATTGGTGACGGTAGCCAGCTAGGTGCTCTTCGTCAACAAGCTGCCTACTTAGATGTAGATGTCGATTTTTTAGGTGCTATTACGGACCGGGACAAGCTTTTTAAAATTATTGCTGATTCAGATCTTTACATAATCCCATCTCATACTGAGGGGATGCCACGCTCTCTCCTTGAGTCTATGGCAATAGGCATGCCTTGTATAGGTACTTTTGTCGGTGGTATACCAGAGGTACTAAATTCTGATTATTTAGTGCAAGCAAAAAAAATAGAAGCTTTATCTGATTTAATCTTAAAAGTATCTAAGGATGAGAAGCTTAGAATAAATATGGGTAGAGAGAATCGTTTATTTATAAGAGAAAAATATTCCAGAGAAAATATGGATAAACAAAAATTAAAATTTTGGGGTGAGTTATATAAATGAATTTAATGAAAGAAATTAAATATCAGCTTAGATATGCACTTCCTGTATGGTTTATGCAGCTTCTTACTTCTTGGTTGCCCGATATTTCCGTTTGTATCAGGATTAGAGGCTTGTTGGTTTCAATTTTTTTACCCGGAATGCCAAGGAAGTTAACATTAGGTCGAGATGTGACCTTACTTGCTATTAACCGCTTTAAAATAGGAGATAATGTATATATTGCGAAAGGCTGTTGGATTAATGCTATCGGAGGTGTAACTTTTGAAGATGAAGTGGTTTTGGCCCCCTATGTAGTAATGTCTTCAAATAATCATGGTTTTAAAGATGGCTCAGTAAAAAGAGGTGGCGCACATCCCGGGCCAATACAAGTTGGCTTTGGTACATGGGTTGCCGCGCACTCTGTAATTGCAGCAAACGTAAATATAGGTAAAGGAAACTTAGTTGCCGCTAACAGCGTGGTGACTAAGTCAACATCAGATAATAGTGTTCAAGCTGGTGTACCTGCAAAGCACATAAAAACACGACTAGACAATCCGTCAACAATAAACAGTAAGCACGACATTAATCTATGAAAAAGAAAATATGCATTATTGTTACTGATGCGGTTTCATTCAACTATTTAATGAAAGGGCAATTAGAATATTTATCTAATTCTGGTAAGTATGAAATAACATTAATTTCAGGAGGTGATGAAAAGCAAATAGCTATTTTGGAGCATAGAAATGTTGGTAGGTATGTCTACTTGCCATTTAGTCGTGAAATTGATATTAAAAAAGATATTTTTTGTGTAATTAGGCTTTTTGCTTTTTTTATTTTTAATCGGTTTGATGTTGTAGTTTACTCAACCCCTAAGGCCCTTTTGTTAGGTTCTATAAGTTCAGCTTTGACGCTTCAAAAAAAGCGAATAGCAATTGTCAGAGGGCGAGTTTATGAGAACTACTTAGGAAAAAAGCGTAAATTCTTTGAGTTTTTAGATAGACTTTCTTTATCTATTAGTAGTAAGTGTATTTTTATTTCTAAATCTCTTATGCAAAACTTTATCGCAGAAAGAATTGTAGACTCTAGAAAATCTGCGGTTTTACTAAATGGTTCATCTAACGGCTTAGATTTTGACTGGGTAAATTCACCTTCAGTGAAAGATGAGCTATTAAAACTTAAAAAAGAAATTGGCTATAATGAGTCTGATTTCATAGCTGTATGTGTCGGTCGTATTTGTATTGATAAAGGTGTTGTTGAGCTTGAAGCAATTTTTAATAATTTAAAGCACTACTCTGAATTTAAGTTAGTTCTTGTTGGGCGCATAGAGAATGAGCTCGCGAAAGATATCATAGCTCGGCTCTCGGGCTTTGATAACTTTTTTCACTTTGACCAAGTTTCTGATGTTAGGTGTTTTTTCAAGTTGGCTAATTTACATTTATTTCTATCGCACAGAGAAGGTTTTGGTAATGTGGCGCTAGAAGCTGCAGGGTTTTGTGTTCCCACTTTTGGTTACGATGTGGTTGGAGTTAGGGATAGTGTATGTAATGGAGTAAGTGGTAAATTATTTCCTTTCCAAGAAGTGGAACTAATAGTTAAGGAAATTGAAGGTTATATTCACTCAAAAGAAAAATTAAAAGATGAATATTCTGAAAGTGCCATTTGGGCCAAGAGAAATTTTAAGTCAGCCACTGTTTGGGAAGCCTATGAAAAGGAATTTTACAAATGAAACGCATCTTTGATTTTTTAGTTGCTTTGTGTGCAATACTCATTTTAATGCCAATTATTGTGATTGTTGCAGTGTTGATACATTTTAAATTAGGTTCTCCTATTTTATTTACTCAAGCTCGGCCTGGCCTCAATGGCAAAATATTCAAGATGATGAAATTCAGAACCATGCTCGATACAAAAGATGAGCACGGGAATTTATTGTCAGATGACCAGCGTATGACCAAGTTTGGTGGTTTTTTACGTTCAACTAGCTTAGACGAGCTACCAGGGCTGTTAAATGTGATTAAAGGTGATATGAGTCTTGTTGGCCCAAGACCTCTACTTATTCAGTACTTGCCTCTTTATAGTCAAGAGCAAGCTCGGCGCCATGATGTACGACCCGGTATTACAGGATGGGCGCAAGTTAACGGACGTAATGCAATTAGCTGGGAAGAAAAGTTTAAGCTTGATGTTTGGTATGTGGAAAACCAAAGCTTTTTACTAGATATAAAAATACTCTTTTTGACCGTAAAAAAAGTATTTGTACGTGAAGGTATCAGCGCTGATGGTGAGGCGACAATGTCTCTTTTTAAAGGGAGCGATAAGAAATGAAAGAAATTATAATTATAGGTGGTGGAGGGTTTGCTAAAGAGGTTGTTTGGCTTGCTCAAGATTGTAATCGTAAGGTAAGAGGTGTGTTAGATGATAATGCTTCGACACATGGTACCGACGTCCAAGGTGCAATCGTTTTAGGTTCAGTTGACTCTTGGGTAGATTACTCTTTAGATTGTGAGTTTATAATAGCTATCGGTAATCCTAGAACACGTAAGGCTGTTTCAGATAAAATGCATCTATTAGGAAAGCCGAATTTTGCAACACTGATCCATCCTAGTGTTAGATATTCCAATACTGTTTGTATCGGTAAAGGCAGTATTATTTGTGCAGGCTCAATATTAACTGCTGACATAGAGATGGGGACTCACAATATATTAAATCTTAATGTGACGGTTGGACATGAGTGCAATTTTGGTGATTTTATAACTGTCGCCCCCATGGCTGCTGTTTCTGGAAATGTATTATTAGATGATTTAGTTGAAATTGGTACGGGTGCAACAATTAGGCAAGGTTTAAACCTTCAGAAAGGCTCTATGCTTGGTATGGGAGGAGTCTTGACTAAAAATATCCCTGAAAGAACGATTTTTGCAGGTAACCCTGCAAAGAAATTAAAGGAGATAGCTGAGTAATGGAAGTGTCAATAGTTGGCTCAGGCACAATGGCTACAGGTATAGCTCAAGTATTATGTTTAAGTAATGAGGTTTCAAGAGTAAATTTAATTGCAAGAACAGAAGATAAAGCTATTGCTTCAAAAAGTACATGTGAAAAAAACATATCTAGACTTGCTCGCAAAGGGAAAGTTTCAGTAGAGCAGTCAAGTATGGCAATAGAAAAGGTATTCTGTTTTACAGAGCTTGCCACAGTATGTAATTCAGATTTAATTATTGAGGCGATTGCTGAGGATTTCATTGCTAAAATGGAGCTATTTTCCAAACTTGCCCAATTTATAAGTGAGTCAGTAATTGTTGCTTCTAATACTTCATCTCTCTCTATAACTGCTTTTGGTAGCGTTTTACCAAACCCTCAAAATGTAATTGGATTGCACTTCTTCAACCCAGCGCCGGTTATGGAACTAGTTGAAATTGTCGTTGGTCATGAAACTAGCCCTGAAGTAGTTGGTAAACTTCAAGTTCTGACTAAATCATTAGGGAAATCTCCTGTTGTAGTACAAGAAGCACCAGGTTTTGTTGTGAACCGAATGCTGATCCCAATGATTAACGAAGCTGTGAGTATTTTAGCTGAAGGTGTTGCTTCAGCTGAAGATATTGATAAGGCAATGAAATTAGGAGCCCATCATCCAATGGGACCATTAGCTCTGGCAGATTTAATCGGCAACGATGTAAATTTATCAATAATGGAGTCACTCTATAAAGAGACTGGAGATCCTAAGTACAGAGCACATCCTCTTTTGAGGAAAATGGTACGAGCAAATTGTCTTGGGCGTAAAACAAAAAGAGGCTTTTTTGAGTATTAATCTATGTTAAATTCCCCGTTTTCCCCTTGGCCTAGCTTTACTCAGCAAGAAGCAGACGCAGTAAGTAAAGTTGTACTTTCTAACAAAGTGAATTACTGGACTGGTACAGAAGGGCGTGAATTTGAAAAAGAGTTTGCAGCTTGGACTGGTGCTGAATATGCGATTGCACTTGGTAATGGCACATTAGCGTTAGATATTGCGTTGAAAGCATTGAACGTTGGTGAAGGAGATGAGGTTATTACTACTCCTCGTACTTTCTTAGCTTCTGCAAGTAGTATTGTTACAGCGGGAGCTGCACCTGTATTTGCCGACGTTGACTTAAATAGCCAAGCTATTACTGCTGAGTCTATTAAAGCGGTTTTAACACCTCAAACAAAAGCAGTTATTGTGGTGCATTTAGCTGGAATGCCTGCTGAAATGGATGCGATCATGGCCCTCAGTAAAGAGCATGGCTTCTATGTCATAGAAGACTGTGCTCAGGCACATGGTGCTAAGTATAAGGGTCGTTCAGTTGGTTCTATAGGCCATATAGGTGCTTGGTCATTTTGCCAAGATAAAATTATGACCACTGGTGGTGAAGGTGGAATGGTTACTACAAACTCCAAAGACCTATGGTCAAAAATGTGGAGTTATAAAGACCACGGTAAAAGCTTTGATGCCATTTACAATCGTGAACACCCTCCTGGATTTCGCTGGTTGCATGAGAGTTTTGGCACTAATTGGCGTATGACAGAAATGCAAGCAGTGATTGGGCGTATTCAACTTACTCGTATGTCAGACTGGACGGCTAAAAGGCAAAGCAATGCTCAAGCGATAGATCAAGTTGCAAAAGCATTCAATGTGGTACGTACAGTGCGCGTGCCGGATTATATTGAGCATGCAGAGTATAAACATTATTTGTTTGTAAACTCTGCGGCGCTTAGGGAAGGTTGGACAAGAGATCGCATAGTCGACGAAATCAACACGCTTGGCGTGCCCTGTTTTCAAGGTAGCTGCTCAGAAGTTTACCTAGAAAAAGCCTTTGATAGTACGCCTTGGCGACCAAAAGAGCGCTTAACAAATGCAGTAGAGTTAGGTGAAACATCTTTAATGTTTTTGGTGCACCCAACGCTTACCACTGAAGAAATCAGCAAAACTTGTGAGGTAGTAAAGCAAGTACTTCACAAAGCATCACTATAAATAGGAAGGGTGCGCACGCATCCTCCATATTTTCCTCATACATTTTTGCTACTTTTGTGTATACTGCAACATGTACTATGCTTTAGTTCGTCTGCGGTTTTAATTCGGATTGGAATAAAAAGGGAACACAATGGATAGTTGGTTTCGCGCCTTACTTGGCGCTTCTCGTAGCCAAAAACGACTTCTCACGCTCGTATTAGATTCAGTTTTTATAGTCTCAGCCTTTTGGTTAGCGCTTATTGTTCGCCTCGATAGCCTAGCACCACTGGCTAATCTTAATAATTGGCTAATCCTCGCCTTGTTACTCCCAATTAGCTTGGTGATATTTGTAAAACTTGGTTTATATCGCGCTGTGCTCCGTTACGTTGGGGCAAATGCCGTAGGTGCTGTTGTACTTGGTACGGTTATTAGTACCGTGATTTTAGTGTTGTCTTCATTTTTTACGCAAACCGCTATCCCTCGTACTATGCCCTTTATTTATGCGTGGTTGATGATACTTTCTGTGGGTGGCTCGCGTATTTTGGTAAGAGCACTTATTTGGCGATTAACCTCATTTACTAAAACCCCAGTGGTTATTTATGGCGCTGGAGATGCTGGTCGGCAGTTAGCTACTGCGCTAGCAACAGGGCCAGACTATTACGTTACGGCGTATCTAGACGATGACGCTACCAAACATAATGCTATTATCCAAGGGATCCCCGTTATTGCCTTTGACGAAATCTATAATTTGATAGATAAAAAGCGAGTGCATAAGGTTTTGCTTGCATTACCAAGCGTATCGCGCTCACGCCGTAAAGAAATACTCACGAAGTTAGAAAAACTGCCGCTCGAGGTGATGACGGTGCCAGGTATGGCAGACGTTATTGACGGTAAAGCGCAGCTTAATGAGATAAAAGAAGTCGAAATTGAAGACTTATTGGGCAGAGACCCAGTAGCGCCACAAGCAGAGCTGATGGCTGCAAATATAAAAGATAAAGTCATTATGGTAACCGGTGCCGGCGGTTCTATAGGCTCCGAACTATGCAGGCAAATTATATTAAATGGACCTAAAAAGCTGGTGCTTTTTGAGGTGTCTGAGTTTGGTTTATATAGCATTGAAAAGGAGCTGAATCAGCTTGCATTGAATAAAGGCGTATCATTGGAAATAGTACCAGTGATGGGGTCGGTGCAACGTATCAACCGTATTGAAACTTGCATGAAAGCCTTTGGGGTGCAAACTGTCTATCATGCCGCGGCCTACAAGCATGTACCGCTTGTAGAGCAAAATGTTGTTGAGGGTGTTCGTAATAATGTATTTGGTACTTATTACACGGCTAAAGCCGCTATTAACGCAGGAGTAGAGACCTTTGTATTAATCTCTACAGATAAAGCGGTGCGCCCTACCAATGTGATGGGTGCAACCAAGCGTATGGCAGAGTTAGTGTTACAAGCCTTGGCTGAAAGTAAAGCAACGTCTAAAAATACCCGTTTTTGCATGGTACGTTTTGGTAATGTGCTTGGTTCTAGTGGTTCAGTTGTGCCTCTATTCCGTAAGCAGATTAAAGAAGGTGGACCAATTACCTTAACGCATAAAGATATCACCCGGTTTTTTATGACCATACCGGAAGCTGCGCAGTTAGTTATTCAGGCGGGTGCCATGGGTAAGGGTGGTGACGTATTTGTGTTAGATATGGGTGAATCTGTTAAGATCAAAGACTTAGCGACCAAAATGGTGCATCTTTCTGGCTTAGAAGTTAAATCAGAGTCAAACCCTCATGGCGATATTGAAATTGAATGCACAGGATTGCGCCCAGGTGAAAAGTTATATGAAGAGTTATTGATTGGTGACAATGTAGAAGAAACTTCTCATCCACGGATCATGACGGCCAACGAGGTAAAACTGCCAATGGCAGAGCTAGAGTCTTTTATGAGTGCAATGGACACGGCTTGTCATAATTTTGATCATGAGCTTATTCGTAAATTGTTGCTAGAGGCGCCTACAGGCTTTAATCCTACAGACGGTATTTGTGATTTGGTGTGGAATGAAAAACGCCAAGTGCTTGAAGCGCAACGTGAGTCCGAGCAGAAAGTGGTTAATTTAAGAAACGTGTAACGATCTTATCGCGGAGTTATGTATTCGTAGCAGCGACTTTATGTCGCGATTTTTTATCTCGGGGTAAATCCGCGGTTACGGGGATGGTGTTCGGAACCCTTGTCGCGGGATAAACCCGCTGCTACGGGTGGTGTTTCGATGCTGTTGTCGCGATGCTCTTATCTCGGGGTAAACCTGTTGCTACGGGGTTGGTGTTTGGAACCCTTGTCGCGGGGTAAACCCGCCGCTACGGGGTCGGTGTTTCGGTGCTGTTGTCGCGGGGTTATGTATTCGTAGCTGCGACTTTATGTCGCGATTTTTTATCTCGGGGTAAACCCGTCGCTACGTGGTTGGCGTTTGGAACCCTTGTCGCGGGGTAAACCCGCTGCTACGGGGTTGGTGTTTCGGTGCTGCTGTCGCGATGCGCTTATCTAGGGATAAACCCGCTGCTACGAGGTTGGTGTTTCGGTGCTGTTGTCGCGATGCGCTTATCTCGGGGTAAACCTGCCGCTACGGGGTTGGCGTTTGGAACCCTTGTCGCGGGATAAACCCGCTGCTACGGGGTCGGTGTTTCGATGCTGCTGTCGCGGAGTTATGTATCCGTAGCCGCGACTTTATGTCGCGACGCTTTTATCTCGGGATAAACCCGCTGCTACGGGGTTGGCGTTTCGTTGCTGCTGTCGCGATGCGCTTATCTCGGGATAAACCCGCTGCTACGAGGTTGGGTTTTTCTATACTTCATTGTACGATGTCTACATAATACTTATAACTAACGGTGGCTGAGCTGGTTAATTTGCTCTGCCACATTTAATTCAAGAATTGAAAATAAAAATCGGTCTGCGCACATGTCAAAAATAAATACGATTCTTGCAGGTAGCATTGCACTTGCAAGCATACCTGTTTTAGCTGATACCCAAATAAATAACTACACTGCATTTGCGGGGTACACTGGTATTTTTAATACCCCTACTGCTGAGGTACTTGAAAAGGGAAGTATAGATATTGGTTACAATAACCAACTTGATCACAGTGGCAATGGCTACTTCGATGGTCACAACTATATTTTCTCAGCGGGTGTGTTTGACGGTTTAGAGGTAAGCGGTATGATTGCTTCTAATACAATGCACGACAATCTTTTTACTACTGTAGCTAATGGTGAAAATCAAACTCGCGACCTTTCATTTAACTTAAAATACCAACTCCCTTTTGTGCCTAAAGAGTGGTTTAACTTAGCTGTAGGTGGTAAAGACCTTGGCGGTGCCGCTAATAATTATGAAACCTATTATTTGGCAGGTTCTCGTGAATGGAACGACTTTAGATTTTCAGCGGGTTTTGCGGTAAGCGATCGCGCAACCGGGCAAATGGATGGCGCATTTGCGGGTATTGAGTGGCAGCCACTAGACTGGCTAGCTGTGCAAGTGGAACATGATGCTGATGCGGTTAATGCCGGTTTGCGTCTAACAGTACCAAAAGCATGGATTTATGATGTGGGTACTTTAACGCTTACCAGTAAGTTTTACAGTAATACTGATCACGCTGAAAAAGACACCTTTTGGGGTGTAAACTTCTCCATGCCTTTGTTTGAGCAGGCAACATTAAATGACCCACTAGAAGCAGCTCCAGCGCCAACGCTTGACGCAGACGCCAAGCGAGAAGCGGCATTTAAAGCTCATTATGAGGAGCAGCGCCGTCTCGCCCGTAAACCTCTTCCTGAAGCGAAAAAAGAAGTCACAGAGCGTGATGAATATAAAAAATCTCTAACAATGCAAACGCGCGCTTTAAAAGCGGCGCTCTTGGAAGACGGCTTTGAGTCGGTAAGTGTTGGCTTCAATCGAGACCCTCATGTTGTCGTGAGTTTTGAAAACTATGTTTTTAATCGCAACGACATAGATGCAATTGGTTTAGTATTAGGTCGTATTGCTGAACATGTGAACGAGCCGAACGCGCAGTTTACTGTTCAATTGCTAAATCGTGGTATTCCAATGTTAGCATTGCGAGGCCACATTAATAATTATAGAGAGTTCGTAAATACTGGCACTACACCTGATATGGATATTCGTCGAGGCGAAATGGACCCGATTGGTAGTGTGTCTTGGGTTGGTATGCCAAAGGCAAATAGCGCGTACTTTAAACCAAGATTAACCGTTGGTCCTGCACTGGACTCAAGGTTGGCAACGGAGCTGGGAGTTTATGATTTTTCACTCGCCTTAAAAGCAGATGTTGATGTACCAATGTGGTATGGCGGTGGTATTAATTTAAGTGCCGAAACCGAAGTTGCGAATACGAGTGACTACGATGATGGAAAAGCATTTGGTCGTTTGGCTAAACAAAGTGGCTTAACACAAGCGACTATCTATCAAACATTTGCACTGCCTTATGGTATTTATAACCAAACACATATCGGCTTTTTTAAAGAGTTTAATGATTACACAGGTATTAAGAACGAAACAACTTGGTTGAGTGGCAATGGTCGTCATCAATTTTCAGCAGAGCTTGGATACTTTGAGTACGATGATTATGACTTAGATAAGGATTATCAAACCTTGTCTTATCGTTATAACTGGGTTGAGCAAGATGTTAGTTTTCATGCCACAGCAGGTAAGTTCTTTTATGAGGATAGTGGCGTTAAGCTAGAAACGCGCTTTTGGTTTGGTGATAGTTACGTGTCCATATTTGCGCAAGATACAGATGTGCAAATCGCTGGTATATCTTTTAGCATTCCACTTACACCTAGAAAAGACATGGCACCAACACGTTATGGTCAAATTAAAGGAAATGAGGCGTGGCGTCATGCTGCAAGCTCTCGAATAAGTGAGTCAAAAAATGCCATTGCGATTGGTCGAGGCCATTTAGTTAATACGCCGGTTAATATTGATAAAACATTCCTCAATCAAGGTCGTTTATCGAGCAGCTATGTATATAGTAACTTGGCTCGACTAAGAGAAGTGTATTTGACCTATAAATAAGAGATGGTCACGGTAAGCCTGCTGCTATGGGGTCGGTGTTTCGGTGCTGCTGTCGCGGGATAAACCCGCTGCTACGGGGGTGGTGTTTCGCTGCTGCTGTCGCGGGATAAACCCGCTGCTACGGGTGTGGTGTTTCGCTGCTGCTGTCGCGGGATAAACCCGCTGCTACGAGGTTGGAGTTTGGAACCTTGTCGCGAGGCTATGTATTCGTAGCAGCGACTTTATGTCGCGATGCTGTTATCTCGGGGTAAATCCGCTGCTATGGGGTCGGTGTTTCGGTGCTGCTGTCGCGGGATAAACCCGCTGCCACGAGGTTGGAGTGCTTGTCGCGGGGCTATGTATTCGTAGCAGCGACTTTATGTCGCGATGCTGTTATCTCGGGGTAAATCCGCAGCTTTAGGTGTGGTGTTTCGGTGCTGCTGTCGCGGGATAAATCCGCAGCTTTAGGTGTGGTGTTTCGGTGCTGCTGTCGCGGGATAAACCCGCTGCTACGAGGTTGGAGTTTGGAACCTTGTCGCGAGGCTATGTATTCGTAGCAGCGACTTTATGTCGCGATGCTGTTATCTCGGGGTAAATCCGCTGCTATGGGGTCGGTGTTTCGGTGCTGCTGTCGCGGGATAAACCCGCTGCCACGAGGTTGGAGTGCTTGTCGCGGGGCTATGTATTCGTAGCAGCGACTTTATGTCGCGATGCTGTTATCTCGGGGTAAATCCGCAGCTTTAGGTGTGGCGTTTCGTTGCTGCTGCCGCGGGATAAACCCGCTGCAACGAGGTTGGAGTTTGGAACCTTGTCGCGGGGTTATGTATTCGTAGCAGCGACTTTATGTCGCGATGCTGTTATCTCGGGGTAAATCCGCAGCTTTAGGTGTGGCGTTTCGTTGCTGCTGTCGCGGGATAAACCCGCTGCTACGAGGTTGGAGTTTGGAACCTTGTCGCGGGATAAACCCGCTGCTACGAGGTTGGAGTTTGGAACCTTGTCGCGGGGCTATGTATTCGTAGCAGCGACTTTATGTCGCGACGCTCTTATTACGGGATAAATCCCGGTTACGGATCGCGATTCTTTTTTTTATTTTATCTCGTGACGATAGCTGCACTGAAGCTATCGCTACACATTTACAATTTATACCTCGTTAATAAACAACCATTATGTTGCAATTATTTACGATAAATTTAACTTCATTCATTGTGTATTTAGTGTACCAACGGTATCCTACTTTCAAACTAAATCAAGCGGTTGGATCTAACGCTTTACTGTGATAAATTAGCGGGGTCATCGTGGGCTGTTTCTATCTTGGTCATAGTTTTGACTACAAAGCTCGCGTTGAATCGGGTCAGGGAGTGACTTAGTCCCTGTCTACCATACAAATTTTTAATTTAAAGCTTTCATTGCTAGCAATGAAGCTTTTTTTGTGTGTTAACACGCTAACGTGGCGTTGTTAATAAAAAAGAAAACAAGGACTAATCATGATTGCAAACAAAAAATCTCTTCTTGCGCTGTCAGTCGCATCTGCGTTGACGCTTTCAGGCTGTTTCAGCGACGATGACAATAACACAACAACTCCACCACCAGAGCCTACAGATCCTGTAGTTGTAGCACCTGATGCTCCTAATGCTCTTTCTCTAGTTGTGAATGGTAGCGTTGTTGACAAAAATAGCACTAACGTTGTTCCTGCAACAATCGCATTCCTAGAAAATGGTGAAGCTTCTGAAAACATCGTAAATACCAAAGGCGAAGTAACTGCAACAGTTGAAACTGGTGATGCTGGTAATTTTGTATTTACTGTTAAAGAAGGTGCTGAGCTTTCTCAAGTAACAGCCGTTGTTACAGCGAACGGTTACTTCTCAAAGAGTTTCAACATTGATCTAACTACGGAAGAAGATGTTGCTGAAGTTGCAGTTCAACTAGCACTTGTTTCTAAAAATACAGATTCAACTGTTGAAGAAGTTGTAGAAACTGAAGTTGAAGGCGGTGTTGTAGACGCTGCAATCACAGCAACAGCAGCTAAAGGCAAAGCTGGTGCTAACGTGGTAATTCCTGCTGGCGTTGTACTTCGTGACGCAAATGGTGAAGCTATCACTGGTACAAAAGTATCACTAAACGTTGGTTCTGCAGATCCTACATCTTCAGCTGCCGGTGCAGTGCTTCCTGAAGGACTGAATGCAGATAGCGCTGCGACTTTAGCAGCTCCAGTTGGTGTTGCTAACGTAACAATGACTGATGAGAATGGCGTTAAGATCAAAAAGTTCAGCAACCCAATCTCTATCTCAATCTCTATTCCAAAAGATACTGTACTAGCATCTGAAGGCCGCGCTGTTGAAACTGGTGATGTATTAGGCCTTTCATCTCATAACGAAGATACAGGCGTTTGGACTAAAGAGACTAATAATGAAGTTACTGTTGGTGCTTTAAACGAAGCAGGAACTGCGTACAAAGCTTCGTTTATGACCGACCACCTTACATTCTTCACCGCAACTGATGAAGTTGCTGTATGTAATAATGATGTTTCTGTAAACATCACTGGTGACGTACCTGCAGGCGGCTTATTTGTTGATGTGCAATCATCTGATATCAATGCAACTAAGTTCATTGCTTCAGGAGCAACTTCTAAAGTTATTTACACTGCGGAAAACGCGGGTAAAAATAACGTAAGTGCAGACGCGACAGCACGTATTGTACTTCGTGATGCTGAAGGTACAGTTTGGTTTGATACTGAAAATGAAGTAGCTGTATGTGGTGAAGCTGTTGCAGCAACGTTAGAAGCGCCAGCGGTTGAGTACACAACAGCATCATTTGACTTAACGGGTGTTTGTTCTAATGATGAGTCGGTTTCTGTTCCAGTACAAAACTCAGTGATTACTTACCGTCGTGCTGACAAAGCAACATACCTTGCTGCAAATGCTGAAGGTACATATTCGTTAAATAACCTAGTTGTTGGCGAGACGTACACTGTGAGCATTGATCCATTATCACTAGAAGTTGCAGAAGGCCAAGCTACATCGTTTACTTTTGAAGCGGGTGCTGAAGTTGCAGACCAAGAGCTAAAAATGGCTTGTGAGACAGTAACTGGTTCTTAATAACGTCTGTTATTAAGCCTTAAAAAAGCCGCTGAATAGCGGCTTTTTTTGTTGTCAAAAAAGTTACAAACATCCTAACATAAGTACACTTAGCAAAGTTTGGACGTCATAAATGTTATTAAAGTAATATTACAGTTGTTATACACTTGCTTCTATTAAAGGGACTTGAAGTAACTTTGTATACGAAAATCTTTAAAAATTATTAAAAACTTATACTATCAAGCTGGACAATCTTAAAACCTTCTCTATATTTAAACTTCGATGTATTAAAACGCGCGACGGTGCCGCCTGGCGCTTTCAAAAAAGGGAACAAGGACCAATCATGATTTCGAACAAAAAATCTTTACTCGCTTTGTCTGTAGCTTCAGCTCTAGCATTATCTGGCTGTTTTAGCGATGATGATGATAATGTAGTTGTTAAGCCACCAGAACCAACAGATCCTGTGATTGTGGCGCCAGAAACGCCAGCTGCTCTAGCATTTGCTGTAAGCGGTAACGTAGTTGATATTGATACTGTTGATATCGTTGCACCGGCAACAATTGCCTTTTTTGAGGATGGAGAGCCTGCCTCAAACTTGGTTAACGTCAATGGTGATGCAATAACACAGATTGCAACAGAAGATGGTAGCTACACCTTTACCGTAAAAGAAGGTGCAGACGTTGGGATCGTAACTGCGGTTGTAACTGCTGACGGCTATTTTTCAAAAAGCTTTGAAATTGATTTAAGTAACGAAGACTCTGAGGCAACTTTAGAAGCTGAATTGGCGCTCGTGTCAAAAAGCGGTGATGAAGTTGTTGAAGCAAGCGTTTCTGAAAGTGTAGCTAATGCAACAACTGCATCTGCTGTTACTGCTGCGGCAGCAAAAGGTAATGCAGGCTCTGATGTCACTATTCCAGCCGGCGTGCAATTAAGAGATGCAAACGGTAATGCAGTTACAGGTACTTCTGTTTCATTAACTGTTGGCTCTGCGGATCCTACATCCAGCAAGATCTCCGCTGTTTTGCCAGCTGGATTGAGTGCAGATAGTACAACCAGCGTTAAAAAGCCAGTTGGTGTAAGCAATATCGTGATGCAAGATAACAATGGAACTAAGATCAAGCAATTTAGTCAAGAGATTGATGTTTCTGTTTCACTTCCTGTCGCAACCTTAGCACCATCTGGTGATAGAACAATTCAAACGGGAGACCTGTTTGATGTTTCTTCGAATAATGAAGATACAGGTAAATGGCAGTCAGAAACGAATAAAGCAACTGTTGGTGCGTTAAATGCTGAAGGTACGGCTTATAAAGCATCTTTCAAAACCGATCACCTTACGTTCTTTACATTGTCTCGTTCAGTTCCAATCTGTACGCAAGGTATTACTGTTAATGTGACTGGTGATACTGTTCCGAGCTCAGGTCTATATGTAAGTATGACTTCAGCAGATGCAAGCGTATCAAGTTATTTACGTGGTGGTAGTACGTCAAAAACAGTCGTTTCTGCAAGCACTTCAGCTCGTTACGGTATTAGCTCAACGGCATCAGCACGTGTAGTTATTCGTGACGCAGCAGGTAACGTGTGGGGGAATGCTTCTGCAACGAATGCTGAAGTTCCGGTATGTGATGGCCCAATTTCGATCGCGCTAGCAAATCCAATTCAAACCACAGTTAATGAAAATGTAACTGTTAGAGCAGTTTGTTCTAACGATACAACGGTAACAGAAGTTATCCCAGGTGCGATTGTAAAGTATAGAGCTAGTACTACTAAGCCATTCCGCACAGCAGCAAATAATGGTGACGGTACTTTTGCACTTTCTGCACTTAACGGTGATATCGCATCATATGCTGTTAGCGTAGATCCTCGAATTTCGGCACCATTCACAACGTCTATTACGCCTGATGGAACAGATGAGACCATCGATGTTTCAGTAGCGTGTGACACTGTAACGGGTAGCTAAGAAAAGAATGATTAGTCCAATCAGTTAAGCCGCGGAGACGCGGCTTTTTTCTTTTCTCAATTAAATATATACATGTAGGTATTACTTGTTATCACTTTTTCGCGGGATAAACCCGCTGCTACAAACTTGGCGTAGCAGCGACTTTAGGTCGCGACTCTTTTATGGCTTTAGGTCGCGAGTCTTTTTTATTATTTTATGCCACAACTCTTTTCTTGACGCGCTTGTCACGGAATAAGCCCGAAGCTACAAACTTGGCGTAGCAGCGACTTTAGGTCGCGACTCTTTTATGGCTTTAGGTCGCGACTCTTTTATGGCTTTAGATCGCGACTCTTTTATGACTTTAGGTCGCGAGTCTTTTTTATTATTTTATGCCACAACTCTTTTCCTTACGCGCTTATCGCGGGATAAACCCGCTGCTACAAACTTGGCGTAGCAGCGACTTTAGGTCGCGACTCTTTTATGGCTTTAGATCGCGACTCTTTTTTATGACTTTATGCCACAACTCTTTTCTTTACGCGCTTGTCGCGGGATAAACAGGCTGCTTTGAGGAGAAGATAACTATCAAACTTCCGAAAAAGACTAAAAACCGTTAAACTTAAGATCTTTAGTATACTCAATACGTTGACTACAGTATGAAATCTCATTTAGGCCGAAGAGCGTTTTCCTCTATGGAACTTCATACTTTGTTCAATGGCTATATATACTCGGATGAAAAGTTGAAGCGTGAGCAACCCAAGCATTGGCATTTTTGGTTACCTTTGCTGAGCTATTATACGGGGGCTTACAGTGATGAAATTGGTTCTCTTACACTTGATGATATTCATTATGAAGATCATGTTCATGTGTTTCATTTTAATACTCATGGTAAAATTCAACCACGTATTGTGCCCATCCATTCTGCTTTATGGCAAAGCGGGTTAGAGCAGTATTTAGCACTAGTCAAACAACAAGCTCATCATCGCATACTATTTGATTTACCAGCTAAGACTGGGCGCTATAGTGAGAAAGTCAGAATTTGGTTTTCTGGTGAAGGGGAAAGGCAAGGGTACTTGCAGAAGTGTGGTCTACCTAATGTTGACCAGCAAGGCATGAAAACTGCGATCAGTAGTCTGCGTTTGAATTTTGAGCAGCAAGTTAGAATTTCAGCTATACAGCTCGGTACAAAAAGCAGCTTCCAATATTTGCTGGGTCTCAAGCAAGATGGCCATGAAGTGAAACGTCCTCCTCTTTGCTTACTGAAGCAGGTCATTTCACCAATCCGAGTTATCAATCCGAATATTACATGGCAACGCTTTTTAGAGCGACAGTAAAGTGTAGTATTCAGCTACTACCACTGTGTAGATCGTTTGCTTTATTATTTGCAAGGTAAGTTAAGCAGGTAATACGCAACATTGACGCCAAATTTTTAATCTCACCATGGCGTTCAATTACTTCTTGATAAAGAGTTGAAATAAACTCAGCTAAAGTAAGCTGTTCATTCTTAGCTATGTTTTCTAGCAGGTGCCAAATTTCGTTCTCTAAAGCAAGGCTAGTAACAGCACCTTGAATTCGGATAGAGCGCTTATCTACTTCGTAGCAGTGAGGGGGGGTTGATGCGTAGAGCTCACACATATAAATTCCATAGGTAAAGTAATGGCAAAAATGATCCATTCAATGATCAGAGTGAAAGATGCTGATCGTTCAACTAAATTTTATCATGATGTATTTGCATTGACAGTGAAGCGACGACTAGATTTTAGTGGCTTTTCTCTTATCTATCTTGGCAATGAAGAAACGTCCTTTGAATTAGAGCTGACTTGGAATCATGAGGCTGTAGGTTATACCATCGGTAATGGCTATGGGCATCTTGCATTTGCTGTAGATAATTTGGAAGTAATTTACGATAAAGCCCAAAAAAGTAACTACAATCCTCAAGCAGTCAAGGACTTTTATAATCACGATGTATTGGTAGCAAGGTTCTTTTTTATCAAAGATCCTGATGGGTATGATATTGAAGTGATTGAAAAAAGTGAGGTATATCGGTAGAAACGGGGTACTCCGCGTCAAAGGTTGTAAATCTCAACATAAAATCGTTAAATAAGTCGCGACCTAAAGTCGCTGCTACGAATGTGTGCAAACCGGTAGCAGCGGGTTTATCCCGCGACCAGGGTTGGTGTGAGTCGTGATATTAAATCTTAAAAGCGTCGCGACCTAAAGCCATAAAAGCGTCGCGACCTAAAGTCGCTGCTACGAATGTGCAAAAACCGGTAGCAGCGGGTTAATTCCGCGACCAAGGTTGATTCCTATATACTTTTCAAGTTTGCTCTCTTTCAAATCTGCTCTATTCTTTATGTACGTAGAGTTATAAGGATATAACATGTACAAAAGTCAAAACTTGAGGAATAAGCGGGTCTCACTCGTAAATCATTTCTATGCAATTACCGTCACGTGCAAAGATAGAAAGTCGTACTTTAACTCCTTTTCGATTTGTGCTGAGGCCGCTAAGACAATCATGGCTTGCGAAAAGGAACGCCTTTTTAAAGTTATTGCTTTCGTTTTAATGCCTGATCATCTGCACTTAATCATACAGCTAAATGGCTCCCTTAGCTTGTCAGATGCAATTCGCGCCGTAAAGGGTCGAATTACGACTCGTTTACGCTCATTTGGTGTCTTTAGCTTATGGCAAAAAGGTTATTATGAACACTTGATTCGAAGCGAAGATGATTTAAAAGAGCAAGCAAGGTATATAATTCAGAACCCAATAAGGGCTAACCTTGTTACGCGGGTATGTGAATATCCATATTGGTTTTGTATATGGGTGTGATTTATTAAGGTGATTGAAAGTCATTACAAGCGTCACGACTTAAAGTCATAAAAGAATCGCGACCTAAAGTCGCTGCTACGAATGTGCAAACCGATAGCAGCGGGTTTATCCCGCGACCAGGGTTGGTGTGAGTCGTGATATTAAATCTTACAAGCGTCGCGACCTAAAGTCATAAAAGCGTCGCGACCTAAAGTCGCTGCTACGAATGTGCAAACCGGTAGCAGCGGGTTTATCCCGCGACCAGGGTTGGTGTGAGTCGTGATATTAAATCTTAAAAGCGTCGCGACCTAAAGCCATAAGAGAGTCGCGACCTAAAGTCGCTGCGACGAATGTGCAAACCAGTAGCAGCGGGTTTATCCCGCGACCAAGGTTGGTGTGAGTCGTGATATTAAATCTTACAAGCGTCGCGACCTAAAGTCATAAAAGAATCGCGACCTAAAGTCGTTGCTACGAATGTGCAAACCGGTAGCAGCGGGTTTATCCCGCGACCAAGGTTGGTGTGAGTCGTGATATTAAATCTTAAAAGCGTCGCGACCTAAAGCCATAAAAGAGTCGCGACCTGAAGTCGCTGCTACGAATGTGCAAACCGGTAGCAGCGGGTTTATCCCGCGACCAAGGTTGGTGTAAGTCGTGATATTAAATCTTAAAAGCGTCGCGACCTAAAGTCATAAAAGAATCGCGACCTAAAGTCGCTGCTACGAATGTGCAAACAGGTAGCAGCGGGTTTATCCCGCGACCAAGGTTGGTGTGAGTCGTGATATTAAATCTTAAAAGCGTCGCGACTTAAAGTCGCTGCTACGAATGTGCAAACCGGTAGCAGCGGGTTTATCCCGCGACCAAGGTTGGTGTGAGTCGTGATATTAAATCTTAAAAGCGTCGCAACCTAAAGTCGCTGCGACGAATGTGCAAACCGGTAGCAGCGGGTTTATCCCGCGACGAACTAAGAAGCTAGGCTTAATTGATGAAAGCGTTTTAAGAATTGTGAAAATTCTTCACCTAACTGCTCGTCACGAATAGCATATTCAACGATAGCTTTAAGATAACCCAGCTTATCTCCGCAGTCATGTGAGCGTCCACTCATATGAAAAGCTTCAACGGTTTCTTTTTCCATCAACATATCGATTGCATCTGTTAACTGGATCTCGCCACCGGCACCGACAGGTGTTTTCCTTAATAGGGGCCAAATATTTTTAGAAAGTACATAGCGACCAACCACTGCTAGGTTAGAAGGAGCCTCTTCAATGCTTGGCTTTTCGATCATATGCTTTATCGCGCTACTCTCGCCAGCGCTAAGTTGAATGCCATTAACATCAGCGATACCGTACTTACATACGTCCTGCTGTGGAACCGGTTCTAGCATAATTTGGCTAGTTTTGGTTTGGTTAAAACGAGAAAGCATTGCAGCAAGGTTTTCTTTGCTTTGATCCGCAGAATATTCGTCTAAAACTACGTCAGGTAATACAACAACAAAGTCATTGTCACCAACAATGGGCTGCGCACATAACACAGCATGTCCAAGGCCCTTAGCTTCACCCTGACGAACATGCATAATAGTGACGTCGTCAGGACAAATTGAGCGCACTTCATCCAATAACTTGCGCTTTACGCGCTTTTCTAATGTAGCTTCCAGCTCAAAGCTAGTATCAAAATGGTTTTCAATTGCATTTTTGGACGAGTGAGTCACTAATACGATTTCTTTGATACCTGCTGCAACGCACTCTTTGACTATGTACTGAATCAGAGGTTTATCTACCAAAGGCAGCATTTCTTTTGGAATTGCTTTGGTCATTGGTAGCATCCTAGTTCCCAAACCTGCCACAGGAATCACTGCTTTCATATCATCTCCGGTTTAATTCTTGCTGCCTTTTTTCGACATAGCCCGCAATTTTAACCATTATAAGCTAAGTTGCAAACAAATTTATGTTGCAATATGTACGGTTGGTAATTGAAGTTTGGTTTTTAACTCTAGCGAATGATGTTCCATCGCGATGTAATAACGAATGATTATTAGTTCTTTCTGTTGCAAGTATATAATACCAATTAATCTTAATACTTGTTCAATTTGACGGAGCAAAACTGACGCTATCTGCGTTAAAAATTTCTTATTTAGAACAACTGAATAGCAAACTTTTCTCTTGTTTACATGGATGTAGGTACTTTGGCGATAGCAGGACGCGGTAGCGGTATTATCGACAATATTTTCTCGCCTCAAAATAGATCACTTAATTAAGAGAATTGGTATAAATCCATATTTATCCGCTTATTTAAAGGACTTATGTGGTTAGTACTTCGAGTTGAAGTGGTTATAACGGTTGGGTAGTCAGGTGTTGTATGACGTGTTATTGGGTTTCTAGGTATTAAAATAAGCCTATGTGGCAATATCTTATGGCCCAAAAAAGCCCCTTCCGGGGCTTAGATTATTTTTTGGGGATAGAGTGATTAAAAGTTCACTGTGATTTCATTTGAACAGATTTCACTAGATTGACACACTTTATACGTGTAGCTGGTAGCTTCTAAATCACGAGAGAAGTCTCTGAATTTACCAGTATTTGAGACAGATTCAATCGCTTGTCCATCACGGTAAATCGTTACTTCATCTGCACTGCTGCCTTGCCATGAAAGTTCTACGCGGATAAAGCCTAAGCGAGACTTATTTGCGCGAACTAGCGATAGCTCAATTTCATCAGTACTAACAATAACAGATTGGGTTGTTGTGTGGCTGTTGCCTTCACTATCAGTAACAGTCAGAGAAACGCTGTACTCACCAGATGCTGCAAACTCATGGATCGGGCTTGCGTCAGTACTGATGCTGCCATCACCAAAGTCCCATGCCCAACTAACGATGTCATCGTTCGGGTCGCGGCTTTCATCAGTGAATGTCACGGCTAAGCCTGAAGCTGCAAAACTGAAGCCCGCAACTGGAGGTTGAGGAGATGTTTCACCAAGGCCTGTTAGGTTCAGAGTCCAACTGTTCAATGTTCCAGTATCGATACCTGCATTATCTGAGACAGACAATGTCCAATCACCTGTTGCAACTTCACCATTAAATGCAGCTGAGTTAAAGGTTTGGTTAATGTCGTCTGCGGCACCACCTTGACGGTTATGCAGTGTTGCTACTGTTCCAGCTGGAGAGGTAAGTGTAACAATTAAGTCGCCAATGTAGGTGTGTGTAATATCCACTAGGGTATTACTATCAAACACAGTAACCGTATCAGCTACAGTGATCACAGAAGTAATACCAGAAGCATCGTTATCAGGGATGTCTACCGCGGTAGTATTTTCATAGCTGAAATCGCTTAACCCTTGAGGTAATACATATAGTCCTACCTGCTCTTGATCTGCAAGTTCACCTGATGTTGCATTGAGTGTAAAGCTATATTCGCCCCATTGAGTCGAAGCCGTAGTTGGTACTGAAAGTGTTACAGCATCGCCAGGCATTGCGGTAGTCGCAGACAATGTCGCACCAGCAATTGGTGAGGTAACAGACAAGTCTATAGTACCCTGCCAGTCAGCGACCGAAGCAAAAGTAAATTCGTATGTTGCAGTATCGCCCGCCGTGATTTCCTGATTAGCAGGACGAGCTGACACTCTAAAGCCAGGCTCTGGGTCTGCATCGATTACTGCTTGATTCACATTTAAGCGCTTACCAGATACTGTTTTATCTGTAAGGTCAGCATTAACATCACCACTTTGCATCAGTAGGTTTTTAAGCTCGATAGCACTTAGTGTAGGATTGATAGAAAGTACCAGAGCAGCAGCACCTGCAACGTGAGGTGTCGCCATTGAAGTACCTGAGTAACTTGAATAACCACCACCTGGAACGGTAGATAAAATTGCGCTACCTGGTGCGCCCATGTCAACAGACGTTAAACCCCATTGAGAAAATGAAGACATCGCATCGGTATGTGTTGTACTTGCAATAGAGAATACACTGTCGTGTTCATAGCTTGAAGGATAGTGAGGGTTTACGTCGTTATCTACCGCACTGTTACCAGCTGCGGCAACAAATAAGATATCCGCATTTTCACTGGCTGTGATTGCATCAGAAAGTGCTTGGCTGAAGCCGCCGCCACCCCAACTATTATTAGTAACACGAACGTTATGACCCGCGTTTTTAAGCGCAACCATATAGTCAATACACTCAATCGCATCTGAGGTTGAGCCTGAGCCTGATGCATCGAGGAATTTACAGCCTACGATAGACACCTCATGGTTTACACCAGCAACGCCCGTTGCATCGTTGCCTGAAGCACCGATAGTACCCGAAACGTGCGTACCGTGGCCTTGGTCATCCATCGGATCGCCACTACCAGTAATCGCGTTGATACCGTGAACGTCATCAATATAACCGTTACCGTCGTTATCAATACCATCCCCAGCTATTTCACCCGGGTTGTACCATGCATTTGCGGCTAGATCTGGGTGAGTATAATCAACACCGGTATCGATCACACCGACGATAACATCACGTGAGCCAACCGTAATATCCCACGCTTCAGGAGCGTCAATGTCGGCATCTGCTGTACCACCAGTTTGACCTGTGTTGTGCATACCCCACAATTCGTCAAAACGACTGTCATCGGGAATGCCAAGTGCTTTTACTTGATAGTCAGGCTCAACATATGCAACCGCTGGATGATTAGCCAGTTTTTCAATCGCTTGTTTTGCTGTAATGCTATCTAGCTTAAAGTTTGCTAAACGACCTTTCAAAACATGACGGTATTTATCATCAACACCGTCAGCATTTAAATCTGCCATTTTTGCTTTTACTAGGTTTCTTGCATTTGCACGAAGTGCCGCAGAGGTATTTTCTTTAAATACAACTAGGATGCTGTCGTCTGCAGTCGCGGTTGTTGTTTCAATTTGAACTGCCGCTTGAGCCGTGAAAGCAAGTGCTGGTAGCAAAGCCAAAGACAATGCAGAAAGTTTAGATCTCATATTAATAACCTTTTTAATTTCAAGCGTATCCATCGATACACGATTTTTGAGTTGGTAATTTTTCTGGTAGTGGCTGTGGTCTTTTTGGCAACGTCTTAAAACCTAGACGCAGATATTCAGCAGTGCAATGTAAAAAAAGCGTTAATTAATAAAATCAGGATTTTTTACTGGGTAGGAGGTTTCGGAATGAATTATTTGGTTCTTTTTTATGGGATGTATGGAAATGGGTGCGTTTGAACTTTAACCATACTTTTTTTGTATCTCCATTTTTTGTTCGTAATTTTATGTAAGTTTAGCTTTGTATTGTAATGAAAAATAAAGGATATTTTTTTCATAAAATCTTCTTATTTATCTTCGGTTGTTCCCATCTTAGAGTTAAAGATGACTAGACGTAATAAAATATATTATTTCATCATATTGATTTGCTGACTTTGATATAGATTACGTTTTTCATTAAAAATGTAACACTCTGGTAACTGGCACAGGTGGGAGCGACTCAAGAGTAATGAGTCATAACAGGACGTTAGTTAAGTGAAAGGTTGCAGTTGGCTGAGTTCGGCAACAGCTCAAAGCCTGCACTAAGCACTTAATTGAAAAATAATATAATAAATCTCTAAGGAGAACAGTGTGAAGTTTTCAAAATCAATTGTGAGTTGCGCTATCGCACTTGCGCTAACACATTCTATTACAGCACATGCTGAGGCAAAATCAGATAATAAACCACTTTCAACTTCTGCACTTTCACAAGTAGAGCGTGTAAGTGGAACAAGTAATGAGCTTAAGCTTTCACAAACTTCAGGTAGTCAAGGTGGCAACGAGTTAGCTTCTGTGCAACTGGGAACATCTAATCTGACAGATGTGACTACGGTTGGCGACAACAACATTACAGAAGCCGATCAAAATGGTACTGGTAACGTCGCTATTATAACAACAACCGGTAACAACAATAACCAAGTATATAGCCAAGATGGTGAATCTAACGGCGCATTAACGGAAGTTACTGGCGACGATAACGCGATTGACATTCAGCAGTCAGGTAGCGGGATCCTTGGGATTAACAACGAAGCCATCAATATCATTAATGGCGATCAAAATACTATTACGGTATCTCAAGGTTCTGGCGGTCAATGGTTCTACAACCTAAATATGCAAGGTAGCCAAAACGAGGTATCAGCGACACAATCAGGTATGTGGAACGAAGCCACACTTGAGTCTGTACAAGGTGATATGAACCAAATTACTTTGGACCAAGATGGTGTGTATAACCAATATAAAGTGGTTAGTCTACAGGGTAATGAAAACGAAATTGAATCGAGCCAAAGCGGCAATTTCAATGTTATCGCCGTAGAGACAGTGATTGGGGATGACAACCAAGTTGAGATTGAGCAGTCGGAAGGTGATAGCAATACGGTTAACGTATTTGAAATTACTGGAGACAATAACGAGCTTAGTATCGATCAGGAAGGCTCAACTAACACCTTTGCGTCAGATTTATTAGTTGGTAGTGATAATGAAGTGACGGCTGAACAGCGTGGTGATGAGAACAAAGTTCAAGCTGACGTTGTTGGTGATAATAACGAATTTACCGCGATGCAAATTGGCAATGGCAACGAGATGTACCTTGGCGTTGCTGGTGAAAACAATGAATTTTCAGCGACTCAAGTGGGTGATGCGAATATCGCACATGTTGCGAATTTCAACGGTAGTGATAACGATGTTGATGTTACCCAAACGGGTGATGAAAACGAGGTGGTGGTGCAATCATCTTACCCCGACGTTAGCCTTGCAAGCAATGACAACGCCGTTGATATCTCACAAAGTGGCACTGGCAATGGTGTTGTTGTGACGATGAGCAGTGTGTTCGATAGCAGTTCAAACCAAGTAGATATTGCGCAATCAGGCGAATTTAACGCGATAGATTTAATGCTTGAAGGCAGCCGTAATATGTTAGACATCACACAAAATGGTAGCAACAACTTTGTGATGGGTATGGGCTCAGAAGCATTCATTATCAACGGTGATGATAATGCATTTACAGTAAGCCAAATTGGTGATGGCAACTTAGTTCAAGGTGGAATTACAGGTAGTGGTCAAAACATTACCGTAACTCAGGTTGGTGACAACAACGTTGCGACTATCACTCAGCAATAACTAAGTAATAGCTAAGCAATTTAGACAGGGGGCAACACCGGCCCCCGTATTTTGTACTATTCAGCTAACCAAAATATCAATGTGAATCTCGTCAGTAAAGACATTCTATGCCGTGAGTAAACAAATAATGATAAGAATAATAACATTCTTGAGCGCCATGCTCGTTTCTACGTTTTCACTGAGTGCACAAGAAGATGTAGAAATTGATGGTTTAGTGATGGATCAGAGTATTAGCCGATTTGGTCATCAGTTTTACTTTCAATTTTCACAGCTTTGGAGAGATGTTCCTAACACCTCGGGAATTAATATCACGGTTAAAGAAACGGTTTTACCAAGAGCAGGCACTCGGTTAGAAGTTTTAATGAATAATCGCGCAGTCTACGCAACAGCGATGGGAAGGAGAGGTGGCTCTGTTGATGAGCGAGTTGAGACTGCCATCTTTACTATTATGGATGCGATGGCGAGAGAACAATATCAACAGAATGGCTCAGAAGATTTAGCAGCAAGTGGGTGGTAACATGGCAACAATAAAAACAACAATCGTGTGTGCTGGTTTAATGCTACTTAGCGGTGCTCATGTGGCAGCAACGGAGCTGGTATATAAACCAATTAACCCCGCATTTGGTGGTAACCCGTTAAACGCCAATATGTTATTGAGTAAAGCGCAATCTCAAAATAAACACAGAGCGCCAATTATAGAAAAGACCTATGATGAAAAGTTTCAAGAATCACTCGAGCGTACGTATCTCAACCGCTTGGTAAGAGAAATTACGGATGTAGCGTTTGGTGATGACATCAAAGACAGTATTTTTGATCAAGACGCGACGTTTATGAGTGGCGACTATCAAATCCAAGTGATCACCAGTACACCCGACACCATTACGGTTAGAATAACAAATACAGCATCGGGTGAAGAAACCATTCTTGAAGTACCCAGGTTTGCCGCTTCGGCTGGTGGAGGATACTAAATGCTCCGTGTAACTTTATTGGTATTGTTGTTACTACTTGGTGGTTGTTCTAGCATGTCACGTGTGTTGCCACCGGCGCAAAGTGTGGCTATTGAGCTGACCGATACCGAAACCTTTGCAGAACTAAAAAATTTACCCACACCTAAAGGGCGAATTCCTGTCTCGGTTTATTCATTTCGCGACCAAACAGGGCAATATAAACCACAAGATAATGTGAGTTCATTTTCAACAGCGGTGACTCAAGGCGCTAACTCGATTTTAATGCAGGCACTACACGAAACGGATTGGTTTATTCCGGTAGAACGTGAAGGGCTGCAAAACCTGCTGACTGAGCGCAAAATTATTCGTGCAGCAAGTGATGATAATGATACAAGCGCTTTGCCACCATTAATGACCGCAAAGATTATTTTAGAAGGTGGGATCATCAGCTATGACTCTAATATCCGCACAGGCGGTTTGGGGATGGAATATTTTGGCATAGGTGCATCTGAGCTTTATCGTGAGGATGTTATCTCTATTTATATGCGCGCAGTTGATGTTCGTACCGGGCAAGTGCTGCTTTCTGTCGCGAGTAGTAAAAAGGTGCTATCCATGGAGGTTCGGGCAGGGTTTTTCCGATATGTGAGTTATAAACGATTGGCTGAAGCCGAAGCGGGTTTTAGCGATAACGAACCGATGCACATTTGTGTAACTCAAGCGATAGAAAAAGCGCTGACTTTGATGGTACAACAGGGTATCGAAAAAGGCGTGTGGTCGGCAGCTACCGCATCGCAGGTCGCGCTTTAGCGCGACAAACCTTTACCACAACGCTCCCTTTTGCGTGGCACGCACCACTAACCGTAGGTCGTGCTTTAGCGCGACAAAAATTTTAAGAACGATACAACCTTGAGCACGTTCTCACACTACCCACTTTAAAATAAAGAATAATACTGGTGCATGAGATTCAACAATAAAGTCAGCCACCAATAAGCTGAGTATGTTAATCTAAATGGCAATGAAATAATAAAGAATGCTAACATCATGCACGTACATATTTTAGGGATTTGCGGTACCTTTATGGGCGGGATCGCAGCCATCGCTCAATCATTGGGGCACAAAGTCACAGGTTCAGATCTCAATGTTTACCCGCCGATGAGTACACAACTTGAATCACTCGGAATTGAACTAACTCAAGGGTACGACCCTAAGCAACTCATCGATGTTGAGCCTGATGTGGTGATCATCGGCAATGCCATGAGCCGTGGTAATCCGTGCGTTGAATATGTTTTAGAAAAGGGTATGCGTTATACCTCAGGCCCTGAATGGTTAAAAGACCATGTATTACGCCAGTCATGGGTGTTGGCTGTGGCCGGTACGCATGGCAAAACGACCACTGCAAGTATGTTAGCTTGGTTACTCGAATACGCAGGATTACGCCCGGGCTTTTTGATCGGTGGCATAGTGCAAAATTTTGGTGTGTCGGCGCGCACTTCAGATACGCCATTCTTTGTTATCGAAGCCGACGAATACGATACGGCGTTTTTCGATAAACGCAGCAAGTTTGTCCATTACTTACCTCGCACGTTAATACTCAACAATCTTGAATATGATCACGCTGATATTTTTCCAGATTTAAATGCCATTCAAACCCAGTTTCATCATTTAATTCGCACGCTACCCAGCCAAGGTAAAGCCGTATATCCAGCAGATGATGCTGCGTTACAAAACGTTATTGAACGCGGTTTTTGGAGCGAGCAGGAATCGCTTGGCAAAGAATGGTCGTATAACCTGCTCAAGGCGGACGGTTCTCGCTTTACAGTGTTATTTGAAGGCGAAGAAAAAGGCGAAGTAAATTGGCAGGCGATTGGTGTGCATAATGTCAAAAATGCCATGATGGCGATTGCGGCAGCAAGACATGTGGGCATTCCAATCGAGGTAAGTATCGAAGCGCTGGGGCAATTTATTTCTCCCAAACGCCGTATGGAAATTAAAGGGGAGGTCAATGGCGTTACTGTCTATGATGACTTTGCACATCACCCCACGGCAATAGCAACGACCCTCGCAGGTCTTAGAGCAAAAGTTGGAGATGCACCTATCATTGCTATTTTAGAGCCACGCTCAAATACGATGAAGCTTGGCATTCATCAAGAAACCTTATTGCAATCCCTTGATATGGCAGATGAAGTGTATCTATTCGAACCAGATGGCCTATCTTGGTCTCTTAAAGCACAAGCTGAAGCCGCGGGTCGTCAGTGTTTTGCAAGCGTAGATGAGATTGTTGCACAGGTTGTGACAAATCAAGCACCAAACCAGCATGTGTTGATTATGAGTAATGGTGGTTTTGGTGGCATCCACGACAAACTTTTAACTGCATTGAAAAAGTAATCATTATGTCAGAACAAACATTTAATGGGCCAATTACGCTGGCCTTTAGTGGTGCGTCGGGCGCCCCTTACGGACTGAGATTACTCGAGGTATTGGTGTCGTTAAACTATCAAGTTTACGTGCTAATCTCGAGCGCAGCCAGAGTGGTGCTGGATACTGAGTCGAATTTAAAACTCTCAGGAAATGAACAAAAAGCAACAGAGCAACTACAGACGCTTTTCTGTGCTAAAGATAAGCAAATTCAGGTATTTGGTAAAGATAACTGGTTTAGCCCTGTGGCATCTGGCTCGGCCGCACCAAAGCAGATGGTGGTGTGTCCGTGTAGCGCAGGAAGCGTGTCAGCCATTGCACTTGGGGCATCTGACAATTTGCTTGAGCGCGCAGCAGATGTGGTGATCAAAGAACGTGGCCAATTAATATTAGTGCCGCGTGAGACGCCCTTTAGTCCAATTCATCTTGAAAACATGCTCAAGCTTAGCCGCTTGGGGGTGACTATCATGCCTGCAGCACCTGGTTTTTATCATCAGCCACAAAGTATCGACGATTTGGTCGACTTTATGGTGGCCCGCATTTTAGATCATCTACACATCGAGCATACCTTAGCTAAGCGCTGGGGTTATGGAGAATAATAAAATATGACAATAGCACTGAACATCAAAGGGTTAAAAAAAGTTTATAGTAACGGCGTCGAAGCCGTTAAAGGCATTGATCTCGAAGTTCAAGAAGGGGACTTCTTTGCGCTACTTGGTCCAAACGGGGCTGGTAAATCTACCACAATAGGGGTTATTGCCTCACTGGTGAATAAAAGCCAAGGCAGCGTAGAGGTTTTTGGTCATAGTATTGATACTCATTTGGAAGACGCTAAGTCGAACTTAGGTTTAGTACCACAGGAGTTCAACTTTAGCCAATTCGAGACGCTAAACCAAATTCTTGTGACTCAGGCGGGCTATTATGGTGTGCCAAGAGACGTTGCCCATCAGCGAGCCGAGAAGTATCTCAAGCAGCTGGGATTATTTGATAAAAAAGATAAGCAAGCTCGCACGTTATCCGGCGGTATGAAACGTCGCTTGATGATTGCAAGAGCATTGATGCATGAGCCTAAGCTCCTTATTTTAGATGAACCTACGGCTGGTGTGGATATAGAACTACGCCGTTCTATGTGGGATTTTTTGCGTGAAATTAATAAGCAAGGCGTAACGATTATACTCACAACGCATTACTTAGAAGAAGCAGAGCTGTTGTGCCGTAATATTGCGATTATTGATAAAGGCACGATTGTTGAGCACACGACCATCAAGACATTACTCTCAAAGTTGGATAAAGAAACGTTTGTACTTGATCTTAAGCCGCCCATGCTGCCTGTGGCACTCGATGGTTACCAATTTACCACCGTAGATGACCATACTATTGAGGTAGAAGTAGCTAAGTCGCAAGGGCTCAATGGGGTGTTCACACAGCTCACAGAGCAAGGTAATCAAGTATTAAGTATGCGTAACAAAGCTAACCGTTTAGAAGAGTTGTTTGTTGGCTTACTGGAGCAGGGGAGAGGGGCATAATCGTGTTGAAATATGGCGTCGCGTTAAAAAGTATTTGGATAAAAGAGTGTATTCGGTTTTTACGTATTTGGGTGCAAACCTTAGTACCGCCAGCGATCACCATGACACTTTATTTTGTGATATTTGGCAGTTTAATCGGCTCGCGCATTGGTGATATGGGTGGCTTTAGTTACATGGAGTTTATTGTACCTGGCTTAATCATGATGTCGGTGATCACCAACTCCTATTCTAATGTTGCCTCGAGTTTTTATTCCACCAAGTTTCAAAAGAGCATTGAAGAACTACTCGTTGCACCTGTGCCTAACTATATTATTGTACTTGGCTATATGGGCGGTGGTATGGCGCGAGGCATGCTCGTTGGGCTTATTGTTACTATCGTCAGTCTGTTTTTTGTGGATATTCAAATTCACAATCTAGCGGTTATCGTTATTACGGTTATTTTAACGTCAGCTGTGTTTGCATTAGGTGGTTTGATCAATGCGGTGTTTGCCAACAGCTTTGACGATATTAGTATTATTCCGACTTTTGTGCTTACACCCCTGACTTACCTAGGCGGCGTATTTTACTCAATCACATTGCTGCCGGAGTTTTGGCAAGGTGTGTCACAGGTAAATCCAATCATCTATATGGTAAATGCCTTCCGTTTTGGCTTTTTAGGTGTTTCGGACGTTGATATTGGCGTTGCCTTTACGGTATTAGGTGTATTTATATGTGGTCTATTTTGGTTGTCACTGCACTTAATTAAACGCGGTGTTGGGCTAAGACACTAACCGCAGGATAAAGAATGAGCGCTGCTATCAATTGCAGCGCTCTTGCGTTATTTCAGGTAAAATCCTTACCATTCCCCCTTAATAATGACTGGTTATGACAGAAGCAAACTCTCGTAGTATCACCACTAATCAACAAGGGCTACACGAAAAGCTCGATGAAATCGTTACTAAGCATCTAACCGCTGAGTTTAAAAAACCCATTGCGGCACATACACAAAGCGCTTTCGATGAGGTTAATGTGCGAGTACAGGCCTTTAATGGACCGATTATTTTGGACTCATGTTGTGGTGTTGGTGAAAGTACGGCAAATTTGGCGAAGCGACACCCTGATGCGTTGGTAATTGGCATCGACAAGTCTGCGCATCGACTAGATAAACATGATGTTGAATATAAACAAACGGAACAAGGCCAATATATTTTGGTGCAAGCCGATCTCAATGACTTTTGGCGATTAGCGCTGGAAGCCAATTGGCAGCCGAGTCACCATTATTTGCTGTATCCTAATCCGTGGCCGAAAGCTAAACATATTCAAAGACGCTGGCATGGTAGCGCGGTGTTTCCTTTTATCGTCAAGTTAGGCGGCAAGTTGGAGCTGCGCAGTAATTGGGATATCTATGTAAAAGAGTTTGCCAGAGCTTTGGCGCTTAGCGGCGTTGATGTTGAAGTGGAAGCCTATGAAAGTGATGAGGCTATTACGCCCTTTGAGCGTAAGTATTGGGCAAGTGGTCAATCAAGCACCCGCCTCGTCGTAACGCTTTGAGCTAACCCATTACAAGTCTGACTTCAGATTGATAAAAGCGGCTTAAAGATGGCCGCTTGCTTTGCCTATCCAGCTACCTTCTAATCTTGCAACGCCTGCAGCTTCCAGTTGTTTTGCCTGCTTGCTGGTGGCAACACAGGGTACAATCAAGTCGATCCGCTTGGCATTGCAATGGCTTGCAAGATATTCAATGGAGCTCAGCAGCATCTCATCTTCATCCAAGTTTTCACAAATACTGGCTTCTAAACAAATGGCATCAAGTGGGAGTTTTAAGATCCGATTGATGGTAAGAAAGCCGCTATTCACACCCGTTACCGCAACATTTGCACCTTTTGCTTTTAACGACTGCATCATTAAGCTCATATCACTAAAGTTTTTGAGCACATCCGTTTCATTAAACTCAAATGTGATGAGTTGTGGCTGCGGGTAACGGCGTAGGATCTGGCTGATATATTCAAAATATTCTGCATCCGCGATTTCACTGTGGCTCAATTGCATGCTCCAAGCATGGTTCGATTTACGAAAACGGGTGATGCATAACTCAAGTAGCTTCATGCTAATTTGTGCGCGGAGTTTTGGTTGCTTCATCACTGGATAAAAATGTTCGGCATCGATGATAGCGCCGCGCTCGTTAAGGACGCGTGCCGTGCAGTGGTACTGAATGTCAGCATGGTCGTGACAAGATTTACGCGGCGTAAAAAAAGGAATGATGCGGTCTGATTCACACGCGCTTTGCAGTAAACGGGTGAGGTGGAGATTTTTTGATTGTTGCTGGGGGTTTATTTGCAGCTGAGAATCAAAATAACACACTTGGGTATTTTGCTGTTGGGCCTGACGTAGCGCGAGAAAGGCATTTTCAAGTAACAACGCGCAATTGCCTTTAGCAACACCCGCACACAAATTAACGTATAAATGCGGCGCGTCGTATATGGGTTTTGCACAAGGGAATGACTCGGTTAAGTTCGCCAAATAATGCTCACCATTTTCGATGCTGGTAACTAGCGCAATTTTAGAGGTGGTAAGGCGGTAAACCTCAAACGGATGGGTAAACTCGCTAAAGTAGCTCATGACTTTTGCCATAACGTTATCGCCGACTTCCGTGCCATAGAAGCTAATGATATCCTCAAGCTCCTTCACCCATACTACGCTTAAGCATAGGTGTTGCGATTTAGAATATTTAAGTGCTTGCTCAAGGGCGATACGGTTGCCAAATCCGGTGCGGCTATCCGTTGTTAAGGTCTTCTTGTAGTACATAAAGTACAAGCTCACGACAACCAAAAACATCACAAAGAAGAAGCTAGCGTCAATGGCGGCATCCATTACACTTTCTTGTAACCGACTTTCTAAATCGTGAATGGTTAAGTCTGCACCTGCTATATAAGTAGTGCCATCGGGTAGCACAAAAGGAATAAACACACTTTTAAAGTGGCCCCATTTGTCTTTGGCTATTTCAAACACAGGTTCGGTAGAGTGAAAGGCGCTTTTTAGGGTAATCGAAGCCTCGGAATAAACATCTTGATAACGTGTTAGTCGGTTGAGTTTAAGATCTTCTCGGGTGTAACTGGACGCGGTAAAGTGCACGTAAGGTGGTTTAAGCACCATGGTATAGACGTATTCAACATTTAAAGCACGGGCAAGCTCGGTGAGGGCATGGCTTTTTTGTTTAAACTCGGCTGGGGTTATTTGCTCTGGTGACTCGTGATACTTTTTGCCTACAATGACGTTGGCGCTGGTGGCTGCATTGATTAGCTGGGCGTCGATCCTCGCCATGATATCGCGACGCGTATCATAATAGTTGGCGATAACATAAATCGATAGGGCAGCTAAAAAGATAAAAGAGGCTAAAACGAGCCAAGCAACGGGGAGTCGGGAAGTATAACCTGTGAGCCCTAAAAGCGGCGTTGCTTTTGTCGTAGGCTGCTTAGATTTAGCTTTGAGAGGTTGAGCTATACTCCGAGTATTCATGATAATCCTTTATCCACAATATCGCGATTTAACGACGATCAAAATGCCTAACTAGCGTAAGCGTGGCAGCTGCTTTGTTACATAATATAAACAATACAACATAAATTGATGACTTGAGAAGAAATAAAGCAAAAAATTTCCTCACCAATGATCAATAAAATGCATTGTTGCGAGCAAGTCGGTAATATACCGTTTTGTTGGGTTTATGTCCCCATTTTATACCTTATTTTTGACGAGAATGTAAAATAGAAACTAAGGTATTTTTCACTGAACTTTCGTTGGGTTTTCATAAAATTGTCAATGTTTCATGAATTTTAACTAGACAATAGAAGACAATTCCCTTTCTTTACAGTAAAGTTAGCCATTTCATGTATCACAATCTCTTGTGCAATTTGTATCTACTCAATCTCTAAAATGGGTAGGTAAGCTACTGCACCGTTTGATGTTTAGGTAGTATTGATGGGTCCAAAGCGTTGCGCCGTTGCGTCTGAAGAAAGCTTAATGCGTATATTTACCGTGCCTGAGGCGCCTGATTCAACTTTAAGCAGAATCGAGCAAGAAATCTCGAGCAATTTGGCTGGCTTTTTAAATGAGAATATTGCGGCAGTTGAAAAGCCACTGCACGAAGTTGAAAAAGACTTTCAGTCGGCGGTGATCCCCGAAGTGCCGATGTTTGTCTCCGACTATGCGCAAGATATCATGGAGCAATTAGTTGCCCACTCAGTGCATACCGCAGCCCCAAGCTTTATCGGGCATATGACCTCAGCTTTACCGCATTTTGTGTTGCCACTGTCGAAGTTGATGGTGGGACTCAATCAGAACCTAGTCAAAATTGAAACGTCAAAAGCCTTTACTCCGCTTGAACGTCAAGTATTGGGAATGATGCATCACTTGGTTTACGGCAGCGATGATGCTTTCTACGATAAGTGGATGCACAGCGCAAAAACGTCACTAGGTGCTTTTTGTTCGGGTGGCACAATTGCGAATATAACCGCGCTTTGGATTGCAAGAAACCGCTTATTAAAAGCGGATGGTGAATTTAAAGGTATTGGTGCATCGGGTATTGTGGCTGCAATGCTACATTATGGTTACCGAGGCTTAGCGGTATTGGTTTCTGAAAGAGGCCATTATTCGTTGGGTAAGGCCGCAGATGTGCTAGGTATTGGCCGCGATAACTTCATTTCAATCAAAACGGCTGGCAACAATAAGGTTGATGTTGACGCCATGCGAGCCAAAGCTAATGAGCTTGAAGCGCAAGGGATAAAAGTACTGGCTTTGGTTGGTGTTGCTGGGACGACCGAAACGGGTAATATTGACCCTCTAGAAGAGATGGCTGATTTAGCTGAAGAACTCAATTGCCACTTTCATGTCGACGCCGCTTGGGGTGGGGCAACACTACTATCGAATAACAATCGCTACCTTCTGAAAGGGGTGGAGCGAGCAGATTCAATAACCATAGATGCGCACAAGCAAATGTACGTGCCTATGGGAGCGGGTATGGTGTTATTTAAAGACCCAGCGGCATCTGATGCAATTGAACATCACGCCGAATACATATTACGGAAAGGCTCTAAAGATCTGGGAAGTCATACTTTAGAGGGGAGTCGTCCTGGTATGGCGATGTTAGTGCACGCATGTCTGCGTGTCATTGGTCGTCAAGGCTATGAGATGCTTATTGATAAAGGGATTGAAAAGGCGCGGTATTTTGCTGAACTAATTAAACAAACCCCTGATTTTGAGCTGATCTCTGAACCTGAGCTATGTTTGCTGACTTACCGCTATGTGCCTGAGCAAATAAAAGCGGCAATCGCACAAGCGGATGAGCAAGAAAAGATAGAGATTTATGCTGCACTTAACCGTTTTACTGCGAGTATGCAAAAGCGTCAGCGTGAAGCGGGCCGCTCTTTTGTTTCTCGAACACGTTTAACACCAGAGCAATATGACCGCCAACCCACGGTGGTATTTCGAGTGGTTTTGGCCAACCCTCTGACATCAGAGTCTTTGCTTAAAGAAATCATGGATGAGCAACGCCAATTGGCAATGTCAGATCCGGTATTTAAAAAATACCTCGCAAAATATATTAAATAATCAACGAATAAAGTGGCCTCGCGCCACTTTAATAATCTCAGGCTTATTACCTTTTAGCATTACCTCCTTTACGGATTACTCTACTTATATTCTTATTTCTTACATAATCGTGTGAAAATATTCCAAAACATAGGTTAATTCTAGTATTTAAGACTATGCTTAAAAATTATGGCGCGTTATGCTAGCAGAAAAGAATAAAATCTTCGTATTATGTTGAAGAACTTTAGCAATGTCACTCAGAGGCTTAGGCGGCTCAGCTCGCAAGAGCTTGATGTATCGGGAACATTTCAAAGCTTCCTGATTGATTTACTAGATGAAGGTAAGCTTATCTTAGACGTCACTCGGGTTTCCGTTTGGTTGTTTGATGATCTTGACAAACCTTCTGAGCTTATCAATGTTGCTAATACAGATTGGCAGGGTGACGAGTTACCGGTGCAATTGCCAGCCTTAACATATGAAAACTTCCCCGCTTATTTTTCAGCAATCAACAGTGGTCAATCGATAGATGCGAATGACGCTGCCGCCGATCCCAGAACGTCTGAATTTCAAGAGTGTTATTTAACCCCAAACCACATAGTGACCATGTTAGATACGGTGATCTTTAAAAATGGTATTCCTCACGGAGTGGTGTGCTGTGAAGGGAATAATGGCGTACGTACGTGGCACAAAGATGAAATTGCTTTTGCGGAGATGATTGCGGACTGCTGCAGTCGCCGATTACTGGTTAAAGAGTTATGGCAGTTACAGCTGCAACTTACTGACATGGCGTTTAAAGATCCACTCACTGGATTGAGTAATCGACGTTTTTTAATGGATAACGCGAAACGTGAGATCAGTCGTCATGCACGCTTTGATCATCCATTTAGTATGATGATGCTAGACATAGATCACTTTAAAAAAATCAACGATAATCACGGCCATGAAACCGGTGATTTAGTGTTAAAAAGCTTTGCTGAGATCTGCGTAAATACCTTGAGGTTAGAAGATTGTATGTGTCGTTTAGGGGGGGAAGAGTTTATTGTGCTGTTACCTAACACGCCGGTAAATTCAGCGATGGTGATCGCCGAGCGCCTGCGACAAGAAATAGAGCAATCGGTTATCTCTACGCCATCAGGGGAGATCACCATTACATCAAGCTTTGGGGTCGCAGCAGTCAATACCAATTTGCCTTTTGGTCATTCATTAAAAGCCGTTGATCACGCGGTATATCAAGCCAAAGCTGCAGGCCGCAACTGCGTGATCCCCGCGCAATAGAGGTGGCGTTGAATACACTAACCACAATCGCAGCCAATTTGCTATTGCACGCTCAAGTTAGTTGAAGCGTCCGGCTCTGACGCGCTTTACCCTTTGGTTTATCCAGTGTCTAAAGCAGTGTGCATAGAGCCATTGCTTGATGCCAGTTAGATTTTTGTGTTGCTGATACAGCGCATCTGGACTTGTATAAAGCCCTAAATCGCGTGTGATACTTTGTTTTTGAATATATGCACCATTTAACGAAAAGCGATTATCGGGTTGCTGTAAACAGGGAGTAGAAATACCAAACCCAGTAAAGTTTTTTGCCATCGGGAACTGTTGCTGAACCTGCTTAAGGTAGCCGTCATCTATTATGTAACCTTCAAGCTCTACCCAGCGCTCCTCTAGATAAACTTCAACCCAACTATGGATAATACTTTTTGGAGCAAACCACGCCAGTAGGGTAGGAATTAACCCTTGTTTAAGACTGTTGGCTATCTCAAACCCATGAACTCGGGTGGGAATATCACAAGCCCTTAGCAATGCGACCAGTAATGTTCCTTTGGTATTACATTGTCCATAGCCTTGCTTAAGCACTTGGCTTGCAGTTAGTGTATCTGTCTCACTATAACCAAACTCTATGTCGTCTTTGATGAAGTTATAGATTTGCTCCGCTGCCGTGATTTCATCAAGTTGCCGCCAACCTTTTGCTTCTATTAAGCTTTGGATCTCTGAATGTTGATAATCAACTAAAGGGGTAGTTACTAAAAATTGCTTCATGGTTATGCTCCTATTTTGGTAGCAGTGTGATGCAACTTAGGTAACTAAGCTTGAATAAACTGGCTAAGTTCATGGTTAGTTAATGGGTGTACAATTAAGTTTTTTTATTTTGTATTTAGGGAAGGAGCCTATGAGAAAAACAACAAAGATTGTTGATAAGGTATGTACTGACAAAGTACTGAAGCAGCGACCAAGTAACCGCGATGACATATCTTACGGTTATGGAGGATCGCTTGCATGAAATGGAAAGTCTTATTTTATTTCTTACTACTGACGTTTATTACCTCAATCTATGATGCATTTACACTGCCGGACCATTTAGCAATAGAATCAAGCATGTTTACTGGGATTGTGTTATTGGTCGCAGATCTCTTAAATGTATTTGGTGCTTTTTGCGTTGCTTATGGCAAGCGTCCTGTTACAGATGTGTGGTTTTGGGGCGCATCATTAGCACTATTTGTTACCGCCAATGTTTACATTCAGATCCAGGCATTTATTCAGTTTCGTATTGGCTATACGGTCGATGAGATGATTGTTCATTCGATTATTTTTCTCGTCGTATTAACCATATCGTCGCTACCTATGGTCAAGCTGATTGATGAAGCTTATAAGCGAGGTAATAAACAAACGGCTTAGTTTATAGCGCTTTGTGTTTTTAATGCCTCAGTCGGTGTAATGCCAAACTGCCGTTTAAATGTTCGGCTCAAATGAGCGCTATCTGCAAACCCCGCGAGCATGGCTGCTTGTGTAAGGTTGTTGCCTTGTTGTATGGCGACAACTGAACAGATCAGCCTGCGCCACAGCACATAAGGTCGCCATGCTATCCCCACTTGCTCCGTAAACAGATGTAAAAAGCGACTTGGTGAGAGATAAAGTGACTCGGCAATCGTATTTGCGCTGAAGTGACTGGGTTTAAGGCAAGTTTGTGCGTTAAAACAAGCATCTAATTGCGCCAATACACGGTCAATTCGTGGATCTAAATCCGTCGTTGGTAGCTCGGTAAGTCCTACTGTGCGTATTAACTCGGCAAGCTTGGCATTGCTCTTTGGTGCGGTATTTATCTCGATTGCTGCGCAGCTGTTGCTCTGGAGTTGCCCGCCATACACGCTTTTTGGCTCGACTAATATCACCCAGCCTGAGGTCATTTTTAAGCTATGTTCTACGCCACTAGCAATTACGCTTGGGCCAAATAGCGTTTTGTCACCGATTTGCGCGATACAGTCGCTCACGGGCAGGTTGATTTGAATAAGGTGATGTGAATGGCGCGCGGCATTCAAGTTTTTGACAAATGAGGCGAATATACCCGGAGTGAGGTGCAGCATAAAAACAGCCGAGACTTTCGTCTCGGCGAGCAGTATTAACCAGCGAATGCGTCTTGCAATGGTGGTACAACTTGCTTTTTACGGCTCAGTACGCCGTCCAACCATACTTTGCTTGCTTCAGGCTCAACGTCGTATGCTTTTGCGATGATCGCTTCATCATCAGAAGCGATCAGCATTTGTGAGCCTTCTTTCATGATATCAGTAAGTAGCAGCATTACACTGTGGCGATTACCTTCTTCTTTTAATTTTGCGATATCGGCATGTAGCTCATCTTTGATCTTGTCAAATACAGCAAGATCAACCACTTCAAGCTGGCCAATACCAACAAGGTTGCCATTCATATTAAAGTCTTTGAAATCACGCATGACCAGGTCACGAATTGGTGTGCCTTCAACTGCTGATTTCACCTTGAACATTTCCATGCCAAGCTCTTTAGCATCATCAACACCCGCGATTTTTGCAAGTGCTTCAACACATTTGATATCCGCAGTGGTACAAGTTGGTGATTTGAAGATGACTGTGTCGCTTAGGATTGCACACATCATGATGCCAGCAATATTTGCTGGGATTTCTACATCGTAGAAGTCGTACATCATTTTAATAATCGTGTTACTACAGCCAACAGGGCGGATCCAACACTCAAGTGGTGTTGAAGTTGTAAGGTCGCCTAGTTTGTGGTGATCAACTACGCCAACCACAGTTGCTTTATCGATGTCGTCTGGTGCTTGCGTTTTTTCAGTGTGGTCAACGATATACACATCTTCGCCAGCATAGCTCATCTTAAGCTCTGGTGCTTCAAAACCAAAACGGTCAAGAATAAACTGAGTCTCCGGTGAGACTTCACCCAAACGCGTTGGGATTGCTTCTTCACCAATTTGGTTTTTTAAATAAGCAAGTGCGATTGCACCGCAGATTGAATCTGAATCAGGGATCTTATGACCCACTACATACATTGCCATTGACGGAACTCCTTAAAATTTTGCCCACATTCTAGCAAAATAACTTGTCATTTAAATAGTGTAAATGCGCAATTTGGCGTAGATAGGGGACGGTAACGACAGATTGTTGAATTAGGCGAAATAGCCTCGGTGAGCAAGGGCTAATTGAGCATGTATAAATGTAAATTAGTATTATACACTAACCGCTCAAACGCTTAGGAGATAGGTATGATTCAAATGAGCCGTAAGGGCTGGAATAACGTGGTGATCTTTTCCATGTTACTGATGATCTTTTTTCTCAACGGTCTCCACTATAAATTGAATCCCAGCGACGATAAAGCAAAGATTCAAGCTGTGCTACCAGAGCAAAGCTTTGTCTTAACCGTGGCATTTCCTGGCTATAAAATTGAACGCATTGGTACAAGCTGGCGTATAGAGTTACCGCAAGGCTCAAACCAGGCCTTTAGCGAAGATGCCTTAGGTGCGCTTGTCGCCAAGTGGCAAAGTTTACAGCTATTGGTTGTTGAGGCGCCAAAGCAGTTGGAGCCCGCGTTGAGCGCTGCGCAGTTTTGGCTAGCAACTCAAGAGCTTCCGCTTAGCTACCAGCTGTATCCTAGCGATAATGGCTTTGTATTATTTGATAAACAACAACAGCGTTGGTTTGAGCTTGATAGTGTGCAAGCCAAAGCATTATTTCTACCGATAGAATTGTAATACCACACAGTAATAGAGTGAATTATGCCTGAGTTACCAGAAGTCGAAGTGAGCCGTTTAGGCATTCAACCATATTTAGAGCAACATATTATCCAAAGCGTAAAAGTGCACAATGGTAAGCTGAGATGGCCTGTACCAGAGGAAGTACAATTGCTCGAAGGTGAGAGGGTGCTTGCGGTTAAGCGACGGGCAAAATATTTGCTTATCGAATCCAAGCATGGCACTGCGATTTTGCACTTGGGGATGTCAGGAAACTTACGTGTTGTCGATAGCAAAGAGCCACTAAAAAAGCATGATCATGTGGAGATCATTCTGGCCTCAGGTAAGTCGCTCAGATTGAACGACCCGCGTCGCTTTGGTGCCTTCTTATGGCAAGGTACAGGCGAAGATCATAGCGTTTTTGAAAAGCTGGGTCCTGAGCCGTTGACCGAGCTTTTTACTGCAGAGTACTTATTTGAAAAAAGCAGAGGCAAAAAACAGCCGATTAAACAATTTGTTATGGATAATCATGTGGTGGTTGGTGTGGGTAATATTTATGCCAATGAATCTTTGTTTAAAGCAGGGATCCATCCCAAAAAAGAAGCAGGCAAAATTTCACTTAAACGCTACCAATTACTGACACCGATCATCAAGGAAACCTTAAGTGCAGCTATCAAACAAGGGGGAACGACACTTAAAGACTTTGCTCAAAGTGATGGTAAGCCGGGTTACTTTGCTCAAGAGTTACTGGTGTATGGTCGCAAAGGTGAGCCTTGCGTAAGCTGCGAAACGCCATTAAAAGAAATACGTCTAGGGCAACGCAGCACAGTGTATTGCGCTAAATGTCAGCGCTAGAGCAAAGTGCAGGCTAGGAGCCTGCGGTTTTAAAGTCTATCTTGACTTGGTTTTCTTGTAGCATTGCTGAGCAAGGGGGATAACTGCGGGTTGTTTTATACACGCGATCAAAGATATGGATTTCAACCCCAGAATGAAGCGCTTTGTTTGCTGCAAGTTTCGTGTTGTCGAGCAAATCGTGTAAGTCGTGATCAAGCTGGCTGAGCTTTTGCTCAAGGTGCTCGGCTTGCTGGCAGTAGTGCATCTGTGTTGCGCCAATTTTAGTTTTGAGTTGTTGCTTTTTAGCTGCGTCTTTTACTAACTCTGCTTTTTCAATCGCTTGCTGTAGTTGATCTAAAGAATCATTGGTGGCGGCGACTTCTTTGAACAGGGTGTCGGTTTCTTGGGTGATTTTAAGACCTTTGCGTGCAAGATAAATCATCATCTTAGCGCCAGATTCACTGCCAATCTCTCCCGCTACCACCATTTGCGCATCTATGATTGAACCACCTATTAACTTGCCACTTGGATGATCGCCAGTGCCAACTTGTATCAGCTTTTGCGCTTTAATATCGCAGTGGTTACTTTGCTTATTGATAATAATGTTATCGCCTTCAAGGTAAGTATATTGTCCATGGGCAATCTCAATATTGCCTTTGGCGATAAGCTTGCAGGTTAAGCCTTGTTCATTATTTTGATGGTCGACATGGCCGATCACGCCACCTCGTACCTCAATATGACCACCTGCAATAAGTTCTCCAGATTCCACCGTGCCGAGCACTGTGATATCGCCTTGTGCAGTCACGTGCATACCCGGCTCCACATTATGGGTAACTACAACGCTGCCATTAAAGTCGACATGACCACTTTTTACTGTGACATCGGCAATCGTAAATACATCATCCACGCGCATACCGTTGGCGATATCAGAGGGGCAACCTGCAATGGTTGCGATAAGCTCTAGTGGGTTGTTGGGGTTGATCTCGGTGCCTTCACCCGCCATAAGCTGGAATGATTCGCCGGGCTTTGCTTCAATACTTTCACCACTAACCGTAAAGCCTTCTTTACCTGGTGTTGCGGGCTTTTGAGTGACCAGTAAATCGCCCGGTGCAACGCTTGCAAGCTTGCCAAAATCACGCATGTCAACGGTGCCATCTTCACGCATTCTAGGCTGCTTGAGTCTTTCTTTTAAAGTTTGTACGTGCGGCAGTAATTTTGCTGACTGGCCGTCTTGTGGTGGTCGGCCTTGGGCGATTAATCCAGATGCTTCTTCGCCAGGTGGAAGTTCAAACTGTTTGCGCAGGATATTTTCTAGGTAAGCTTGCTTATAACCACGGCTGACGCCCGCTTTAACAATGGCTTTTTTTGCCTCTTCTAATGATACGGCTTTACCACCACGAGCCGTTTTAAGTTGCCCAAAGGCCTGCATTTTATCGTCACTTAAGGTGACTTCAAATTCGGCATCATGTTGTTTAGCAACGACGATTTGGCTCTCTGGAAAGTCGCTCTGGAAAAAGGCATTAATCGAGTCGTGATCAATTTCACAGTCGGCAAATTGTGATTTTTCAAGGGCTTCAATCACAAACGCAGCACTTGGCGGTGAAGCAGACTTCACATCCATTAAGATATTGCCATTGTGCGCAAGCTTGAACACGATAACTGCCTCGTCGAATTTTTATCCTATAGTTTCAGCTTGCTAAATAAACATCAATTGGTCAAGTGCTTAGGCCAATTTTCTTACGTTAATATGGGTTAAGTTAAAAAACAGAAATAAATCGTGATTTTCTAATACTTTCAGGTGAATAAAAATCAGCGTGCTTAAAAATGTGCGGGCTTATCACGCGCTTCTTGCAGCAGGATTTTAATTGCTTCAGGAACAACCTTTTTCTGTGTTGAAATCGCATAAAAATACTCATAAATATTAGGCAGTTCCTGATACTGCTGTAGCACCCCTTGGGCTATTTCGTCTTTTACTACAACGGCTGGTAAAACAGCTACCGCGCCACTATCTCGTGCCAGTAGTCGCATCATCGCCATATCGTCGACCTCTGCCAAAATGTTGGGGAAATACTGATACTGAGCGCACAGCGCATTAAATGCGGTGCGTAAATCTGAGTTGGCAGGTGGCAAGATCCAGCGTGTTTTTTCAAAGCCTTGCGGAAATGGCGTGCTTGGCTTGAGGGCAGGCGGACCAATGATCGCCAGCGGTTGCTTGGCAACTAGTTGGCACTGCCAATAGGGATCTGAAGTATCTAGGTTTATTGTGCGGTTGGTGAGTACTAAATCCAGCTCATAATTGGTTAAGCCGTTGAGTAGCTCTGAAATACTGCCTGACTTTAATTTAAATTGCACATCGCTGCGCCGCATCAAAGGGCTAATAAAAGCTTCTACAAAGTTACGTGACAGAGTGGTCAACACCCCAATAGTTACGTGGGTGGTTGACTGCACGCCTTTGCTTAGCAAGGCTTCGAGCTCTTGCCCCGTGGTAAAAATATCATCGGCATAGCTCAACACCTTTTTACCCTGATCGGTAAGCATTAGGTTACGGCCTACGCGCTCAAATAGTGATACTCCGACATTGTGTTCCAACTGTTTGATTTGCGCAGAGAGCGCAGATTGCGAAACATGTAATTCTTTAGCGGCTTGAGTCAGGTTTCCGAGCTTAGCAACCTGCCAGAAGTAGTAAAGGTGGTGATAATTAAGTCGGCTCATCTATATATAAGTAAAACAGAACGAATAGTTAAATTATATCTATTTTTATTAAATTAAAAAGGTTGGAATAATGACCTGATTCAAGACTTAGGTGAGAACCATAGAAAGTGATGATTAATATCTTAGTGGTGCTGTTGCTATTACACTTTTTGATTGCTGCGTCTTTCATGAGCAAAGCGTCTCGTAGTAACGCTGGGTTATTTCGTATCGCGAACGGTTTTGCTATTGGTGTGGCAATTTGTATCGCTTTTGGCTGGGGGAGTTGGGCAACACAAGGTGATATTGCCAGTAGCCTGTTTGAAATAAACTTTTTACGGCTTAGCGTGGTGTCATTGATTGGCTTTATGAGCTTTATTTTACTGCGTTACTCTATTCACTATTTACATGGTGAAAAACACCGAGGCCGCTATTTTCGCTATCTACTCACGACATTACTGAGCGTGACTATTGTGGTGCTCAGTAATCACTTAATCCTATTTTGGTTGGCTTGGGTTGGCATTAGTTTGAGCCTACACCGTCTACTGCTGTTTTATCCTAACCGCCCGAGAGCGGCATTGGCCGCACACAAAAAGTTTATTTTGGCGCGCTTGGCAGAAAGTGCATTGCTGGGGGCTTTCATTTGTATCTACCTCAGCACTGGCATGCTCCGGCTTAATGACATCACCGACTATTACTTAACTCACTCAACGACACTGACTGCGCTAGAGCAATCTGCAGCTGGCTTACTTGCAATTGTGGCGCTGATAAAGTGCGCGCAACTGCCAGTGCATGGCTGGTTGATGCAAGTGGTTGAATCACCCACGCCGGTAAGTGCGCTGCTGCATGCAGGGATCATTAATTTGGGCGGTTTTTTGGTGATGGTGTTTGGCCCTTTGATTTTACGCGTAGAAGCTGCGAAATGGCTGATCTTGATCGTGGCAGGAATAACGACATTATTGGCCGCGCTTATCATGACAACGCGGATCAGTTTAAAAGTGCGCTTGGCTTGGTCAACCTGTGCACAAATGGGGTTGATGCTAGTGGAGTGTGCTTTGGGGCTATATGAATTAGCGCTACTACACTTATTGGCGCATTCAGCCTACAAAGCCCACGCATTTTTAAACTCAAGCCAGTGGATCCATGAAGATTTGACTCGTCGCTTGAGCGACCAGCTTGAACCGCCCTTGTGGCAATGGCTCATTGCACTTGCCGTGGCAACTGGCCTCACTACAGCAGCTGCAGTCGTTATTGAATATCAAGGTCCTATCAGTATTTGGGGATTAATGGTTGGCGCATTAACGGTGTGGTTAGCGCTGCGTTTTGAGGCGCAAGCCCCTAGCAGCTATTTTAGAATTATCACCGCAGCTGTTGTGTTGTTGGCAGCCTATAGTGCGCAAAAGTGGCTATTGCATTTGGTGGTCGCGCTACCAAATGATCTCAGGGCGCAAGCACTCGATGGAGCTGATATTTGGTTGCTCAGCTTAGTAGTGGTACTTATCGTAGTAAATTATCTGCTCTATTACCGCGCACATTTGGTAACAGTGCAAAAACTCTCTCGAGTGTTGTATGCCGGCCTGTACTTAGACGAGTGGATGACGCGATTAACCATATTACTTTGGCCCGTCCATTTGCCAAGTATTAAAAAGCAGAAACACCTAGCCATTCATCGCTATGCAGCGGGGCACGAGGAGCAGAAGTAATGATAGAGACACAAGACAACAAACAGACTCAGCTATCTAAGCCGCAACAGCAACAACTCCTGAGTGCTGAAACACGCATTGCGCCAACTTGGCCACTCGATCAATTGATCGCAGTGAATCCATTTTGGGGAATGCGCGATCTGCCCTTTGATGCGGTGGTCAATAAAATGAGTGCGTTGGCACAGGTTAGAATGCTGATGCCCGTGGCATTTTATCTTGAAAAATGGCAGCAAGAGGCGATTTCAGAGCAAGCATTGCAGCAATCTGCGGCACATTATGCGGTGGATCGCAGCACCAATGCGCTACTTAATTGGCTCAAAAAAAGTCACTGCGGCGAGTTGCCACATTGGCATACATTAGCGGACTTACTTGACCGTTATCGCTCAGAGCATAAGATGCCATGGCAAGAGGAAATCAGCCACCAAATTAGCCAATTTTGCGCCGCGCATTATCAGCAGGTGCAGCCTATTCTCAAACAAACCCAAGGTGAGGATAAACTCTGTTTGTATCGCCACTGGCATGAAACCGTATCGCGAGACTTGGGGATAAGCATCGTCATGGGGGAGTCGGGCTTAGTGGATTACTTTAAGGCTTTGCCAACGTCTCCTGAGTCTTTAATTGCACTCGCTGTCGACACCTTAGAGATTGGTTTTAATGAGCTGAGTGATTATGCACACATGCTACTGTTAGATATTAATGGTTGGGCATCTTGGGCGGCTTATGAACGCTGGCAAGCAGATCTTGCCCAGCATCCGGCTTCCGATATGCGTGCGCTACTGGCAATTCGAATGGCGTGGGAGCTGGTGATTTGGCGTTATGTGAGTGAGCGCCATCCAACGACCTTTACCCGTATTCAATACCATTGGAACAAGCAAAAGCAGCAACTTGCTGAGATTGTGATTGAACATAAAAAGGCATTGTTGCCGCGCCTGGTATTTCAGCGGGCACTCGAGCTCAGTTATCAAGTCACTTTAGTGGGGCAGCTAAAGACTCAGCAGGTAAAATCTGAGGGAGCTCGTGAGCAAGCTACACCAACCTTACAAGCGGCTTTTTGTATTGATGTACGCTCAGAGGTGATCCGCCGTGCGTTAGAAACTCAAAACGCAGGCATTCAAACCATAGGCTATGCTGGTTTCTTTGGCCTACCGATTGATTATCATGCGACTAACTGTCGTTTTAGTCGGCCACAGTTACCCGGATTATTAAAAGCACCAATCACCGCGATACAAACGCCAGCACCCCAGCATCTTGCCACAAAACGCCAGCAAGCTGGCCGTTGGCATAGCTGGTCTCACTCTGCGGCTGCTTCATTTTCGATGGTGGAGTCGATGGGGATGAGTTACTTTTATCAGCTATTTAGCAAAGTGTTTTCACTGCAAAAAACTCATCATCCCGTCGATAGTCATATTGATTCAAGAAAGTGGCAATTAAAACAGGGCGAACACGAAGTTACTGTTTTGGAGCAAGCTAAACTCGCAGCTGGCATATTAAAAGGGATGGGACTGACTGAATTTGCTGATACAGTCCTATTGGTTGGCCACGGAGCACATACCACCAATAATTTACATGAAGCCGGACTGCAATGTGGTGCATGTGGCGGCCAATCGGGAGAAGTGAATGTTAAAGTACTCGCGCAACTTCTTAATGACCAAGCGGTACGCGCAGAATTAATCGCGCTAGGCATCGCTATTCCGTCGCGAACCCGTTTTGTTGCAGCGCTACATAATACCACCACTGAAACAATTACCCCCTATGGCGAAATAGATACAGAGATGACCCGCTGGTTAAAGCAGGCATCGCGTCTGGCTAGAGTAGAGCGCGCTCATACGCTTGCGATAACTGGTAAAGAGTTATCCGAGCAGCAATTAGAGCAGCGATTTATAGCCCGTACTAAAGATTGGTCTCAAGTCAGGCCGGAATGGGGCCTTGCCAACAATGCAGCATTTGTGGTCGCGCCGAGACAAGTTACGCAGGGGATTGACCTGCAAGGTCGAGTCTTTTTGCATGAATACAGCGCGGAGCAAGACCAAGACTTTAGTCAGTTAACAGCTATTTTAACCGCCCCTATGCTCGTCACTAACTGGATCAATATGCAATATAACGCTTCGGTAACCGATATCCACAAATACGGCAGTGGTAACAAGGTGTTGCATAATGTAGTGGGGGGGAGAATAGGAGTGTTTGAAGGCAATGGCGGAGATTTGCGAATAGGCCTGCCAATGCAATCCGTTCATAACGGTGAAAAATGGATGCATACCCCACAACGTTTGAGCGTAATTGTACAAGCACCAACCGAAGCACTAGAGCAAATCATGGCAGCACACCCAGTTGTAAAACAATTGGTAGAAAACGAGTGGCTTTATCTTCTGTCTATTTCGCCTAATTGTAACGAAGTTAGACGATTTGATAATAGGAAGTGGGAACTTCTTTGAATTCAAACGAAACTCGTTGCAACTTAACAAGTTATTGTGCAGAGTATTGCAGAAATTAAAAGGTGTGGCTGGACGCTGCGTAAACTAGACGACCTCCTAGCCACCGACATTGGACTGTTTATACAAGGAGGCTGCTAGTGGCTTTTGATTATGGCTCTATTGATTTAGGGCTTAAAAACCCATTTAAAACGGAAGGTAAAATCACTGCTATTCGTGGTGCAATACAAACTATTGCTGGAATTGCATTACTGGTGATTGCCGCCAGCTCAGTTAAGAGCGATGCGGGTATGGGTTGGATCATCATGCTATTTGGCATGTTGATTTTAGGTCTTGGGATCACGTCTCTTGCAAAAGGAGTATATGCAACGCTGCGTTTTTTTGTGGGTCGTAACCATCCCACCTCTTTAGCTTATAACTTCAGTAAATCAGAAACTTCAACTGCCAAGCAAGAAAAGGCTGATGTAGCTTATGCGGCGAAAACGCTAGAAGAAATGTTGATTGGCCGAAAGAATAGCACTTTTGTAGAGCCTAAGGGATTCTTATCGCGTTTACTTCACAGCATTGCACCTAAATTACTCTTTCTCCCTTATCCTATCAGAAATATGAGCCAACGCTTATTTGGTGCATGGGTGAGTACATTAACCGCACTTGTGCTTTATGGCGTGGTGGCGTTTGTATCGCTGTCGGGCTTTGCCGGTGATGCTGGGGAGCTGACTTTTCCAATCTATAGTACCTTACTGATGATATATATTTTGTCATGCTGGTATAGCGCGGCTAAACCGATTTCACGCAAAGCGGAACATGCTATTGAATCTTTGGGGAGTGCGACCCTCACTAAAGTGATTTCGCTCTCTTTTGTGCTACCAATCTTGATAGGTCTAACTTTGTCTTACATCATGGATGAAGGAAAGTTAAGTAAAGCCGATATTGAGCTCTTTTTTGCGCCGTTACCTAGTCTTCATACTTGGGCTTATCTCACGGGCGTTATCGTGCTTGCACTTGGCTGTAGCGCCATTATTGCTGTTATGCTTAAAGCGCGTTTAGACAAAGTAAACCCAGTGGTTGAAGTGTCTGAGTTAAGAGAAAACTGGCAAGAATCAGTACATCCAAATGAGATATTTATTAACCTCGACAACTTGGTGATGGCTAATCGCCGCTATAAAGAAGTACCAAACCGAGTTTATCGTGAGCTAGATCCCAGCTTGCAAGAACAAGTTGATGGTAAAGGTGGCTTTAAAGGCGAAATGATCCAAGAAGTACAACCTAAAGTTCTGCCCCTAGATTTAGGTAAATCGTTTGAACGCTTTAGGTTTTTATCCTTGCTTGGTGGTAACTTACTGCTGCTAGTAACCCTTGGATTAAGCGTCTTTTTTGCTTATGCCGTAGTAGATATTTACCACTATGTAACGAGCGCCAATATCAGTAATTTTTCTAGTGCCTTCAGCGAAGAAAACATCGCGTCGTTCAGCGCCGTTGTGATGGTAGCCGTGCATTTACTGCTAAGTGGCTTATTGATTAAATCGTTTGCGTCAATGCTAATCAATGCTGCACACGTATTCTACGCCGAGATGCAGTTTGAATCTCTGCTGGTTTATTTTAAGTGTGAAGGGACATTTACTGAGTCTAAAATATCAACAGGAACTGGCATTCACGATTCCACACGCTCTGAAAATACGCTAGTACGCAGCAGTATTACCCCTTGGGTAGTGGTGTCGAGAATAGTTTCAACGACCTTCGCTGCCACGGGCATGAAAAACCTAGAGCATCCAAGACATATATTAGAAATGCATAAAGACGATGCACAGCTAAGCGACATCCGTAAAGATGTGATTAGCTTCTTAAAAGACCGAGAATCCATCGCCGCAATTACCAGCGAGCGTGATTTAGGCAATGCCTCACAAGTGTACCAACTCAATCAGCAAACGAGAGCGGTGGATCAAAACCACCACCTGCGTGCAAGTAGTGATGAAGCAGGCGCCTATCTGCGCCGAGAAGAAGCACTCGAAAATAAAGAAGAGTAAAATGAAAATGCCACCCTCGGGTGGCAATCTAAACATTTAAAAACTCAAAAACTTACTGAAAAGAAACCGCTCAAAAATGCCTATTTTCCCACCAAACTGCCCACTAATTGTCTATGGCTTTTACTAAATCTTAGTGGTGCTCCTTGGCTATGACTACGGAAAAACAGTGCCGTTTTTATGCTGCTGTTAGGACTTAAAAATAGAGGTTTTGAAGGGCTTTATCGAGCGGGATTTCCGTCAACATAATTTGGCCATTTTTTGCTGGTTCTACGTGATAGTGATAAGTCAGCAGAAACTCACCTAACCTGAAGTGGACATTATGGTGTCCATTTCAATAGAAATAAGCTCAATATGGATACTATGGTATCCAATAGAGGTAAGACTGAGTGTCCGAATATCAGGTATCAAGGTCTACAGATTGTTACCTTTGAAGTAACTTTATGTAGACCTCGGGGGCTAAGCAACGCGCTTTTACCATCTCTGAGGTAAATACTGCGTGAAATACAAAGGCATTACGATTTTGGTTTGTTCTAACGCTGATGAGCCTTGTGTACCAGTTAACTTAAAAGTTTTACTTGGTGCACATTTTTCAACATAAGATGCCAACGATTTTGCCCTTGTACGGTTACCACTTTTGACTTCAACAGGGATGATATCGCCTTCATCGGTTGCCAAAATAAATTCGATTTCGGCGCGGGCGTCATTCCATGAATAACTTGGGTCAACGCCGATGGCTGTGAGCTCTTGCTGCACGAAGTTTTCAGCCACGTAACCTTTGTATTCATAGCTTTGTTGCTTAATCTCTTTATAACTGCTGCCTAGCATATGATTAAGCAGCCCCACATCAAATAGAAACAATTTAACCATATTTTCTTTTTTATAGGCCGCTAGTGGCGATTTTGGCAATCCTTCAACAGGGTAGTTTGGCAAAGCTAAACGGCAGCAATGAAGCCAATGGATCGCGGTTTCAAAATCGCTATAACGAGATTTACGCTCATGCACATGTTTAAATTTAAAGCGTTTAACGGAATCATCGCTGACAAGTGATAGCTGCGCTGGAATGCTATTAAACACAGATTCAATCAGTGTAGCATCGACCTTGCCTGCGTACTTACCAAAATCGCGGCGATAACCTTCAACTAAATCGGCATGAATTTTTGTGACTTTTTCAACACGCTCTAGAATGCTTGAATCCTTATACTGATACCAAGCAGAAACGGCTTCCGGCATACCACCGGTAAAAAAGTAATCTGTTAGTTTATCCATCAATTTAGTGTGCACCGCAGGTGTGCTTGCTTGACTGTCAAACGCTTTGATCAGCGCTTGCTCGTTTGATGCATAAATAAATTCTTGGAAGGTCAGTGGTCGTAAATTGTATTGTTCTACCTTGCCCACAGGGAAGGTGTTGAGCAAACCAATATTTGAACCGCTGGCAGCGACAAAATAGGAGGGGGCTTTCTCGGCAAAGTACTTAAGTGAGGTAACGGCACGCTCACATTCGCCAATTTCATCTAATATCAGCAGATCGGTTTCTGGGTTGAACACCTGATTGGTCAAAAGCTCAATGTTCATTATTAGCTCGTCAGGTGAGAGTGAGCCATCGAACGCTTCTTTGTAGGCGGGATTTTCAAGAAAGTCGATACGAAGGATGTTGGCAAAGGTGTTACCAAACAACTCTTGCAGCAGATAGGTTTTACCTGTTTGTCTTGCGCCATCGATTAATAATGGCTTGCGTACAGATTGGTTTTTCCATGCCATTAAGGCGTTAAGTAAGTTACGCTGCACTGTTATTTCCCGCCAATTAAGATTGTTAACGACCTACACTATAACTCAAACCACACTTTTATGCGCATAAAAGTGTGGTTTTTTACATTTTTACGCGCATAAAAGTGTGGTGGTGTTCGTTCTAATTGAAAAAGACTTTCTCTTTTTGGCAAGGGGGCAGTATGGGCAAAGTCTTAATTCATGCCACTTAGTCACACACCAACCCTGCCCACACGGTATTTATCACTTGGGGCATTATGTAAATTCTGGGGCTCGTTATGCCAGAGAGCAAATATTGGTTGGCTTTGGTGTGTCTACTTTTGAAAAGCAGGCTAATTCTCGAGAAGGTGTTTTTAGCATTCGAGAGCAAAATATTGAGCTGCTATTCGTTACGTTGAATAAAAACGAAAAGCAGTTTTCGCCCACTACTATGTATCACGACTACGCGATAAATGAACAGCTTTTCCATTGGCAAAGCCAAAACTCAGCAAGGCCTGATTATGGTAGAGGTCTAGACTATATCACTCACAAAGCAAAGGGTAAGCGACTTTTTCTGTTTGTTAGAGAGCAAGCAAAAGACGAATTTGGCAAAACCATAGGATTTGTTAACTTTGGCGAAGTTGACTATGTATCGCACACTGGTAGGCAGCCCATGAACATCACTTGGCAGTTGCGAAATACCATGCCGAAGTTTATGTGGAAACACGCGGCTAAGTTAGCAATGGCTTAGCAGGTTGATATTGGAGCGTTAGCTTAATAAAGCGAGCATTTCCTTAATTGGCCAAATACAGTCTTTTTGTCCTTTAATCATGCAAGGGCGTTCAGCTAACCAGGCGGCAGTTCTATAAGGCGAACAATCCATGATGTTAATTTGGTCGAACCAAAGTTGATGTTCTATATCGCCTTTCATTTGATTCATCGTCCCTTGCACACTACGGTTATTAGCTTTGGCGATTGTTAGCGGGCCGAGTAATGAAGCTGCTTTTTGTAATTGCTGGTTACTTGCACCCACTTTTAGCAAGGTATTCATAAAGCTATCAGCAAATAGAAAATCTAACTTTGCAAAATCTGGTTTGGTGAGGCCAATAATAAATACCGGAAAGCGGGTTTGATTATGCATCAGGAGCATACAGTTTCTGCGTTGTATTGTGAGCAAATTAGCATGCCAATCTGACAAAGGGTGAGTGTCTGGCGTGCTTAAATCAGTCAGTTTTGCATCGGAACAAGCGGGTATAACTCCTTCATTGACAGGGAGCTTTGCAATGAGTTTTTGTGTACAGAACAGGTTAATCATGCGGTTGCCTTTTTGTTCTAATAACAGTTGAAGTTTAGCGAAACTATGAAGGTTAATATACTCCATAAAATGAACCCAATAAAAAACCGCCGAGAGGCGGTTTTTCAAAGCTGATAGAATATCGGCGTGTTATTCAATATTCTGGATCTGCTCGCGCATTTGCTCAATTAGAACTTTAAGTTCAACGGCGGCGTTGGTGATCTCGCTGTTGATTGACTTTGAGGCTAGGGTGTTAGATTCGCGGTTGAATTCTTGCATCATAAAGTCTAAACGACGGCCACAAGCGCCTCCTTTTTTGAGGATTTTGTGGGTTTCTTTGACGTGTGACTTGAGGCGGTCGAGCTCTTCTGCAACATCTTGCTTTTGTGCAAGGTAAATCAGTTCTTGCTCTAGGCGACCTTCGTCGATGTCGGTTTTTAGTTCTTCTAATTTTTGTGAAAGTTTTTCACGTTGCCACTTAGTGACTTCAGGCATGTAGCCTTCAACGATGGCAACTTGCTCTAGAATACCTTCAAGACGAGTGGTGAGCATGGTTTCTAGGTTTTCGCCTTCACTTGCTCGTGCAGCTTTAAAGTCTTCTATTAGCTCATCAAAGCCACCTAACAGTTCGCTGTTTACGGTGTCTAAATCGACTTCTTCGGCTTCCATTACGCCAGGCCAGCGTAGAATATCTACAGGATTGATATCACCGCCGCTTTGTGATTGTAGCCACTTGGCGCTTTCAACAAGTTGCTTTGCAAGCGATTCGTTGACGGTTAGTTGGCCAACGTGCGCAGGATTTGCGGTGAACTTTAGGAATACTTCAACTTTGCCGCGTTGTAAGTGTTTACGCAGGCGTTCACGTATTACTGGCTCTAAGCCTCTAAATTGTTCTGGTGCGCGGATAAAGGTTTCGAGGTAGCGTTGATTCACTGAACGAATTTCCCAAACCCCAGTGCCCCAGTCACCTTTCACTTCTTTGCGGGCGTAGGCGGTCATACTATGGATCATATAAAGTCCCTAAATTAGCTTGGTTTAACCGAGGCATTATAGCCGAATTTCCGCACAGCCCTAAAGTGAATTTTATTTTTAGTCGGATCGCGTGGCATAGTCTCTATGATCCCTTTATAATGTACGGCAAATTTTGATGATGGGGGAACGTGGATGCGTCCAAGCGAAAGAACTGCAAATCAGATCAGGCCGGTTACATTTACTCGTAACTATACAATGCACGCTGAAGGCTCAGTAATGGTAGAGTTTGGTAACACTAAAGTGTTATGTACGGCTTCTGTAGAAGCGGGTGTGCCACGCTTTATGAAAGGTCAAGGCAAGGGCTGGATCACCGCAGAATACGGTATGCTTCCGCGCTCTACACATACGCGTAACAACCGTGAAGCGGCACGTGGCAAACAAGGCGGCCGTACCATGGAAATTCAACGCTTAATCGCGCGCGCTCTCCGTGCCGCAGTTGATTTAAAAGCGTTAGGTGAGAATACCATTACTATCGACTGTGATGTTATTCAAGCGGACGGTGGTACACGCACGGCGTCAATTAGCGGTGCTTGTGTGGCATTGGTCGATGCATTAACACACATGCGTGCCAAAGGCATGATCAATGTAAACCCGTTAAAGTTTATGATCGCGGCAATCTCGGTTGGGGTTTATAAAGGTCAGCCAATTACCGATCTTGAGTATCTTGAAGATTCAGAAGCAGAGACAGACATGAACGTGATCATGACTGAAACTGGCAAACTGATTGAAGTACAAGGTACAGCTGAAGGCGAACCGTTCTCGTTCGACGAGCTAGATGAGTTACTTGGTCTTGCGAAACACTCAATTCGTGAAATCATTGATCTACAAAAGCAAGCGTTAGCGTAATCAACACTCAGTAGGAAAAACATGAAACCGTATCAAAAAGAGTTTATTGAATTTGCCTTAGAAAAGCAGGTGCTTAAGTTTGGTGAGTTTACGTTAAAGTCTGGTCGTACTAGCCCTTATTTTTTCAATGCAGGCTTGTTTAACACAGGTCGTGATCTGGCGCGTTTAGGTCGTTTCTATGCTTCGGCATTGGAAGATGCTGGCATTGAGTTTGATGTGTTGTTTGGCCCAGCGTACAAGGGTATTCCTATTGCGACAACGACAGCCGTTGCACTTGCCGATCATCACAACAAAGATGTGCCTTATTGCTTTAATCGTAAAGAAAAGAAAGAGCATGGTGAAGGCGGTAGCTTAGTTGGTTCGGCGCTTGAAGGTCGTATTATGCTTGTTGATGATGTGATCACAGCGGGTACTGCTATTCGTGAGTCGATGGAGATCATTGCCGCTAATAGTGCAGATCTTGCCGGTGTATTAATCGCATTAGATCGCCAAGAAAAAGGCAAAGCTGAGCTTTCTGCTATTCAGGAAGTTGAGCGTGACTTTAATACTCAAGTGGTGTCTATCGTGAAATTGGCTGATTTGATTACTTACCTTGAGCAACAAGGTGGTATGGATGCGCACTTAGATGCAGTTAAAGCATACCGTGATAGCTATGGTGTAGCGTAAGCTTACGATTTTCTGCAGATGGCTAGTACTATGCTAGCCATTCATTCACTTCTTTTTTATCTCGGTTTTATTGTGTGTCTTTACACAGCTCTTAATTCAAACTCACTATCGGTATATGGCGTAGTGCCCAATTAGCAAGTTCAACTCGGTTGCGTGAATTGGTTTTTTTAAATGCGCTATAGATATGCGTTTTAACTGTGTGACTACTGATGTTTAGTCTATCAGCGATATCTTCGTTTTTAGCACCAGCAGCAATAAGCTTGATCACAGATTTTTCTCTGCCGGTAAGCATATTTAATTCTTCATTACTTAAGATGATGTCACTGTTGGGCAATGCTTGTGGCATGGCGGCAATCAGTTCGCTAAACGCCTCTGAAATAGCACTACGACAAAACCAAAGCTCGCCTTTGAGCACACTGCTTAATCCTTGAAATAACGTCTCTGGCGGAGCGTTGCGATAGAGTATGCCTTTCACATTGCCAAGTAGCGCCGTTTTTTCATTAACGTTGTCTTCATTGGCATTAAATAGCAGTACCTTGTGCTTAGCCGCCAATAGCTTTACTTCAGCACTGATAAGTTCATTACAATCTCGGTGTTCTGTATCTACCAAAAATAACGCGATTTGTTCGCGTTGCGCAGACTCTGGTAGTCGAGTGTCGACTTTTACCGTATGTCCCAGTGTCTCAAGCACTTTGATAAGCACGGTATAATTTGTGGAACTGGTATTAGCTCGAGCATGAGTCAGAATAAAAAACGCTCGATCTTGCCATGCTAGCGAGTTATTGGAATATTCCTTTGCAAACATAGAAGTATTAAATCCTTTTTTATTCCTGATTAAATTTAATATACATTTGTTTTACAAAAATTTTAAGTTTTTTATTAGGCTCAAACTAAAAAGTTGAGCCTAATACCATGGTTGTGCAAGTTCACGTTACTTATATAACGCACGCCATGCACAAGTACGATACCCATTCTTCTCAAAAAAGAAGCGATTACAGTTATCGTCATAGTTGGAGTTACCCACATCTATACGATAGCCACTGATGTACCAATTATGCAGCGAAATATGCCCACCGTTGTACAGTAGCGAAAAGTGAACGTGAGGACCGGTTGATTGACCGCCTTGGCACAATGCTGTTGCTTTATCGTCCGCGTAACGGCCAAGCCAAGCGCCTGCAGAAATGACATCACCAGTGTTATATTGCAAACTTTCCATATGGTAATACTGAGTTGAATAACCGCTTGAGTGAGTCACGCGAATATTACAAGCTGAGTAGCGAGTCACTGTGCCGCCGTGCGCTGCTTGAACCCAAGGTGTATTACTTCCCCAGCCACCTGAACCGTTATTAAAATCAAGCGAAGAGTAAGGGTAACCAGAGCCTGTATTTGAGTGTGCACCACCGCTATACCAAGCGTAACCCGACGGCCATGGAAAGCTCATGCTAAAGCTAGCAGCCGATACTGCCTGTGTTGAAGCCCGCTCACTAAAAGCGATGTTGCTGTCCGCTTTTAGTGCTAATGACTCGCCGTTAAATAATGTTTGATAGGTGTCTAATAGCTTGTTTGCAGATGTATGGGTTAGATCTGCAAGTGCAACGGTTGCTTCGTTTACCGCAGGTAACTTTTTGGCTTTGCCTTCATCGCGAAGTTTTTGAAATGCGTAGTACCTCGCACTCAGATTAAGCGCTACATCTTTTACTTGCGCATCAAACCCCTGTTCATGAGAGAGTTTACCAAACGGTGCAGAGAGGGATTGTTTATCTGGGTTGCTTATCACACCTGATTCAAGTTCCATTAGTGCCAGCAACAATTTAGGGTTAATACTGGCATATCCAGCATAGTGCAAGAGCACTTCGAGCTTGTCACTTAAATGTGGTGCCGTGCTGTCAAGCACTTGCTGCCAATCTACTTGTTGTAAAGCATTGCTGAAAAGAAACAGTTCAGGGTTTACTGCCATTACACTAGAAATAGGTAAGGCACTGATGTGTTCCGCAGTAAATTCAGGTATAGCTACTGAGTCATGCTGACCAGCAGCTGTTGCCTGATGTGAGAGGAGCGCGACTAAACACGCTGATAGATAGTGGCGTTTCATGTTGTATCCTTTCTGTTTGTTTTTTGTTCAATTAAGTTATACCTAAATGTGATTATTTTGTAAAATAAAAGTTTACATTATGGTTTCTTTGATATGGATCATATGTTCCTGATCCGATAGCTTGGGTTTTAGGGTAAAAGCGACTATAGAAAATAAATTAATGTGATGTGGAGGTTGCTATGAGAAGGCAAATTACTCTGTCTCAGCTTGAAGAGTTGCTAGAGGAAAGACAAGGGGGAGAGCGCCGAAAACAGCGAAGTAATGTTTTGCCTCTCGTCGAAAGGCGCAACCATGTTAGGCGAAAGTCTGATAGGCAATACTTGCACAATAGAGTTGAATAGCTCTCTCTATTCCTGTTTTGTCGTGAGCCCTGCATCCGAGTATAACGCGTAAGGTAGTTTATTAGTTTTTGCGTGATACATGGCTTTGTCGGCTTTAGCAACTAACTCTTCAGCCGATGTTGCGTCAGTGGGATAAATCACAGCACCTATACTCAAGTCTAGCTTTACTTCGTGGATGTTGGCGCTTTCATCTTGGAGACAGTAATTATCACTGAGCAAGTCATACTTATGCTGAGCCAGTTTTCGTAACTGGTTTTTTTCGGTCAGGTGAGGGGCGATAACCACGAATTCATCACCACCGTAGCGTGCTACAAAGTCCGAAGCACGTTTATACATTTTAAGTTTTGCCGACAGTATTTTTAGCAATTGGTCGCCTGCTTGATGACCAAGTTGATCATTGACTGGTTTAAAGTTGTCGAGATCAATAAACAACACACCAAACCCATGACCATATCGCTCTGATTCACTAATCGCTCTTTCTAGTTCGCTATCAAATGCGCCGCGGTTATGTAACATAGTGAGTCTATCCATCACCACCAGGTTCTCTAGATTCCGCTGCATTTCGTAGCGTTCTTTTGAGAAGGTAATTGTACGTGCCAATAGTGGGCCGCTCACTTCATGTTTTGGGATATAATCTTGCGCACCAAGTTGAATTGCCTTTTCGCCAAACAGCGTTTCAGATACCCCAGTTAACACGATTATAGGGGCGCTGACGGGTAGCTGCTTTACTTTAATCAGCGTGGTAAGACCTTGACTCTCATCGATATTCAAATCGATTAGGATGGCTTCAGGCTTGACTGTATTTAAGGCGGTTTCAAGTTGTTCTAAATTTTTAAAATGTTTAACGTTAAACTTTTGTCTACCGTCAGTACTTGCAAGTGTGCGCTTCACCAAGTATGCGTCTTCATCGTTGTCTTCAAGAAGATAAATCAGCCATGTATTCATAGTTACCCTTGCACGACACAGTTATTGTCAAACCAATACTGCTTGATTAATTTGATCAACGACTCTAAATCACTCAAGCGTCCAGGCTTGGTAATATATGACTTAGCACCCAATTGATATGCTTTACGAATGTCACTGTGGTGAGTGGAGGTGGTATAGCATACCGTTATTAATTTATCGGCAACTTGTTCATTTTTTAAAGCTTCCATGACTTCAAAGCCACTCATTTTTGGCATGTTTAAATCCAGCAAGATAACTTGGTCGTAAGTTGCGATAGAATCGAGGTAATGTAGCAGCTCATGACCGTCAGAAAAAATTTTAAGCTCTGGCGCATTGGTAATACTGCTGTATGCTCTTTTAAAAAAGTAAACATCATCTGGATCATCTTCAACTAATAACAGTTCCATTATTACTCCTTAACTTCTTTTGGCAGTATGATTTCAAATAAAGCGCCATCATCACTTTGCAGGCATTTTATTGTGCCGCCATGTAGTTTTACGATTTGTCGGCACAGCGCAAGGCCAATACCACTGCCATACTCTTGTGTGGTGCCAAAACGCCTGAACGGTTCAAAGATTTGCTGGCGTCGAGATTTTGGGATCCCAAGTCCATTGTCTTTGTAATGGATCACCGTTTCATGGCCGGTTTGGCTGGCGTAAATTTGGACCACGGGCGTAAGCTCTGGTGACTTAAATTTAATGCTGTTACTGATTAAGTTTTGCAGCACTTGAAGAAAAAGCGAGGGATCAAGTTCGATGGGTAAATCACCATTCTCGAGTTTAATTTCTGCGCCGCTTTCCTCGATACTAAAGCTCATCACTTCACAGATATCTTCTAGCAATAAAGTTAGATTAGTTGTTTGTAGCTTCAACTCGTGGGAATGCAAGCGTGATAACTTGAGTAGGTCTTGGATCATTATCCGCATTCGTTGACTGGCATCTACCAAGCGCTCTATTTCAAACTTTGCATCGTCGTAGTCTTTCAACTCTGGCGTAATTCTTTGCGCCAAACTGTCCGAAAAAGCGGTGATCTTTCTGAGTGGCTCTTGCAAGTCATGAGACGCAATGTAGGCAAAATGCTCAAGGTGGGCGTTAGATTCTTGCAGCTGTAATAGTAATTCGGTGTGCTCGGTCATATCGACAAAAGTACCCAGCATCAACTCTGGCTCGCCATTGTGATCTCGAGTGATCACGGTATCGACAGAATAACACCAAACCCAATGCCCTTCTTTGTGTCTAAAGCGATATTTTATCGGGATAAGTTCACCGTCTTGGCTGGCTCTCACTTCATCAATATGCTCGTAAACGAGTGCGCGTTCACTTTCATGAAAACATAGCTCTAAATTTGAACTTTCTAACTCTTGAATTGTATAACCAAGGAGTTGAGTATAACGCTTGTTTATGCGCGTGTTTTTGTGGAGTTTTAAGTCGTAGAGATAAAGGCCACACACCGCTGAGTCAATCATTCGCTGTAAAAAGCGTTGGTTGTCTTCAAGCTCTTTTTCTGCGAATTTTCGCGCAGTAATATCGACGGCGATACCAACGATCCGCTCAACTTGGTTTTTACTGTCTTTAAGTGGATAAAGAGTCGTCTGATACCAATACTCTTTGTTTTTAAACGGTATCATTTCGGTGTAATCTACGGGTTTTGCGACCTCAACACAAAGTTGGTAGTTTTTTTCGATTCTATCTACTAGCTCCGCTTCTAACACTGTCCCCCTTAGTTCGCTGAGGGTTTTACCCAATATTTCATCAAGTTTGACGCCAGTGCGTTGACAAGCAAACTTATTGTACTCGAGCACTCGAAATGTTTGGTTTTCTTCTACCTTTAATAGCCAAATAGCCTGACTTGCACCTTCGTAGATGGCATTGAGAATTTTGTTTTTTTCCGCAATTTGCAGCTCAAGGGATTTTTTCTGATGGATATTTCTAAGTGCTCCAGACATCACCAATGCTTTACCGTGGTCGTCAAATTGGCTGTTGCCTACGGCGGAAAACCACGCGTATTCTCCTTTGTTGTCTCGCCCTAAGTACTCGACAAAATATTGATCTTTGGTGGCAAAGTGATGATCTATGGCATCTTGCACTTTGCCCTGATGGTCTGGGTGGATATGTGCAAACCAATCGTCATAGGTGACTTTTTCGTCGTCGCGCTTACCTATCATGGTTTTTAAACGAGATGAATAGCTGACGCTGTTGTCGACAACGTTCCACTCCCAAATGCCATCTTCGGTTGCCCCGATTGCACGCTTCATTTGTTCGGTGGATTCCGCAAGTGCTTGCTCTGTGCGTTTAAGTGACGATAGGTTATTAAACACCGCTAAAATGAGATTGGCACCGTCATGGGGTTCTTGTACTAAGCGCATCTCCATCGGGATTAGATTGCCAAATTTGTCTTTCACATGGCACAGTGCTTCTTTACTGTAATCGTTTTGGTTGAGTAGAGATTGGCTAATGGATTCTAAGCTGTCGAACGGATCATCCAAACTGACGATATCGTGTAGTCTCAGCCCAATTAATGCATCTGGCGTGTCGTACCCAAGCTCGCGATAAAAATAAGGATTGCACTTACTCACGGTGAGTAGCTGGTCAAGTAGCAAGGTACTAGTGGGTAAGGCATCGAGCATAAACTCGGTAACTCTGTGTTGGTCGAGTTGCGAATGAAGCGCCTGCTTTTCATCGGTAATACGTTTGAGCCTTGCGGTCACGCCATGGAATTGATTGGGAGTTGGGATTGCGACGGCGCTTGGGATAAGTCTAAAAAGATAAACCGCCGTTACCATTGAGATAAACGCTGTGACTGCTTTTGAAATGCCATGAATACCATAAGCGCCATGCCAAACGGTATAAACGCCAATTAAGTGCGTGAGTCCACATAAGGTGATGAAGCTACAGAACAACACAAAGACCCAATTTCTGCCAACGTCAGGGCGTTGTTTTGCATAAATCATAATCGCCATAGGAATAGAAAAGTAGGCGGCGGCTATCAAGATATCGGAGATGACATTGGTCCATAGCAGGTGAGGTTGCCACAAATAGCAATGACCATGCGGCATGTACGCGCTATTAAAAAATGACTCAAACGAGTTCAAATCCATGTTATTTCCTTACCTCAACGTAAAGTCGATTCATATAAAAACATCCGCCGTTAAGACGCTAAAAGCGCACTCAAGCTGCGATAGTAAAATACGCTTTAAAAGTCCTAATGCTCTGCTTTAACTGTAGTATATCTATTTGAAATTTCGACAAGAGGCGCAAGAAACCTGAACTTCGGATAATTAATGCCTTTCTAGCAGCCAGTTTTAGCGCTAACTGTGTTGAATTCACTTCCAATAGCCAGCTATTGGTGCGTAAATTCGCCTTGCCTACAGGACGTAGGTACCAGGGCGGTAGCAGGACGCGAGAGCGGAGTTATCCCCAAAACTCTCTGGCTAGATAAAAAGTAATTTAATGTAATTTTAAAAACAGAGGGTTAGATCATTCCTTATCCTAACCTCAGGTTTGGAAATCTTTATCGTGAGGTAGGGAAGAGGGGGAGTTGAGAGATTAACAAGATGAAGCGCGTGGCTTCACCTTGTTATTCAGTGAGCCGAAGGTATTTTTCGGCTAACTGATCAAGGCTTTCTTTGTGGTTTGGATCTGGTTTGATGCAATCAATGGGGCAGACACTCACACAGGTTGGTGTGTCGTAATGGCCGACACATTCAGTGCATTTGTCAGGGTCAATTTGATAAATTTTATCGCCCATGTAAATAGCTTGATTAGGACACTCAGGGTCGCACATATCACAGTTGATACATTTGTCATTAATAAGTAATGCCATCGTTATGCCTTTTTAAAAGGATTACGAGTGTCCTCACTTTGGCCTAAATTGCGCATTAAAATGGCGTGATTTAAGTCTATGTCTTCTGGCAGTGGAATTTTGACGATATGACCAGAGCCCTTGGCATCATTTATCGCCTCGCCTTTTTTATTTTCCATGTGCTCAAGATTAAAATGAATATTGCCCTTAGGCGTCATTAATTCTAGGCTGTGACCAGTACAGAACTTATTTTTAACCTCAATCTCAACTAGGCCATTATTAGTGCGACCTAGCACTTCACCAACAAACTGCTGTTGGTCAGACACCGAATGACCGTAGTCGTAATTTTGATAGTCTTGATGTACATGACGTTTCAAGAAGCCCTCGGTATATCCTCGGTGGGCTAGGTTTTCTAGGGTCTTCATTAAGCTTGGGTCAAATGGTTTACCCGCAACAGCATCATCAATGGCTTTACGATAGACTTGTGCGGTGCGAGCAACGTAATAGAATGACTTGGTTCGGCCTTCGATTTTAAGGCTATGCACGCCCATGCGAGTCAGTTGATCAACATACTGGACAGCACGTAAATCTTTGGAATTCATGATGTAAGTACCATGCTCATCCTCAAATGCAGGCATGTATTCACCTGGACGACCTTGCTCTTCGAGCATAAACACTTCGTCGCTTGGTTGACCTTCCCCTAAGGTTGGAATAATCGCTTTTGGATCGACTTTATGGACAACATCCCCGGTTTCGTTTTCTTGACCAGGTTTGACATCGTAGCTCCAGCGGCAGGCATTGGTACAAGTACCTTGGTTTGGATCGCGCTTGTTGATATAACCCGACAATAAACAGCGACCAGAATAGGCCATACATAAGGCGCCGTGAACGAACACTTCAAGCTCAGTGTCTGGGCACAATGTACGAATTTCTTCTATTTCTTGTAGCGACAACTCGCGAGAAAGAATAACGCGCTCAACCCCTTGTTTGGCCCAAAATTGCACCGCCGCATAGTTAACAGCATTCGCTTGTACGGATAAGTGAATTGGCATGTCTGGCCACTTATCGCGCACCAGCATAATTAGCCCGGGATCGGACATGATAAGCGCGTCTGGCTTCATCGCGATAACGGGCTCAATATCACGTAAGTAAGTTTTCACTTTGCCGTTGTGCGGCGCAATATTTGATACGACATAGAGCTTTTTGTTTTGCTGGTGGGCTTCGTTAATACCGATTTCGAGGTTGTTTAGGTCAAATTCGTTATTACGTACGCGTAGACTGTATCTTGGTTGTCCGGCGTACACAGCGTCGGCACCGTACGCAAAAGCGTAACGCATATTCTTTAAACTGCCGGCAGGAGAGAGAAGTTCTGGTACAAACATGGTTTACCTCTGATTACGGGTCAGCTGTTGAGTGATTTCGCGTGCTGATTCTAAAAAGCGGCGCAGTATAGAAGAAAGCTAAGTAAGTAATTTTGATGTAGATCAGGTTTTTTGACATTGTGCAAGGAAGGGCAAGAGACCTTACTGTTAAGGCTTCTACTAGCAACTCTGCGCATTTAATCGACAAATAATTCGCCAAATTTTCGTTTCTTCGCAAAGAAAGCGGCGTGAGATAGTAGGTTTTTTCTACCAAAACACGTATAATTCGCGCCCGTTAATATTCACAATAATATTTTGGAGCAAAAAAGATGGCTTTAGAGCGCACTTTTTCAATCATCAAGCCTGATGCTGTAGCTAAAAACCACATCGGTGCTATCTACAACCGTTTTGAGTCTGCTGGTCTTAAAATCGTTGCATCAAAAATGGTTCACCTTTCTCAAGAGAAAGCTGAAGGTTTCTACGCAGAGCACAAAGAGCGTCCTTTCTTTGGTGCACTAGTTTCTTTCATGACTTCTGGTCCAGTAATGGTTCAGGTGCTTGAAGGTGAAGATGCAGTTCGTAAAAACCGTGAAATCATGGGTGCTACTAACCCTGCTGAAGCGCTAGCTGGTACGCTACGTGCTGACTACGCAGACAGCATCGACGAGAACGCAGTACACGGTTCTGACGCGCCAGAGTCTGCTGCTCGCGAAATCGCTTACTTCTTCGCTGAAGAAGAGATCTGCCCACGTACTCGTTAATTCGGGACTTGGTGCCAAAGAAGGGCTTTCGAGCCCTTTTTTTGTCCCGTAGCTAAGTTGAGGGATAAGCGTGCTTTGTAAAGTAATCACACTACTTCACAAAACACGTTACATTATTTGTGATGCTTGCTGCTTTTTTGTACAATGCGTTGTTGGCAATTTAGCTGTTCTTACCGTCTTTAACCGAGGTTGTTCATGACCACTATTGAGAAAAAAATTAACTTACTTGATTTAAATCGCGAGGGGATGCGCGAGTTGTTTGCATCATATGGCGAAAAGCCGTTTCGCGCGGATCAGGTGATGAAATGGATTTATCATTTTGGCATCGACAACTTTGATGATATGAGCAATCTGAACAAAAAGTTGCGTGCGCGTTTGCAAGCTGAGTGTGAGATTAAGGCGCCTGAAATTTCAGTAAAGCAAGAGGCTTCTGACGGTACCATTAAATATGCTCTATTACTCGAGGGTGGCCAAGAAGTTGAAACCGTGTGGATCCCTGAAAAAGACCGAGCGACACTGTGTGTGTCTTCTCAAGTTGGCTGTGCGCTAGAGTGTACTTTTTGCTCAACAGCGCAGCAGGGCTTTAACCGTAACTTAAAAGTGTCTGAGATCATTGGTCAGGTTTGGCGCGTGGCAACCGACATTGGTCTGCATAAAGGCGATAGCACTAAACGTCCAATTACTAACATCGTTATGATGGGTATGGGTGAGCCTCTGTTAAACCTAAATAACGTTGTACCGGCGATGGAACTGATGATGGACGATTGGGCATTTGGTTTATCCAAGCGTCGCGTTACGCTAAGTACATCGGGTGTGGTACCTGCGCTTGATATCTTGAAAGAAAAGATTGATGTGGCACTGGCGATTTCGCTACATGCGCCAAACAATCCACTACGTGATGTACTTGTACCAATCAACAAAAAGTATCCGATTGAAGAGTTCCTAGCAGCATGTCGTCGCTATATTGATGGCTCTAAAGCAAATAAAGACGTCACCATTGAGTACGTGATGCTACAAGACGTGAATGACAGTACAGATCATGCCCATGAGTTGGTGCAAGTTCTCAAAGGCACACCGTCAAAAATTAACTTGATCCCATTTAACCCGTTCCCAGGGAATGAATATGGTCGCTCTAGCAACAGCCGTATCGATAGATTTTCTAAGGTGTTACAAGCTGCAGGACTTACCTGTATCGTTCGTCGTACTCGTGGCGATGACATTGACGCTGCATGTGGACAGCTAGTAGGTGATGTCGTAGATAGAACCAAACGTTTAGCCAAGAAAAAGCAGCGTGACGACAATGCTATTACTGTCAATGTAAGCGCACAATAATATTAAAAATGAGCTGGGTTTACTCAGCTCATTTCATCTTAACCTCAGATAAGTTCTGACTATCTGGTAAAAAAGAGATGAATCTCTTAGCCTTTTGGGTAATATAGGGCACACATAGAACCCAGTGGCATTCAAAGGTGAGTGATGCAATCGCGAAATTATCGCAAAACAGGATTGGCTGCATCCATTCTCGCAGGCGCGAGTTTAGTTCTGTCAGGTTGTGTGACGGAGAGTAGTTATCGCTCCGATGGGCGTCCTGTGGCCGAACAACAAGTCAATAACACCAATGCCGCAAGAACTCGCATTGCGCTTGCACTTCAATATCTCAATTCTGGTAACACCACCTCAGCTAAATTTAACTTAGAGCGTGCATTACAGTTAGCGCCAAAACTGGCCGAAGCTCATTATACATTAGCGTATTATTACGAACAGGTGGGCGAGCAACAACGTGCTGATAATGCCTATCAGGCGGCTTTGGATATTGAGCCAGATAATCCCGACACACTAAACAACTATGGCACTTTTCTTTGTCGCGTTGGACAGTATGACAAAGCGAGCAAATACTTTTTCAAAGCGATAGAGGTGCCAAGTTATTTGCGGGTATCGGCAAGCTATGAAAACTTAGCCCTGTGTGCGTTGAAGCAAAACGAGTATTCCCTTGCTGAGGAATATCTGTTAAATGCGATTAAGCATAACGCTCAGCAAATGTCGTCGCAACTTGCACTCGCGGGCCTGTACTATGCTCGCAGTGATTTCTTAAGAGCAGAAGATGTGCTTGATAACGTTGCCAAGCGTGGATTTATTTCACCAAGAAGCTTAATGCTTGGGCACCTAGTGCATATGCAAATGGGCCACTTACAAAAAGCGCAAGACATCGCCACGACCTTGGTGCAAAGCTACCCTAAATCTGCACAAGCAGGCCTTATCTTAACGAATAATATCGCTGCAAGTGAATTTGAACGGTTGCGCAATCGCTATCGAGAAGCGCAGTTAAATCAGCTTGCCGAGGCGTCGCCTAATCATATAGTTGCGAATCCAAAAATTAAAATTAAACGTAAGAAAACGCAACCGAATTCAACCCAATCATTCACCGTTGATTCACCCATTGAGGCCAATAATTCTGCGCCTTCGGCAAAACCTGAAGTGGCAAAAAGCACATCTTTAGTGAACGTTAGCTCGGACTCTGAAGCTCGGGTTGAGTTTTATCAACCGGACCCATCGGAAGTCACATTTAGTCCTCGCTCACGTGAGCCTCAAGTGTTAGCGACTACACCATCAAGCAGTTCAAGTGTACCGTTATTAAATCGTGACGTTGCGCCTCCTCAGGTACCTTTTCATACTGTTATTGCAGGTGAAAACCTGTTTAGTATTTCAGTCAAATACGACATTAAAATGGTTGAATTGATGGAATATAATCAAGTGCGGGAATCTGCAAGATTGTACGCAGGTCAAAAGGTGTATCTTAACAATCCCAATGTCGTGCATGAAATTGCGGCGGGAGATACTTTGCTCAGTATTGCCGATCGATATGGTGTGTTGATCGATGAAATTATGCGATGGAATAAACTCACTCCTGATGTGGCGCTGCAAGCAGGCCACGGATTATTAATTGTAGACCCAACAAATTACGTTTTATGAACCAAACAATGAAAGAGCAGGAAGCACCTGAACAAGAGCAGCCTTCACTCGGGCAAACTTTAGCAACTGCGAGACAAAATGCCGGGATCAGCTTTGCTGAAATTGAATCGCGTTTAAAGATGACCCATGCCCAACTTACCAAGCTCGAGCAGGATGACTATCAAGACCTAGGGCCTGAAACCTTTGTGCGTGGCTATATTAAAAATTACGCTGCACTATTGGGTTTGAATCCGACGGAAGTACTGGCTAGATATCAATCTCCGGAGCTGCCGCCACAGAAAAAGCGGATGCAAAGCTTTTCTCGCCGTACTCATAAAGAAGCCCACGATAACCGCCTAATGATGGTGAGCTACATTGTGCTGGCTATCGTACTGGGGTCGTCGGCATTTTGGTTTTGGCAGACCAATAGCTCAGAGCAAGAAGTGGTGCCTGAAACGTCGGTTACTCAGCTTGAAACGCCAGTTGAAAATGTCACAACACCAGCGAGGGATGAGCTAGCATTGCCTATTGAGAAAAACAATGACACAACCCCGCAAAGCGAGCCACAGGAGAGTGAAGCGGAGGTTTCGGTGCCAGTTGAAACGAAACCGCAAGCGACAAAACGAAACTCGGCATTGAGCACGGTGGTCATGCATTTCAACGAAGAAAGTTGGGTTGAAATGTTTGACGCAACACAAGAGCGTGTTGCATTTGGTGTTAAAAAAGCGGGATATACTATGACAGTTGAAGGTAAGGCCCCTTTTTCTGTTATACTCGGCAAGCATCAGGCCGTAGAGGTCACGCTTGACGGTAAACCAGTGTCTTTGCCTGCGTTTACTAAAAACCGTCTAGCTAAATTCAATTTACCGTTAACAGAGTAGTCAGCATGTTTTCAGAACCACCTATAAAGCGTAGAAAATCAACAAGGATCTATGTCGGTAATGTGCCTATTGGTGATGGCGCACCGATAGCAGTACAGTCTATGACGAACACCAATACTCTAGATGTTGATGCGACGGTGGCACAAATTAAAGCTATCCAAGACGCCGGAGCGGATATTGTCCGTGTTTCTGTGCCGACAATGGATGCAGCTGAAGCATTCAAAAGCATTAAAGAGCAAGTAGATATTCCACTCGTTACGGATATTCACTTCGATTATCGTATTGCATTACAAGTGGCTAAGTACGGTGCCGATTGTTTGCGGATAAACCCTGGGAATATTGGCAGTGAAGACCGTATTCGTGCAGTGATTGACGCGGCGGGTGAGCACAATATCCCAATTCGTATTGGTGTGAATGGCGGCTCACTAGAGCGCGATTTGCAAGAAAAGTATGGTGAACCAACACCTGAAGCTTTGCTTGAGTCTGCGATGCGACATGTCGAAATTCTTCAGCGTCATAACTTTGATCAGTTTAAAGTCTCGGTAAAAGCTTCCGACGTGTTCTTAGCCGTTGGCGCTTATCGTTTATTGGCAAAAGAAATCGACCAACCTCTGCATCTTGGGATCACCGAAGCGGGTGGTTTTAGAGCCGGTTCGGTTAAATCGGCAGTTGGTCTAGGGATGTTACTTGCTGAAGGGATTGGTGATACATTACGTGTTTCACTTGCGGCTGATCCGGTGCAAGAAATCAAAGTGGGTTTTGATATTCTAAAGTCACTGCGAATTCGCTCGCGCGGCATTAATTTTATTGCTTGCCCCAGTTGTTCACGCCAAGAGTTTGATGTAGTGAATACGATGAATCAGCTGGAAGAGCGATTAGAAGATATCGTCACGCCAATTTCGGTGTCTGTGATTGGCTGCGTGGTCAATGGTCCTGGTGAAGCACTCGTCAGTGACTTAGGTCTTGCTGGCGCAAATCGCCGTTCAGGTCTTTATATCAATGGCGAGCGCCAAAAAACACGGATTGATAATGATGATATCGTTGCTCAATTAGAATCTCAGATCCGAGAATATGTAGATAAAAAAGAAAGCGAAGAAAAAATCGATGTAAAAATCATCGACTGATACCGGCGTAATCGTTAAGATAAGCGAATTTTCGCGCTTTCTCACGGCGTGCTAAACTGCACGACGATAAATGGCATTAAAGAAATAAAACCAATGCGATGAGACTGTTTGAGCGTATTTAGTTAAAGGCTCAAGTAGTAGTAAATCGATTGGTGACAAATTTAAGTTAGGGTTTTCAGTGACTAAACAACTTCAGGCAATCCGTGGAATGAATGATTGTCTGCCAGGTGACACGCAGGTCTGGCAGAAAGTAGAATCGGTGTTAAGAGACACAGTAGCGGCATTTGGCTATCAAGAGATCCGTTTTCCAATCGTTGAGTCGACCGATCTATTTAAGCGCTCTATCGGTGAAGTGACCGATATCGTCGAAAAAGAGATGTATACCTTTGATGACCGTAATGGCGATAGCTTAACGCTACGTCCGGAAGGCACAGCTGTGTGCGTCCGTGCGGGTAATCAAAATGGTTTGCTATACAACCAAGAACAGCGCCTTTGGTACATGGGACCTATGTTCCGCCATGAAAGACCGCAAAAAGGCCGTTACCGTCAATTCCATCAATTTGGTGTTGAAACCTTTGGTATGGCAACACCAGATATTGATGCCGAAGTGATCTTATTGACGGCGCGTCTATGGCAGCAATTTGGTATTCAAGACCATGTTAAGCTTGAGCTCAATTCTTTGGGGTCAAATGAAGCGCGTGCTGAATATCGTGATGCTCTGATTGCATATCTGGAGCAACACAAAGAAGCGCTTGATGAAGACAGTCTGCGCCGTATGTATAGCAATCCACTGCGCGTGTTAGATAGCAAAAACCCAGAGGTGCAAGCTGTACTGGTTGATGCACCTAAGCTTTCTGAACACTTAGATGAAGAATCACGCGAACATTTTGCTAATTTGTGTGAACGTTTAGACGCAGCTGGCGTCGAATACCAAGTTAATGAAAAACTGGTACGTGGCTTAGATTACTACAACCGCACTGTATTTGAGTGGGTGACAACAAGCTTAGGTTCTCAAGGCACTGTATGTGCTGGCGGCCGCTACGATGGCTTGGTTGAGCAGCTTGGCGGCAAAGCAACGCCAGCCGTTGGTTTTGCTATGGGTATCGAACGTTTAGTGTTGATGCTACAAACGCTGGAATGTGTGGGTGATATTCGTCGGAATGCTGACGTATACGTCGTTGCGATGGGTGACAAAGCGGCGATTCAAGCTCCTGTGGTTGCACAGCAATTACGAGATGATATTGCTGGCCTTCGCGTGATGGTTCATTGTGGCGGTGGCAACTTCAAGAAACAATTTAAGCGTGCAGATAAAAGCGATGCTGTTATTGCGCTAGTGCTAGGCGAAGATGAACTCGCTGAAGGCAAAGTGACAGTGAAGTATCTGCGTGAAGAGAAAGAACAAATCACCTTACCACTTGCAGAAGTAAAAACGCTGTTAGCAGAGCTGGTAGGCTAAGAGGTTAGAATGGAAATTTATTCAACAGAAGAACAACAAGCAGAAGCAATAAAACGATTTTTCCGTGAAAATGGTACAACGATTGTGGTTGGTGCTGTGCTTGGTTTAGGTGGTCTGTATGGCTGGAAAGCGTATAACCAAAGCCAGATCGATAGCGCAGAAGCAGCATCAGAAGCATACACTCAGGTTGTTGAAAGTGATGATGTACTAGCTAAAAGCGACGCTTTTGTTGCTGCAAATGCTGATTCTAACTACGCCGTGTTAGCGGCTTTCGTTGCTGCTAAAGAGGCAATCGACAAAGACGATCTTAAGCTAGCTGCAGAGAAGCTAACTTGGGCGGCTGATAATGTTGCTAACGCTGAGCTAAAAGCAACGGCTTTATTAAGACTTGCACGTGTACAAGCGTCACAGTCTCAATACGAACAAGCACTGGCAACACTCGCTAAGCCTATGCCTGAAGCGTTTAAGGCTCAGCTTGCTGAGATCCAAGGTGATATTTACCTTGCTCAAGGAGATAAAGATAAAGCTCGAAGTGCTTATCAATCGGCACTAGAAGCAGCGGAAGGCAATAGCAACCCTATGCTGCAAATTAAACTGGATGATCTTGCACAAAAGACAACGGTTTAAGGAGTTGCCATGAAGAAGTTAACGATGGCCTCATTGGCTTTATGTGTTGCAGCACTCACCGCTGGTTGTTCTTCTAGTGATGATGAAGAAGAGTTAAAGCTCCCTGAGATCAACAATCAATTCGACGCCTCTGTGGTTTGGCAAGAAGGGATTGGTGACGGGGTTGAGCACTACTTTTCGCGTTTATCTCCAACAAGCTACCAAAGCACTGTTTTTGCAGCTGCCCGTGAAGGTATAGTGACAGCATTTGATGCACAAACAGGTAAAGAAAAGTGGCAAGTTGATGTTCGTGAGAATACCAACTTTTGGCCATGGGAAGACAGCGACAGTGCGAAGCTGTCAGGTGGGATCACACAAGCTTATGGTAAACTCTATGTTGGCTCTGAACACGGGCAGGTTTTTGCGCTTGACCGTGAAACCGGCGAAATAGTTTGGCGTAAGTCGGTACCAGGTGAAGCGCTGTCAGCGCCAGCTGCAGGCGATGGTCTTCTTTACGTTAACTTAGGTTCAGGCAAGCTGGTTGCGCTACACCCAGATACAGGTGAAGAGCGTTGGCACTATGAGCAAGAAGTCCCTGCGCTGACATTACGTGGTTTAAGCTCACCAACCAGCGCGAATGGTGGCGTATTGGTTGGCGAAGAAAGTGGTAAGTTAACAGCACTTATCGCTGAAAACGGTTTTACCGCATGGAGCTCGGATGTTGCAATTGCAAAAGGGGCTTCTGAGTTTGAACGTTTGGTGGATGTTGATACTAAACCTGTTGTAAGCGGCGCATATGTGTATTCTATCGCCTATAATGGTAAACTAGTTGCTATTGATGTGCGCAGCGGCAATGTCGTGTGGGATCGTGAGTACAGTAGTTACCGAGACCTTACACTCGATCTTGACGTAATTTATTTGGTTGATAGCGATGGTGTACTGTACGCACTAGACAAAAACTCAGGTATTGAACGTTGGACACAACCAGCTCTACGCGGTTGGTATTTAACCGCTCCAACGGTTGCTGGCAACTACGTAGTGGTTGGCGATCAGGAAGGTAACTTACATTGGCTAGATAAGAGCTCTGGTGAGTTGGTATCGCGTACCGAGTTTGATAGTTCAGGTTTTTTCGTCGAACCGATTGTGGCCGATGGCAAAGTATTTGTTTACACGCGTGATGGTGAACTTAGCGCAGTTCAAATTCCGCAGTAACTTTCTGAATTTTTAGATTTTTTATGGGGCTTCGCTTTTGCGAAGCCTTTTGTTGTTTATAAAAGAGGTAGTCTATGCTTCCTGTGATCGCTCTGGTTGGGCGACCTAATGTGGGTAAATCCACACTGTTTAATCGTTTAACACGTACTCGTGACGCGTTAGTTGCTGACTTTCCGGGTCTGACTCGCGACCGTAAATACGGCCAAGCAAACTATGAAGGCTACGAGTTTATTGTGGTAGACACGGGTGGTATCGATGGCTCTGAAGAAGGCATTGAAACTGAAATGGCCGAGCAGTCGCTGCTTGCAATTGAAGAAGCGGATATTGTGCTATTTTTGGTGGATGCGCGCGCAGGTATGACGGTTGCTGATCAAGCTATCGCGCAGCACCTTCGTAAACAACAGAAGAATTGCTTTGTTGTCGCCAATAAAACGGATGGTATTGATGCTGACTCCAACTGTGCTGAGTTTTACCAGCTGGCGCTTGGTGACGTTCAACAGATCGCCGCTGCGCATGGTCGTGGTGTTACTCAATTATTAGAGTTGACGCTACAACCGATTATCGCTGAACTTACGGCTCAAGATGAAGAGCTTGAGCATGATGATGAAGATATCGCCGAGCTTTACCTTGAAGGTGAAGAAGCCGAAGACGGCAAAACGGGTTTTGAAGACAAGCCTGTTAAACTCGCGATTATCGGTCGTCCAAATGTAGGTAAGTCAACACTAACTAACCGTATTTTAGGTGAAGACCGCGTTATCGTTTACGATATGCCGGGTACAACACGCGATTCAATTTACATTCCAATGACGCGCAATGATAAAGAATACGTGTTAATCGACACCGCCGGTGTACGTAAGCGTAAGAAAGTCAGCGATGTCGTAGAGAAATTCTCGGTTATCAAAACCCTGCAAGCGATTGAAGATGCCAACGTGGTATTGCTCGTTGTAGACGCGCGCGAGGGGATCTCAGATCAAGACTTGAGTCTACTTGGTTTTGCACTAAATGCGGGTCGCTCGTTGGTTATTGCGGTAAACAAATGGGATGGTCTTGATGACTATGTCAAAGAGCGTATCAAAACTGAGCTAGACAGACGCTTGGGCTTTGTTGATTTTGCTCGTCTGCACTTTATTAGCGCATTACATGGTACAGGTGTTGGTCACTTGTTTGAGTCGATTGACGAAGCTTATGAATCAGCGACTAAGCGAGTAAGTACGGCAATGTTACGTCGTATTATGGATATGGCTCAGGCGGATCACCAGCCACCATTGGTTCGTGGACGCCGTGTGAAGCTTAAGTACGCACACGCAGGTGGTTATAACCCGCCGCGTATTGTTATCCACGGCAATATGGTGCATGAACTGCCAGATAGCTATAAGCGCTATTTGATGAACTACTATCGTAAAGCGCTTAACGTAATGGGTACGCCGATTAAGATTGAATTCCGCGAAGGGGATAACCCTTACGCTGGTCGTTCAAACAAAATGACGCTATCGCAAAAGCGTAAGCTTCGTGCATTTGCAAAAGAAAACCGCAATAAGTCGTAAGGCTTTTTGCGGGAATTATAGCTCGACACTATCTGGTGGGTGTGTCGAGCTGAACATAAGTTCCATATCTATCCAATCAACTCCTTTTCCACATTCGACTATATTTAACTTTAACCCTGAACTCTCTCGCTTTGTTTTACCTTGCCCAACATTTGTGCTTAAGTTATAAATAGTTACATTAGGTTTATTGATAGTGAGGCTTAGGTGTTTGCTAAAACGGTGATTTATGTAGAAAGTGTTGAGGAAGTGCTGGATTTTTACTATCAAGCATTTGGCTTGAGCACTTTTGATATGACCGATGAAGGGGATTATGGTGAGTTAGACACAGGAGAAGTGAAACTCGCCTTTGCCAGTCACCCATTAGCCCAATCACAGTTTAGGCAAGACTATATTCGTTGCCATCCTAAACAGCCTGCACTTGGGTTTGAAATTACCATAAGCTGTGAAAATGTCCCTGAATGCTATGATAAGGCGGTAGCCGCAGGGGCTGAGCCATTAAGCTCACCAAACCAAAAGGGCAGAGTAACACAAGCTTATGTAAGAGCCATTGAAGGGACTTTAATTGCTTTGGTGTCAAAGCCGGGTGAATAGCGGCACTCACGAAGGATGAGCGCCACTTTGATGCGGTGTGCTTTTATTCGATATCGACAAGTAGTCTAGCAAGACCAACGGGCTCGATTTCAACACAAACGTTGTCATCATTCCAGTTTAGACCAACGAGTGCATCATCTTCTTTTAGGTCGAGTACCCATTCGTCAAGAAAACTTTCAACATCAATACTCATCGGTGAAAACTCACTCCACTCGTCGCGACATTGAGCTTGCGCTTTTTCTTCACTATCCCACAGCAATAACACATCTGTCTCGTCAAACTGGTTAGAGTCAACCACAACCATGCCACCGTCATCAGAGCTAAGTGCCCAAACGCTTTCAGTATTTTTTACTTGCTCAATAAACTCACTGACTTCTGAGCCAATTTCTTCTTCATTCATCATAGGTGTTCTCAATTTCGTGGATCAGTTTGCTGGGCGATTGCTTGGCTTTGCCAACGGCCATGAAATGCCATTAGGTTGGTGTAATCGCTCAGGTCGACGAGTTCTCTAAATAGAACCCAATCAATAAGGCAGTATAAACTGATTTGGAGATAATCACAGTGTAAAAACTCTTCTGTCACACACTCTTCATTGAGATAGTGCAGGGTATGACCAATTCGTTCCCGCTGTAGATTAAAAAATAGTTTATCTTGTTCAATATCAAAACCTGAGCGCTTGCTAAGTAACAGTTCTACCAAAGAATCATTACAGGCATTGATAAGGATCAGCCAATTTTCTTGATCCCAACTGGGAAATGGAAGTTGATGTTTTTCACGGAGATAGCGAACAATCAGATTGGAATCACAAATAAGTTGTGCATCGTCAATTAAAAATGGGATCTTACGGGCAGGATTATGGCGAATAAGTTCGTCATGGCCTGCTTCGGAAAATATATCTATATGCTGGTAGCTCATTGGGAGCTGTTTAGCCGCGGCCCACATTCTAATTCGACGGGCGTATGGACTGGTGTTCGAACCGATAAGTTTCATGCCATCATTCCTTCAACTAAGTATCTTTTCGCTCATTTAGTAAATGTAGCGAGTTGGTATTAAGGAATGATGGCGAAGTGATTAACTTTTCGCAAGCGAATTAATCGCTACGACTGGTTACCTCAAGCAAGTGAAAACCAAACTGCGTTTGCACTGGCCCTTGTACTTGATTGATTGGGGCTGAAAAAACCACTTTATCGAATTCAGGCACCATCATGCCTGGTCCGAACTCACCTAGCGCACCACCATCTTGGCCCGACGGGCAATTGGAGTACTGCTTTGCGATTTCTGCGAAATCTTCCCCTGCTGCAATGCGTTCTTTGAGCTCCATGCATTGCGCTTCACTATCTACTAGGATGTGTCTTGCACTAGCGATTGCCATAATTTCTCCGATGATTATTTATTATTCATACTTTATTCTAATCTAGGTACGTTAAAAAATCAGCTTATCTAGGCAAGAGTTTTTCAATTTCGCTAGTGAGCTCGTCAGACATAGGTTTAGTGCGACTGTTAAAGCGCTTGATTGTTTTCCGATCAGCTGACACTAAGTATTTGTAAAAATTCCAATTTGGAGAGCTTGTTACTTCATTCAAATGTTGGAAAATGGGGTTAGCATCCGAGCCTCGAACTTCCGATGTAGCAAACATATTGAAGGTTACACCGTAGTTGATAAAGCATACTTTTGCAGTTTCCTTTTCGTCGTCTTCTTCTTGGAAAAAGTCATCTGAGGGAAAACCAAGTACAACAAGGCCTTTATCTTGATATTTTTGATGTAGTTGCTCAAGCCCTTCAAACTGACCTGTAAATCCACAGTTACTGGCTGTATTTACGATGAGAAGCGGTTTGTCTTTAAATTCACATAGATTAAGTGAGTCATCAGAACGCAGTTTTCGCAGCTCAACATTGGTAAAATCATTACAGCTGGATGTCTTTGCATACGCGTTACTCGAGATTAGGAAACCGAGCGCTAAGCTCAGAATCGAAAGACTTTTTATCATCAGTGCTTTCCTTTTATTTATGTTATCTCTTATGATACGAAAATATTCGTTACCTTGATCAGCTTTCATGAATATTAGACTCGCTAAACCGCATGACCTTTGCGCCATAGTTGCCATTTACAACGAAACGATACCGAGCCGCCAAGTCACCGCGGATACGGAGCCCGTAAGCGTAGCACAAAAGCAAAGTTGGTTCGCCGCACATACGCAAAATCGCCCAATTTATGTGGTAGAGCTGGCGGAAAAGGTGATAGCGTGGATAAGCTTTAGCAGCTTTTATGGACGTCCTGCCTACGATGGCACGGCTGAGGTGAGTATCTATCTTGCAAAAACGGCACAAGGCCAAGGATTAGGTAGCAAACTTATGGACTTTGCAGAGCAGCAAGCGCCAAGCTTGTTTATTACAACGCTACTAGGCTTTATTTTTTCTCATAATCTCCCCAGTATCCGCTTGTTTGAAAAACACGGTTATAAAAAGTGGGGAGAATTACCCAACGTCGCGGTCATGGATGGTAATCACTATAGCTTGACGATTTTGGGCAAATCTCTCGCATAGCTTTATACGCCGTTGCTCTTTGCTGTTTGAATTTTTTTCGCTGCGTGAATTAGACCGTGGCGTCAAACATATCAAAATAGTGCTATTTTTTAGCGTCTTGTGATTCTTCTACTAAACTGGATCTCAGAATTATCGGTAAAGGATCTGGTTATGACGAATCGAGTGCTGATTATTGACAGCAGCAGTGTGCAAGCGATGCGAGTAAAGGTATTATTTGAGTTACTCGGTGGCGAGGTAGAGCATGTGCATTACCGGAGTCTGGAAGCAAATCTCGATTTTGATAAATTCGATGTTGTTGTTATTGCTCATGGGGTGCCCGCCAGTAAGCTCCAAGCGTTATATCAACTGAGGAATCATGATAAGTTAGTATTGCTGGCACCTAAACCCGATAATGCCGAGCACTTAAAATCTTTCAGTGAAATCAACCGCGCCTTGCCAAATGGCATTGTTATCTACCCCTTCTTTGCCAATAAAGATATTACTGGCCTACTGGAGCGCCTACTGGAAATTGGTTCTACTAATACTTTAGTGCTGCCCAAAGTGTTGCTGGTTGACCATCATACGCCTCGCCTAGAGACCTTAGCTAACGGTCTACGCGGAGCACAGCTTGCGGTGACGACCGCGACGACGCTTGATGAAGCGATGCAAGTTGCCGAGCGACATCCTGTTGACCTCCTTATTTGTGACTTTAATCTAGAAAAAGACACTGGCTTAGATGTGTTTAATAAAGTTCGTCAAGTGCACCACAATTGCCGCTGCTTATTGATGACTTCTCGGGTTAATCAAGTGGATATGTTAGAAGCCGTGCGTCAAGGGGTTGAAGACATTCTGATTAAACCGTTTGATGAGAGCGATTTATTACAAAGCCTACATAAATTATGGCAAACAGAGCTCTTAAGACGCCATAACCAAGAGTTAGTTGAGCGCCTACAGGATACAGTCGATGCCTTGATTGAACGCGACAGTCTGCTGCGCGTGATTTATAAACATACCCCGGATCCGATTATGCTGTTCAACCGCCAGGGCCATATTATTGAAGCAAATGACGCGTGTTGCGAATTGTTTGAGCTGACGGAAGAAGAATTACAGCCACTCTCTATTTTTGAGCTATTTGATGAAATATCCGTGTCGCAATTACGTGATTTGATGAAGCATGTTGGTATGTTAAAGCATTTTAACTGTGAGCTGAGTCTGCCAAAAGCGGGTGAGCGCAGCATTCCTTTGATGGGAACGTTTAACGAAATCGATCATCACGGCGATATGGCATTTGCGGTCATTTTTAAAAATGTCTCAAAGCTTAAAGAGCAACAAGAAGTGCTAGAAGAAACCAAAGAGTTACTAGAGTTTGAAGTGCAAGCTCGAACGGCACAGTTACAAAAAGCCAAAGAAGCGGCGGAAGCGGCCAACCTATCTAAATCTGAATTTCTAGCCAATATGTCTCATGAGCTTCGCACACCAATGCACTCTATATTAAGTTTTGCTCGTTTCGGTTTAGATAAGCTAACGGCTCCTGAAGTGCCGGCGGACAAGCTCAAAAAGTATTTATCCCGTATCGAAACCAGTGGTGAGCGTCTATTGGTACTGCTTAACAATCTGCTTGATTTATCAAAGTTAGACGCAGGTCGCTTTCCATTTAATCCAAGCTTTCACAATCTAGTTAATGTGATCCAAAGCGGTATTGAAGATGTATCAGGCACTGCGCTTGAGAAAAAGATAAAAATCCGCTTTGAAAAGCCCGCTCAAGGCGTGATGACCTTTTGCGATCCGGAGCAAATGAATCAAGTGATCAGAAACTTATTGGGCAATGCGCTCAAGTTTAGCCCTGAAGGTAGTGAGGTGAGTGTACTGTTAAGCTGTAAAGATCAAGATATTCATATCAAGATTGCCGATCAAGGGGTTGGTATTCCGGATGACGAATTGGAACAGATTTTTGCCAAGTTTGTGCAAAGCAGTAAAACAGACAGTGGTGCCGGCGGCACGGGTTTAGGTCTTGCTATTTGTAAGGAGTTTATTTTACTGCATAAAGGGCAGATTTACGCCGAAAATAATCCCGAGGGCGGTGCATGTATCAATGTGAGTCTGCCGTTAACAGAGCATCTTGAGAGTAATGCGGTGTAATGGTTGTAATTGGAAAGGCGTTGAGTAAGCGTCTATAAATAATAATAGAGCTTGTACTAATACAATCTGATTGGGAGCTATTGAGGCACTGGCCTTGAATTACCTTATTTTCCCGTAGTGCCTTTCTCATTGTGAACCGACGAAGGATATTCATTTATGGCTTTACGCAGAATCTTAGCAGTTGACGACGAACCATTTAATCTAGAAATCATTGAAGAGATTTTAGAAGACTTAGACTTTGAGTTAAAAACCGTTGGAAGCGGTCATGAATGTCTAGCAGTAGTCGAAGACTTTGATCCTCAAGTAATTTTACTTGATGTGAGCATGCCAAAAATGAGCGGTTATGAGGTATGTAAGGCGATTAAAGCCAATCCAAACACACAGCATATTATCGTTATGTTTGTGTCGGCAAGGGGCTCTGTTGAAGAGCGCATGGAAGGCTACTCAGTGGGGGCGGAAGATTATATTGTTAAGCCGTTTGGCCAAGGTGAGTTAAAAGCCAAGCTCACGCACTTGAACCAAATGCTACTAGAAAAAGATATTCTGGCTCAGCAAATTGAAGATGCAACCTCCACAGCATTTAGCGCCATGGCTAATAGCAGTGAAATGGGGCAAATCGTTACCTACATTGAGCAAATCGGTGAGATAGAAACAATCCCGCGACTGGCGGAAGCTTTATGTCAATGTTTAAAGGGACTGGGACTTAATTGTAATGTCGAGGTTCGGCTTGAGGGACAAAAGCATCACTTTGCAACTACGGGAATTTGCTCACCTATCGTCATTGAATTATTTGAGATCTTACACACCAAAGGGCGATTACATGAATTTACTAACCGCATATTGGTTAACTATCCATTTTTGAGTATTTTGATCCTCAATATGCCGGGAGACGATCCAGATAAACACGGTAGATTGCGGGATCATATCTGTTTTATTGCCAGTGTAACGGAGCAACAGTTAATTGCCATTTCCACTAAACGCAAGCTGGTACAGCAACACGAGGACCTGGAAGAAGCGATAAAAATGGTGCAAGGTAAGTTTAACAGCATGGTGTCGCTGCTTGATAAAAACCGTCAAGAAAACGAAAAAGTGTTCCGCTCATTACAAGAGTTATTTGAAGAGCGCATTCCTACTATGGGTCTAGACGAAGATCAGGAGATGTTTATCTATCAAAACGTCGATAAAGCGATTCAAAGCTCAGTCGCACGGGAAGAAAGTGTGCGAGAAGTGAAAACCGCTTTCCATGATATTGAAGAAGACTTAAAACTACTCTCGCGACGCTCAGAATAAACCCTACTTCCAATACTGCCGTAGGTCGCGCTTTAGCGCGACAAACCTGCTAAGCGTCTCGTGGCAAGCCCTTTTCAATAATGCGGATCAGCCTTGCTTTTTTGCGTTCATGTTGGTCTGACTTTTGTCTTTGTTGCTCCAGCGCCCAGTCGATATGCTCAATAACAAGGGGAGTGGCACTTTGACGCTTATCTTCCAGTGCTATAACGATAGCTTCATCGTATTGTGCATTGCCAAGGCCAACGGCTATGTTTCGTAGCCAACGTTCATGTCCAATCCGGCGAATGGGGCTGCCTTCGGTGTTTTTCAAAAATGTTGCTTCATCCCAAGCAAATAAGCTCAACAATTGCTGATCTTTAAGTTGAGTTCGCGGCAAAAAGTCGGCTTCTTCCGTTATTTGACCATAGCGATTCCATGGACAAACTAACTGGCAATCATCACAACCGTATATCCGATTGCCCATTTTTGCTCTAAATTCCTCTGGAATAGCGCCTTGAAGCTCTATGGTGAGATAAGAAATGCAGCGTCTCGCATCAACGACATAAGGTTCTACGATGGCGCCAGTAGGGCATAAAGTTAGGCAGGCGGTACAACGGCCGCAACCTTCTTCTTGGTTTGGTTTATCAATAGGAAGAGGAATATCAACAAACAGCTCACCCAAGAAAAACCAAGAGCCCGCCTGCTTATTAATCACTAAACTGTTCTTTCCACGCCAGCCAAGGCCTGCTTTTTCTGCAATTTGTCGCTCTAGTACTGGGGCTGAGTCGACAAAAGGGCGAAACCCTAACGTACCGACTTCTTGCTCAATCTTTTGTCCGAGCTGCTTTAGCTTGTTGCGCATTACCTTATGATAGTCTCGACCTAATGCATAACGAGAGATATAGGCGGTGGTTTTATTACCAAGTGCTCTGGCAAAGCTGGCATCGGGTGGCAGGTAATTCATTTTCACCGAAATAATACGTTGAGTGCCAGGAACCAGTTCTGCGGGGCGGGCACGCTTCATTCCATGCGCCGCCATATACGCCATTTCACCATGATAGCCTGCGTCTAACCAGCGCTGAAGTTGCGCTTCATGCTCGCGTAAATCAATGTCGGTTATACCGACTTCTGCAAAGCCAAGTTCTTGGCCCCATTGCTTAATTTGTGTTGCAAGTTCACTATAATTGATATTATCGGTCGTCACGGGAAGAAATAATGGCTAATGAATACACGGACAATTTACCACAATTTGCTTATTCAGCCCAACAAGTGCAGCAATATGAAGCAAAAGCCGCAAAGTTATCAGGCACAGATCTAAGTACCTTAATGCAACGAGCTGGGGCCGCTGCATTTCGCTTTATTGAAAACAGCCAGCCCAAATCCAGCCATATCTTAATTATCACAGGTAAAGGCAATAACGCGGGAGACGGTTTTGTCGTCGCTCAATTATGTCAGCAGGCCGGATTTTCCGTCACCGTACTCGCGTTATTTGCACCCGAAAGCTTAACGGGCGATGCGCTGCAGGCATTTTCTCAATATCAAGGCGCATTGGTTTTTTCGTTGAACGAAGTAGAGTTAAGTCAGTTTACGGTTGTGGTTGATGGTGTGTTCGGCACAGGTTTTAGAGGTGAGCTGCCTGACCATGTTTGCCTTTGTTTTGACAAAATAAATAAACTGCCGGTTACTAGGTTGGCACTTGATGTACCGAGCGGTATAAATGCCACAACAGGAGAAGTTGCGGCCAGTGCATTTTTAGCTACCGAAACCATCACCTTTATCGCGTTAAAACAGGGCTTACTTAGCGGCTCGGCAAAGCGTTTTGTGGGGGCGCTATTGTTAGCCGACTTGGATGTTGGTGAAGCATTCAAAACCCTAGTAACGCCAACATCTAATTACTTAAATCATGAAACGTTCATGGCAGCAAGGCCGCAGCGAGCACCAGATAGCTATAAAAATGCACATGGTCATGTGTTACTTATTGGTGGTAATCGTGGTATGGCTGGAGCAATTCGATTGGCGGCAGAAGCCACTCTGCGTGCAGGAGCTGGCCTTGTATCGGTCGCTACTCATCCTGATAATATTGCAAGCGTCTTACAGGGGCGTTTTGAATTAATGGTGCACGGTGTTGAGAGTGCGAATGAGTTATTGCCACTGATAAAAAAAGCCAGTGTGATAGTGCTTGGTCCCGGGCTTGGTCAAGACGCTTGGGCCAAAACACTTTTTAACCATGCGATGGCAACTGAATTACCGATGGTTGTGGATGCTGATGGGCTCAATTGTTTAGCGCATGCACCGAGGCAAAAATCAAACTGGGTATTAACGCCTCACCTAGGTGAAGCAAGGCGGTTATTGAACCACTTAGAGACACCGCTAAATGAACATGACCGTTTCGCGGTGGCTAAAAAAATTAGCCATGAATATGGCGCCGTTACGGTACTAAAAGGGCCGGGCAGTTTGATATCTGAAGGTGAGCGGATAAATATTAATCGTTCAGGCTGTGCAGGAATGGCGAGTGCTGGGATGGGCGATGTTTTATCTGGTATCATAGGCGGTTTAATTGCCCAAGGGATGGAAGCATTTGCCGCAACAAACCTAGCCGTGTATATTCATGGTTTAGCTGCCGAGCAGGCCGCCCATGATGGCGAAAAAGGTATGTTGGCCGGGGATTTATTCGAACATATTCGAGGTATTTTAGGGTGACGACAGGTCATATGAGATTCGATTTGGCTGATGAGCCAGCAACAGTTGCCATGGGTAATAAAATTGCCAATGTTATTCGTCAAGGTGCGGTACTATTTTTACACGGTGATTTAGGCGCAGGTAAAACCACGCTCACTCGCGGGATCGTGCAAAGTCTTGGTCATTCAGGTAAGGTAAAAAGTCCAACTTATACCTTAGTTGAACCTTATGAACTGGATGATGTCTCAATATATCATTTTGATTTATATCGATTAGGTTCGCCTGAAGAGCTCGAATACATGGGGATCCGGGATTACTTTGCAAGTAATGCTATCTGTGTTGTTGAGTGGCCTGAAAAAGGTGAAGGCTTTATTCCAAACCCAGATATAGACGTCACAATGCAGTATGCTGGTGATGGCCGTCAAATTACACTTGAGGCCAAGTCTAGCCGCGGCGAGGCACTATTAAAACAATTACAAGATTATGCGTAATCAGCCGACTATTAGTTATATTTTCATTTTTATCTGCATGCTCTTAACGAGCATGCAGAGCATCGCCCAAAACGCCATCGAAAGTGTGCGTGTTTGGCCCTCCCCAGAAAGCACTCGTATTGTTTTTGATATGAGCGATAAGCCGGATTACAGCTATTTTGTGCTGAAAAATCCACTGCGCTTGGTGATCGACCTTGAAAACACCAAGCAACAAAAAGACTTTCCGAGTGTTCCTGACGAACATCGAGTTGTAAACAAGGTGCGCCACAGCAAACCGAAAAACAGCAATTCTGCACGGATTGTTGTGGAGCTAAGTCGCAGCGCTACGCCAAAAATCTTTGCGTTAGCACCAACCGGTCCGTATAAAAACCGCTTAGTCGTTGATTTGTATGGTAAGCAGATGAGTGCTTATGACGATACAAAAACTGCCACACCACGAAAAACACTCGCGCAAGACAGAGATATTGTGATCGCCATCGATGCCGGTCATGGCGGTGAAGATCCAGGTTCTATTGGACCTTCAGGTACTTATGAAAAGCTTGTAACCATTCAAATTGCGAAGCGTTTAGCACGCTTAGTAGATAGCCAGCCGGGGATGAGCGCAAAGCTTATTCGTACTGGCGATTATTACCTCAAGTTGAATACGAGAACTGCAAGAGCGCGCGAAAGAAAAGCGGATTTCTTTGTATCTATTCACGCAGATGCCTTCACCAGCCCTCAACCACGCGGCGCGTCGGTCTGGGTGTTATCACTACGCAGAGCGAATTCTGAAATAGGTAAGTGGCTAGAAGACAAAGAAAAACACTCACAATTATTGGGTGGTGCAGCCGACTTAATTAAAGATACGGCCAACGAAAAATATTTAGCCAAAGCGTTACTTGATATGTCGATGGAACATTCGATGAAAACCGGGTTTCAGGTCGCAGAAGAAGTCGTCAAAGAGCTGAAAAAAGTGGCAAAAATGCACAAAAGCAGACCGCAAGCTGCAAACTTTGGGGTACTAAAATCACCAGATATACCTTCGATTCTGGTGGAAACCGGGTTTATTTCAAACCCCAAAGAAGAAAAGCTATTAATGTCTCCGCATTATCAAGAACGTTTAGCTCGGGCTATTTTTAGTTCGATAAAAGGCTATTATGAGAAAAATCCACCGGATAATTCGCTCTTTGCGCGTATGCAATCCAACAAGCCGGTGACGCATAAAGTAAAAAGTGGCGAATCATTGAGTGTGCTGGCTAGTCGTTATGGCATTACGGTCAGTGAATTGAAAAAAGCAAATAACCTGAAAAACAATACCTTGTTTATTGGGCAAGTCTTAACTATTCCAAAAGCGTAAATGATGACGATAGAAATACTTCCAGCTCGGTTAGCCAACCAAATCGCTGCCGGTGAGGTGGTGGAGCGGCCAGCATCCGTCGTGAAAGAGCTGGTGGAAAACAGTATTGATGCAGGTGCGACGCGCATTCAAATAGACATTGAGCGTGGAGGACACAAGCTTATTCGGATCCGTGATAACGGTATCGGTATTGTTAAAGACGAGCTGATGTTGGCATTGTCTCGCCACGCGACAAGTAAACTGAGAAGTTTAGATGATCTGGAGTGTATTGCTTCGCTTGGCTTTCGAGGTGAGGCGCTGGCATCCATCAGTTCAGTATCGCGACTGACTCTGAGCTCTAAACCTCAAGCGCAAGAAACTGCTTGGCAGGCTTTCGCCGAAGGGCGAGATATGGCTGTGCAGGTTCAACCTACCGCGCACCCAGACGGCACCACGATTGAAGTCAAAGATCTGTTTTTCAACACGCCTGCACGAAGAAAGTTTTTACGCACCGAAAAAACCGAGTTTAGCCATATCGATGAGCTGGTTAAGCGTATTGCATTGAGTCGTTTTGATGTTGCCATCACGCTCACTCATAACCAAAAGGTGGTTCGCCAATATCGCCCTCGCACTATTGAAAAAGGTGTTGAGCGAGTTGCGCAAGTTGGTGGTAAAGCATTCTTACAGCAAGCAAGCTTTATCGACTCAGGGCATGAGGGACTAAGATTATTCGGTTGGGTGTTACCTGCGGGGGTCAACAACGGCACACAATATACCTACGTAAACGGTCGTATGATGCGAGATAAGCTCATCTTGCATGCGATTCGCCAAGCATTTGATGAATCAATCGGGCATGAAGAGCTTCCCGGTTTTGTCATATATCTTGAATTAGACCCGAGACAAGTTGACGTTAATGTCCATCCAGCGAAACACGAAGTTCGCTTTCATCAAGCGCGCTTGGTTCACGACTTTATTGTACAAGCAATAAAGCAGGTCGCGACGGAGCAAATTGATTTATCTTGTGCAAGCGAGACCGAGACTCAAGCACCTGATATCGCATCGCCATTATTTGCGCCTCAAGAACAGGTAGATGAAACCTATCATCAAAGTTACCGTTCAACCTTACAGCCCGAAACGCAAGCACAGACCTATTCGGCTCCAAGTGCCTTCGGCGAGTGCTCTGAGGCATCAAGAGCAGCTTCAAGTAGTGGCCGAAGTAATTATGGCGGTGCAACAGGTGGTGGCAAAAAACAGGTGAATGTAAACCAGCTCTATCAAGGGCTATCACATCAACAGATGCAGCACTTCGATCAAATTGAAGAAGCTGCATTACCGTCAAGTGAAGTAAGTAGCGCCCCGATATCCGCTAGTAAATCTAGCTGGATGCTGTTACCACAAGGTAAAGTCATACTTGAGCAAGACAATCATTTGTTGTTTGGTGATTGTAGGCAGGGGTTGTTGCCATATTGGCAAATGCAAATTGAGCAAGATGGCACATTGCAAGGCAAAGCGTTGTTGTTACCCGTGCGCATCAAGTTAGATAAAGCCGCACTGGAAGCATTGCAGCAGCGTGAAACTTGGTTGGCAATTTTAGGGTTTGCGATTGAAATTTTTGATGGTCATATTTTAGTTAAAAAGTTGCCAGTGTCGCTCTATAGCATAGATGTTGGTGAAATTTCTAAGCAGATGATGGAACCAAGCTCAGATGCTGAACTCCAAGATTGGTTACAGTGGCTAGAAGTCTCAACACCCAGTAGCTATTTCGATAGCCAGCATTTTGATTTAGTTAAAGAAAAATTACTTTCAAAAGCCTCATGTTTGGCTCGTATTCATAAAAGTGCGGTTACAATTGATGCCCAGAAGTTGGTTAGTTTTTTAAGTTCGCAGTAATTCGTGCCTAAGTAGGTATTAATTACCATGTACTATCAGCTATAATACGAGATTAGTGCAGTTTATTAGTAGGTTAGATGTGAACAAGTTACCTGTCATTACCCTAATGGGACCGACAGCAGCGGGCAAAACCGCATTGGCCATAGAGTTATGCCAAGCATTAAATACCGAAATCATCAGTGTAGACTCGGCGTTAGTATACAAAGGGATGGATATCGGTACGGCAAAGCCGAGCGCACAAGAGCAAGCACAGGCACTACATCACCTAATTGATATTATTGATCCAGCACAAAGCTATTCGGTTGCTGAGTTTCGTGCTGATGCTATTAAACTAATTGACGATTTTCATCAGCGTGGCAAGGTGCCAATTTTAGTGGGTGGCACGATGATGTACTTTAAAGGCTTGATTGAAGGCCTGTCGCCATTACCAGAGGCTGATGCTGAAATCAGAGCGGTATTGGAGCGCGAAGCCGAACAAAAGGGTTGGCCTGCGCTGCATCAACAGTTAAAAGAGATTGACTCAGAAGCCGCGGCTAAAATCAGCGAAAACGATTCGCAACGTATCAACCGTGCTTTGGAAGTTTATCGCATTAGTGGTAAAACGATGACTCAATTGCAGCAAAGCAAACAGGATGCATTGCCGTATCAATTTCATCAATTTGCGATTGCACCAAGTGACCGAAAAGTCTTACATGAACGTATAGAGAAAAGATTTGAAATAATGTTGGATGAAGGCTTTAAAAATGAAGTTTTGGCCTTATATCAACGTAAAGATTTACACCCTGATTTGCCTTCTATTCGCTGTGTCGGATATCGGCAAATGTGGGAGTATTTAGCTGGCGAGTGCGATTATAACGAAATGGTTTTCAAAGGCGTCGCAGCGACCAGACAACTGGCGAAGCGGCAATTAACTTGGCTGAGGGGGTGGCAAGATGTGACTTGGCTTGACACCGATAGTCAAGAAAACTTGCAACGTGTTCTAACTTCGCTAAGCTAATAGTAGTTGTTAAATCAGCGTGTTCTGATTAAATCAACGACCTGACATAATAACACCTAAAACGAAGGATAAGAAAATGGCAAAAGGCCAATCTTTACAAGACCCATTTTTGAATGTCTTGCGTCGTGAGCGCATTCCTGTCTCAATTTTTTTAGTGAATGGCATTAAATTACAGGGCAAGATCCAGTCATTTGACCAATTTGTGATTTTGCTTGAAAACACAGTAAACCAAATGGTTTACAAACACGCCATCTCCACTGTGGTTCCAGCTCGTGCGGTTAACTTCCAAAATGCAACCGGAAGTGAAGCGGGCGACCAAGGTGAAGAAGGTAATTATTAATTCTTATTAGTAGGAGCTTAATGCTTGTTTGACCGTTATGAAGCCGGCGAACAGGCAGTCTTGGTTCATATAGAATTTCCTCACGAAGGAGATCGCGAAGATCTACGTGAATTGGAAATGCTAGTTTCTTCTGCTGGTGTTAGTAGTGTGGCGGTTGTGCAAGGCAGCCGTCAAGCACCACATGCAAAGTTGTTTGTCGGAACGGGTAAAGCTGAAGAAATTGCCGAGATTGTCAACATCCACAACGCAGATGTCATCATATTTAACCACCAACTCAGTCCCTCACAAGAGCGCAATTTAGAACGCGTTTGTAAGTGCCGAGTGTTAGATAGGACAACGCTGATCTTAGATATTTTCGCGCAAAGAGCCCGTACCCACGAAGGTAAATTGCAGGTTGAGCTTGCTCAGCTAAGGCATATCTCTACGCGCTTAATTCGAGGATGGACGCACTTAGAAAGGCAAAAAGGGGGGATCGGCTTACGTGGTCCTGGTGAAACCCAATTAGAAACCGATAGACGGTTACTAAGAGAGCGAATTAAGAGTATTCGTAAACGATTAGACAAGGTAGCCGTTGTGCGTGAGCAAGGGCGTCGAGCGCGTAGTCGTAACGAGATCCCAACTGTTTCTCTGGTAGGCTACACCAATGCGGGTAAATCGACGCTGTTTAACAAAATTACGGATGCGGATGTATATGCTGCGGACCAATTGTTCGCAACGCTTGATCCTACGCTGAGAAAGATCGAAATCGATGATGTTGGCCCCGTTATCTTAGCAGATACAGTAGGTTTTATTCGTCATTTACCTCATGACTTGGTAGCAGCATTTAAGGCGACTTTAACAGAGACTCGAGAGGCGGATTTACAGCTTCATGTCATCGATGTTGCAGATCCGAGAAGAAAAGAAAATATAGAACAGGTACAATTGGTTCTAGAGGAAATTGAAGCCAATGACATTCCTCAACTTTTAGTCTACAACAAAATTGATCTAATGGACGAAGTTGCGCCTAGAATAGATAGGGACGATGAAGGAAAACCGATCAGAGTGTGGTTAAGTGCCCACTCTGGAGAAGGGGTTTCGTTGTTATTCGACGCCGTTAAAGAGTTGTTGGCAAAAACCGTTTTCACAGCTGAGCTTGCCGTACCTCCTGCGCTTGGGCGCTTACGAGGTGCACTATTTGAGCTTAATGCCGTGGATGAAAAAGGCTACGACGAGCAAGGCAACTGGCTTGTTTCGGTAAGAATGCCAAAAATCGAATGGGAAAAGCTCAATAAGGAATTCGGGCGAAATCTCAATGATTTGGTTGTTGGTAGTTAAAAATCGTCAATTTCGAGCGTATTTTTATATGAGAGTCGCTCGAATTTTGTTAGATTTAACCTAATTCATTTAAATAACAATGGAGTATAGCTATGGCCTGGAACGAACCGGGTAATAATGGCAATGATAACGATCCGTGGAAAAACCGCGGGGGGCGGGATCAAGGCCCACCTGATCTAGATGAAGTATTCCGTAAATTTGGTAATAAATTCGGCGGTATTTTCGGCGGTAAGCCGGGGAAAGGTGGTAATGGCGGATTAGGCGGTGCTGGTTTCGTCTTTATACTTATTATCGCAGCCATCGTATGGGCACTAAGTGGTATTTACACGGTAAAAGAGGCTGAACGTGGCATCGTGTTGCAATTTGGTAAGTTTGACCGTATTGCTGAGCCGGGTCTGCGTTGGAAAGCCACGTTCATCGAACGTGTTATTCCTATAGATATTGAAGCGGTGCGTTCATTGTCGGCTTCAGGCTTTATGCTTACGGAAGACGAAAACGTCGTGAGTGTTGAGTTTGAAGTGCAATATCGTGTTGTAGATCCAACGCTTTATCGTTTCAGTGTGACCGATGCTGATCACAGCTTACAACAAGCGCTAGACAGTGCTCTACGTTACGTTGTGGGCCATTCTCGCATGGACCAAGTGTTAACTACGGGTCGTGAAGTGGTTCGTCAGCGCACTTGGGAAGAGCTAAACAGTATTATCGAACCATACAATCTTGGTTTGATTGTTACAGACGTTAACTTTAAGGACTCGCGTCCTCCTTCAGAAGTAAAAGACGCATTTGATGATGCGATTGCTGCACAAGAAGATGAAGAGCGTTTCATTCGTGAAGCAGAAGCTTATGCGAAAGAAATTGAACCGCGTGCGCGTGGTCAAGTGACTCGTATGACGCAAGAAGCAGAAGCTTATCGCGAGCGTATAATCCTTGAATCTCGAGGTGAAGTGGAGCGCTTTGAAAAGTTACTACCAGAATACCAAGCTGCGAAAGAAGTAACGCGTAAACGCTTATATATTGATACAATGGAGCAAGTTTTGGGCCGTAGCTCAAAGGTATTGGTTGATGTTGAAGGTGGTAATAACATGCTGTATCTACCACTTGATAAGATTATGCAATCCCATAACAACACTTCGTCACCAGTACGTTTGCCAAATCAGAGCGATATTGAGCAGCTTCGTAGAACGATTGAAGGTACTCAACAGCAAAATAGCTCTGTCAATTCAGGCGGTGATAGATTTAATCGCGACAGATTTGGTAACGGGAGATAATCAATATGAAGAATTTTAGTCTACTTCTATTAGTCACTGCCGTGATCATGTCGTTCTCTGGTATCTTTGTAGTAAACGAAGGTCAAAGAGCAATTGTACTGCTATTTAGCAAGGTACAAAAAGACGCGAATGGCGATGCTCTGGTGTATGAACCCGGCCTTCACCTGAAGGTGCCTTTCTTTAGCCAAGTACGTAAATTAGATGCACGGATCCAAACACTTGATGGTCAACCTGATCGCTTTGTGACGAGCGAGAAGAAAGACTTGATCGTGGATTCTTACGTTAAGTGGCGCGTGAATGACTTTAGTGCTTATTACCTACGTGCGCGTGGTGATAAACAGTATGCTGAAACGCTACTTAAGCAAAAGGTGAACAACGGTCTAAGAACAAACTTCGGTTCGCGTACTATTAAAGAAATAGTATCTGGTGAACGTAGCGAGCTAATGGAAGAAGCGTTAGTTCAAGCGTCTGAAAGTGCAACTGAGCTTGGGATTGAAGTACTTGATGTCCGTGTTAAGCAAATTAACCTACCTAACGAAGTAAGTAACTCGATCTACCAGCGTATGCGTGCGGAGCGTCAAGCTGTGGCGAAAGAGCACCGTTCTGAGGGTCAAGAGAAGGCGGAGACCATCCGTGCTAATGTTGATCGTCGAGTGACAGTAATGCTTGCAGATGCTGAGCGTAATGCTCGCGCGGTTCGCGGTCAAGGTGATGCAACGGCGGCAAACATTTACGCTAAAGCATATAATAAAGACCCTGAGTTTTTCGGGTTTGTTCGTTCGCTTGAAGCATATAAAAATACCTTTAAAGATAAGAATGACGTTATGGTGTTATCACCGGATAGCAAGTTCTTTGATTATATGAAGGATGCAAAAGCTCAATAAGATGATGCTTTTGAGATGATTGTAAAACCCCGCCAGCCAGCGGGGTTTTTTATTGGCGCGATATGGTCACAACGTTAGACGATGAAATCCCACGTTTTATGCCGCAAAAACACACTGTAGCAGCGACTTTATGTCGCGAAGAAACACACCGTAGCAGCGACTTTATGTCGCGAAGAAACACATCGTAGCAGCGACTTTATGTCGCGAAGAAACACATCGTAGCAGCGGATTTTATGTAGCGGAAAAACACATCGTAGCAGCGACTTTATGTCGCGAAGAAACACACCGTAGCAGCGACTTTATATCGCGAAAAAATACATCGTAGCAGCGACTTTATGTCGCGACCAACAATAAAAAAGCGGCCAATAGGCCGCAGTTAGGAAGTGAATTGGTACTAGCCTATTAAAATTACAAAACCTTAAAACACGTACTTCACTGAAAGTTGCAGTCTGTCTAAATCACCTTCGAGGCCACTTTCTGTTTCCCGAGTGCCCATCTTATATTCAGCACCAAAGGTAAGCTTTTTAACGGGTGAATAAAGTAGGTTTGCGCTGTAACTCATACTTGATTTTGTCGGATCGCCAGTTACCGCCAGCAAATCGCTTTCGTTATCAGCATTAAAGAATGAGTATAAGAATGTTGAGCGGAACTGATCATTCCAGCTATGTTGGTAAGCAATAAAGCCCGACGTCGAGTCAATTGCATGTAACGAGTTACCGTCGTATACCGCACCATTAGCAACGTTCAGTCCTACATAACGACCAAGCCCTTGACCTTGGGTCAGCATAAACTTCAAGTTATTGTTGCCAAAATTAACACGACCAGATGCACTGACCCCAAATGAGCTTTCAGACTCATCAGCTCCACCGACTTTATAGGTTATTTGGCGCGCAAGTGCCGCTACCGCAATATGACCCCAATCTGCATTGTGTGTGTAACGTGCAGTGAAATCAGGCATGCTAGCGTCATCAGTGACGACACGGCCACTATCTGCAGTGGTAACCGTGCTTTCTGGGTTTTCAATAGAGAAAGACCAGTTTCCCGTGGTGTATTTAGCCATGGCTTGGCGCACGAAAACGGTACCTTCAGCTGGGCCGACGAAGTCTAGAGTCTCTGGTAGCGCACTAACATTTTGGAAGTTTGACCAAGCCTGACCGAACAAGAAGCCCTTGTAGCTCACAAAGGCTTGGCGAATACGAGGTGAGTAGGAGTTACTAACACGCTCATTGCCTCCAGATGTAGAAATAAAGTCTAGCTCGATTTTAGTTTTGATACTGCTGCCATCATCAAGCTTAGTATCGGTCCCGAAGCTAAAGCGAGATTGACGAGTGTGCATATCAAATACAGCGTCGCTATCTGAGTTAACCCCGACAGGAGTCGTACCAGGAACGTAAAAATCTCGACCTATATTTTGTGCACCCAACGCGCCGTCAGAAAAGTCACTCCAAATGGCATCAAGCTTGATATAACCACCATAGTTAACTTTAGTATCGCCAATCTCAGCCGCAGTGGCAGGGAGAGCGCAGAGGCTACTGATAGCAACTGCGAGCAGTTTTTTATTAATGTTATTCGTTGTCATAATCCAGTTCCTCAATAGCTGTGCTTTGCAGTTGGCAGCAGCCGATATTCATATTAATCATCACTAACTGTTGTTTAAGGTTGGTTTTTACTCAATTACCTATTGGTCTATTAGACTAAGGTGGCATACAGTAAATGAGCGGAGGATAAGGCGATCATAACGTTTGAATTAGGTACAGTCGGTAAGTTGTATGAAACTTTTACGTTTGCAGCTGTTCTACAACTAAGGTCTAATACTTAAACACCCAAGGCTGGGTGATCCTTAGGAAAAGCGTGTCTAGCAGACCTAGACCTCTAAATATAATGGAGATGACTATGTCACAGAGCATTTATCCAGTTCCTGAAAAAATCAAGAACGCAGCATTAATCAACGACGAGCAATATCAAGAACTATATCAAAAGTCGATTGATGACCCCGCAGAGTTTTGGAAAGAGCACGGTCAACGTTTAGATTGGTTCAAACCTTATAGTAAAGTTAAAAATACCTCATTTGATAAAGGCCATATCAATATTAAATGGTATGAAGACGGCGTACTAAATGCCTCTTATAACTGTATCGATAGACACCTCGAAAAGCGCGCCGATAAAGTTGCGTTGATTTGGGAAGGTGATAACCCAGAACAAACGGAAAATATTACCTACCAACAACTACACGATGAAGTCGCAAAGCTTGCCAATGGCCTCAAGAGCCTAGGAGTTGCAAAGGGTGACCGCGTCGCTATCTACATGCCGATGACTCCACAAGCAATTTATGCCATGCAGGCCTGTGCAAGAATTGGTGCTATCCATTCCGTTGTGTTTGGGGGCTTTTCACCTTCTGCGATTGCAGACCGTATTAAAGATTCTGGCGCCAAAGTTGTCATCACCTCAGATGAAGGTCGTCGCGGTGGTAATTGTGTGCCGCTTAAGGCAAATGTTGATGAAGCGGTAGCGCAAGCAGGCGTCACCACTATCGAGCATGTGGTTGTACATCAATTAACAGGAGGCGATGTTGAATGGAATGCTCACGATGTCTGGTGGCATGAATTAGTTGCTGATAAGCCAGCCGAATGTGAACCTGAAATGATGAATGCGGAAGATCCGCTCTTTATTCTTTATACCTCGGGCTCTACCGGTCAGCCGAAAGGGGTAGTGCATACTACGGGTGGATACCTAGTGTATGCATCAATGACCCATGAGTATGTATTCGACCTTCAAGAAGATGATATTTACTGGTGTAGCGCGGATGTGGGTTGGATCACAGGTCATAGTTATATTGCTTATGGTCCACTTGTGAATGGTTGTACTCAAGTTGTATTCGAAGGCGTGCCGACCTATCCGACGTCTGGTCGCATGGGTGAAATCGTTGATAAACATGGTGTTACTATCCTTTATACAGCACCTACCGCGATCCGTGCTTTGATGGCGAAAGGTGACGAGCCAACAGCAAGTTCTAAGCGTGATAGTTTACGTATTTTGGGTTCGGTCGGTGAGCCAATTAATCCAGAGGCTTGGTCTTGGTATTACGAGCAAATTGGTAATAGCGATTGTCCTATCGTAGATACTTGGTGGCAAACCGAAACGGGCGGCATCATGATCACGCCACTACCTGGCGCTACTGCACTTAAGCCGGGCTCTGCGACCCGTCCATTCTTTGGTATTGCTCCTGCACTGTTTGACGCGGAAGGTAATACGCTGACAGGCGCGACCGAAGGTAATCTGGTGATCTTGGATAGTTGGCCTTCACAAGCCCGTACGGTTTATGGCGACCATGAGCGTTTTGAACAAACGTACTTCTCGGCTTATCCGGGCGTTTATTTTACGGGCGATGGTTGTCGCCGTGATGAAGACGGTTACTACTGGATCACCGGTCGCGTGGATGATGTACTTAACGTTTCAGGTCACCGCCTCGGTACTGCTGAAATCGAAAGTGCGTTAGTCGCTCACGAAGCGGTTGCTGAGGCGGCTGTGGTAGGCTATCCACACGACATTAAAGGTCAAGGGATCTATGTCTATATCACGCCAAATGAAGGGGTAACGGTATCTGACGAGTTAACTAAAGAGGTGAGAAATTGGGTGCGTAAAGAGCTAAGCCCAATTGCAACCCCTGACATGATCCAATGGTCTCCAGGTTTACCTAAAACCCGTTCTGGTAAAATCATGCGCCGTATTTTGCGTAAGATTGCAGCCAACGAGTATCAACAGTTAGGGGATACTTCTACACTTGCCGATCCAAGTGTGGTTGATGAATTAATCGAGAATAGATTGAATCGTTAACTGAATAACTTGAATTGCGACCTAATATAAACATACTATAACGGCTGTTATCTTTACGATAACAGCCGATTTTTTAGGAGCATAGCATGTATCAGTTTTTAATCGCGGATGATCATCCTCTATTTCGAGAGGCGCTTAAGGGGGCTCTAAAAGCGCAGTTTGAAGGACTAGAGGTATTCGAATCTGAAAACTTTGACACTACGCTCTCGGTCTTACAACAACAAGAAGAACTAGACCTACTCCTGCTCGATTTACATATGCCGGGCAATGGTGATTTATATGGACTAATTCGGATCCGTGAGGATCACCCAAGTCTTCCAGTTGTTGTGGTTTCGGGAAGCGAAGACCTTTCTATCATTTCTAAAGTGATGGGATACGGCGCGATGGGTTTTATCCCAAAAGCGGCGTCAGTAGAACAAATTACCGAAGCCATAGAGCAAGTGCTCGAAGGTGACACGTGGTTGCCTGAAGGCATGAAAGACAAAGTGGCTGAACTTGAAGGGGAGGACAAAGAGCTTGCCCAACAAGTGGCCTCGCTCACGCCGCAGCAATATAAAGTGCTGCAATATTTACACGAAGGTTTGCTGAATAAGCAAATTGCCTACGAGCTAAATATTTCAGAGGCAACGGTGAAAGCACATATCACCGCTATCTTCAGAAAGTTGGGTGTCTATAATCGTACTCAAGCCGTATTGATTGCTTCAAAACTACAACTAGAACCTATCGAAGCGAGTGACTAATTTCGCATCATTGCTTGCAAGGTGCTTACCTTGCAAGCAGCACTGCTTTAGCTTAACTCTTTAAACGCCTGACTTAGTCCCTCTATTGTTAGCGGATACATTCTGTCTTGCATTAATTGATTTATTAGCTCTATCGAATGGTAATAAGACCAATAGCTTTGCGGCTGAGGGTTAAGCCAAGCCACCTTACTAAAGTGATTGGTTAAACGATTCAGCCAAGTAGCACCTGCTTCTTGATTCCAATGCTCTACGCTACCGCCGGGATAGGTGATTTCATAGGGGCCCATTGTCGCGTCACCAACAAATATTAGTCGATAGTCTGAGCCGTATCGATTAATTAGCTGATAAGTATCAAGCAATTCGCTGTCACGACGGTCATTATCGTGCCAAACATGTTCGTACACACAATTATGAAAGTAAAAAAACTCGAGGTGCTTAAATTCACTGTGTGCGGCACTGAAGAGTTGTTCACAAAGCTGGATATAGTCATCCATAGAGCCGCCAATATCAAACAGCATCAATACCTTCACTGAGTTATGTCGCTCAGGAGCCATTTTCACATCCAGCATGCCGCCTTGTCTTGCGGTAGCGCGAATGGTTTCATTAAGATCGAGCTGATCGCTTGCTCCGCTGCGCGCAAATTTACGCAATTGCTTGAGTGCAAGCTTAATATTGCGGCTGCTGATGTCGGTATTACTGTCAAGATTGCGATACTGCCGTTTATCCCAGACTTTTACTGCTCTGCGATGGCGATTTCCATCTTGGCCAATGCGGATCCCTTCAGGATTATAGCCGTAAGCGCCAAAAGGCGAAGTGCCTCCTGTACCAACCCATTTATTGCCGCCTGCGTGACGTTTTTGTTGCTCTGCCAAGCGTGCTTTTAACGTTTCAAGGAGCTTATCGAGTCCACCCATGGCGTTCAGTTTGGCTTTTTCTTCTTCAGACAGCGATTTCTCAAACTCTTTACGCAACCAATCCTCAGGCAATTGCTGCTGTTGAAGTTGTGAGAAGAGATCAATTGACTCTATTCCCTCAAAGTAATCAGCAAACGCACGGTCGAATTTATCAAACAAGGTTTCATCTTTCACGAAGATGGTTTTTGCCAAAAAGTAAAAGCCGTCCAGATCGGCAAAGCAAACTTCTTTATCCAGCGCCTCTAAACAGTCTAGTAATTCGCGCAGGCTCGCTTTGATACCGTAACGTCTAAGCGTGAGTACAAAATCGATGAGCATGATCAGCGGCGGCTCATAAAGGCGAGTTTCTCAACCAAAGAAACATCTTGCTCGTTTTTAAGTAGCGCACCAAATAACGGCATTAGGCCACCTTGGTTAGATTTGTCATGCAACGCGTCAGGGGAAATATCTTCCGCTAATAATAGTTTTAGCCAGTCGAGTAATTCACTCGTGCTTGGCTTTTTCTTTAGGTTTGGTGTGTCGCGTAATTGGAAAAAGCTTTCGAGTGCTCGTTGTACTAAATTTGCTTTAATATGTGGAAAATGCACGTCTACAATCTGCTGCATCTCTTCTTTGCTCGGAAAGTCGATGTAGTGGAAAAAGCAGCGGCGTAAAAAGGCATCTGGTAGCTCTTTTTCATTGTTTGAAGTGATAATAACGATGGGGCGCACCTTTGCCTTTATTTGCTCGTTAGTTTCGTAGACATGAAACTCCATTTTATCGAGTTCTAACAGCAGATCATTGGGGAATTCAATATCGGCTTTGTCGATTTCATCAATCAGCAGAACGGGGCGCTTTGTGGCGCTAAATGCCTGCCACAGCTTACCTTTGATGATGTAATTGCCAACGTCATTAACGCGAGGATCGCCAAGTTGACTGTCGCGTAAACGCGAGACTGCATCGTATTCGTACAGGCCTTGCTGGGCTTTGGTGGTTGACTTTATATGCCATTGAATTAGTTCGGTATCTAAACTTTTTGCCAATTCTTCGGCGAGTAAGGTCTTGCCAGTACCAGGTTCACCTTTAATGAGGAGTGGTTTTTCTAAAACGATGGCCGCATTCACGGCCTGTTGTAGAGCAGAGGTAGCAATATATTGATCAGTACCTTTAAACATAGTTCAACTTCTTGTGGTCAGATGAGATAGGCTCATCTTGCCACAATCAGCTTTTCGCTGCCAACCCTGCTTCGGTTTCGATTAAGGTGAAGCGAGGCACCGCTTCGCCTTCGACCATAACGTCTTCTAAAAACATTTCAAGTGGTCGAACCCAAAAGCTCATATCTCCATATAGGGTTTGATAAACCACTTGCTTCTCTTGCGTTTCACTGTGCGTTGCCAAGGCGTGCACTCGATATAATTTTCCTTTGTAGTGGCGGTAAATTCCAGGTGTGATATCCACTAATTCAAGCTCCAAAAAATAAAAGCCGTACGTGACGGGCTGAAATGTTATAATCCGTGCCATTAAGACTGAAGGTGTTTAAAGATGAATTATATTGCGCTGGACGATTATAAGAAAGCTTGGGTTTTCAAACATAAAGATCTTCCAATCGAAGAATCCGACCTGGCATTGATAAAACCAATGTCAGCGGCGCGCGCTGCGGTGCTTTGGAGCACTATGGTAAGCAACGAAAAAGATCACCCTGATTTCTTTGATAAAACTGACTGGGTTGGTAAAGCGGACTCATGGCAAGAAACCCTCAATTGGGAGCAGCCGTGGGAAGCTGGAGAAGCATTTCCTGAAACTATCGAGCAATTTCTTGATTGGCAAGCTAATACTACCGTGTATTTTTGTCTCTCTCGAGATGATGTGATCGAGACCCGCTTTGACGTGTTTAAGCGATGTTGGCAGAACTTTATGTTTTTGACTGATGGTAGTTTCTTAATAGGAAAAAAACGCAGTTCGGTAGTACAATTTATGGCTGAGGGGCAAGCAAAATTAGGAACCAAGCCGTAAGCAAGTACAACTGAGCAGTTTGCTTTGATTTGAAACATGGCTAGTGTATAAAGGATGTACACCAGTCTACTAAAGTAGATTGCATTGACGGGAGGCGTTTTGGAGCAACAGCAAAATACAATCTGGTATGACGAAGCATCTCGCCTTGTATTTGCCGAGCTTGTAAACGTATTTTATGCCAGAGAGTTGCCGAAACTTGCTGAACTCTCCGATCATACTCGCCTTCAGCGTTTGTTAAACAGCCTGCCGTATTATGTTGAGCGCGCGGCCACACATATTATTCATGGTGATGTCCCGCTTGAGCTAGATAGTTTCAATGGATGTTGGTTAGCAAAGCAAAAATCACAGCCTAAATGTGATGACGCTGCCAACGCAGCATTTTTTACTACTAAGGTGAAAGTGGGGCTAGTGGTTCCCGTGCTATATGCAGACTCGACGGGGACAACCGTGAGGCTCGACAGTGTTGACCAAGTGGGTGAAGCTGACAAATTGCACTGCAACCAATTTGGCTGGTTTAGTGTTAGTGGCAATAGCTTACAAGCAAGTGATGAAGCGCGTGTACAACTGCTAAAACCGACGAAAGCGTTAATGACAGCTGCCTGTTGTGGCCATACTTGGTATTTTGGCAAGGCGGTAGTACCACGAAGGCTGACGCTAAGGGAAATGCTACTTGCCAGTGCAATCAATTGGCCACAAGTACAAAAAACAAAAACGAGTCAACGATCCTAATCGACTCAAAAAACAGAAGTTTGGATTAAGCAATGCGATTTTTTCAGTTAGCGCTGTTGGTTTTAGCGCTATTTATTCAGTACAGACTTTGGTTCGGCCACAACGGCGTGGAGGACTACACTCGGATAAAATCCGTGGTTAAATCGCACCAAGAAACCAATGCCAACCTCAGTAAACGAAATAAACTATTAAAAGCGGATATCGAAGATTTAAAACTCGGCCTTGAAGGTGTTGAGGAGCGCGCTCGTCATGAGCTTGGCATGATTAAGCCTGGCGAAACTTTTATCCGTGTATTACCGAAAGTACCTCATGAAAAGAAACGATAAACTTGCAGTCGTCATCCCCGCAGCTGGGGTTGGCAGTCGTATGCAGGCGCAGATGCCTAAACAATATATTCCACTATTAGGTAAACCGATCTTAGTACATACACTGGAAAAACTAGCCGGACTTGAGTGCGTCAATCAATTTATGGTTGCCGTTTCCAAAGAAGATGGATATTTTTCATCGGCGTTACTACCTGATAGCCGTTTTAGCTACTGTGAAGGTGGACAAGAACGTGCCGACTCCGTTTTATTGGCGCTAAAAGCGTTAGCACCAAGTTGCCCTGACTGGGTGTTAGTTCATGATGCGGCTCGACCTTTAGTTGCGCTGGACGATATTCATCAGCTGATTTTACAATGTATAGATCAACAGCAAGGTGGCATACTGGCTGCCAAGGTTAAAGATACCATCAAACGCGGTGCGGAGTTGGTACAGGAGACCGTACCTAGAGCGTCGTTATGGCAGGCTTTTACGCCTCAAATGTTTAGGTATGAAGAGTTATTGGCTGCGCTGGAGCTTGGACTTTCTCAAGGTGCAAATATCACAGATGAAGCATCAGCGATGGAATTACAAAATCAGCCAGTCCAACTCATTGCCGCGCGTACAGATAACATTAAGATCACAACGCCGGAGGATTTACCTCTGGCGGAGTTTATAATTCAACAACAAGGTAAACAGCATGATTAGAATTGGCCACGGATTTGATGTTCATAAATTTGGTGGAGCTGGCCCATTGACGATTTGTGGGGAAAAAATTCCTTACGAACAGGGGTTTATTGCTCACTCCGATGGTGATGTGGCAATTCATGCATTGTGTGATGCCTTGTTGGGAGCGCTTGCGCTGGGAGATATTGGTAAGCACTTTCCTGATACCGCGAGTGAATTTGAAAATATCGACAGTCGTATTTTATTACGCCGCGTGATGGAACAAGTGAAAGCGCTTGGCTATCAAATAGGCAATATCGATATCACGATTGTCGCGCAAGCACCAAAAATGCGACCACATATTGATGCGATGCGCGGTAAAATCGCAAACGACTGTGAAGCGCAGCTGGAGCAAGTTAATGTTAAAGCAACCACTACTGAAAAGCTGGGTTTTGAGGGACGTAAGGAAGGGATCTCAAGCCATGCTGTGGTGCTATTGGTAAAAGCATGAAGACACTAAATTATCTTTACGGCAAACCGTTATCTGATGGCGATTATAAGTCACAACCAGAAGACTTTAGAGTCGAAGAAATTTTAGATATTCCTTTTACTGGCGAAGGTGAGCACGTTTGCTTGCAGATCATAAAAAAGGGAGAAAACACTGCATTTGTCGCTAAAAAGCTTGCAGAATTTGCTCAAATTTCACCGCGAGATGTCAGTTATGCAGGAATTAAAGACAGACACGGCGTATGTACGCAGTGGTTTAGTGTGCCGGTGCCAATTAAAAAGTCGGTAGATTTTAGTGCATTAAATAGTGACTCTATTTTTGTGGTGCAACAAATACGGCACAATCGAAAGTTAAAAACAGGCTGTCATAAGGGCAATCGCTTTGCCATTACCCTCAGAAACGTGACTGCTCCACTTGATATTCTGTCGCGTATTAATGCCGTACGCCAAGGGGTTCCTAATTATTTTGGAGAACAACGTTTTGGTCATGATGGCCACAACTTAGCCATGGCAGATAGGTTATTTGACGGCGAAAAGATCCGCGATAAAAAGCTCAGAGGGCTGGTGCTTTCAGCCGCCCGCTCTCATCTGTTTAACGAAGTCGTCAGTCGCCGCGTGGCAGAGCATGGTTTGGCAACGACTTGGCATCGTGAAATCTTTTTACTGAGCGGTAGTAACGCCTTTTTTGATTCAGAAATTGATTGCGAGCTCATCGAACGGTTACTGAATGGCGACATTTTGCTTTCGGCGCCATTGGTTGGCAAAGGTGAAAAGGGCTTGTTGCCGCAAGAGCGTGAATGGTTGGCTCCTTTCGCTAAATGGCACGAAGGGTTGGCTGAATTTGGGATGAAAAATGAGCGTAGAGCGCTTAGATTAATACCCGAAGCACTTAAAGTGAGTATGGCTGACAACAGTACGCTCACCCTAGAATTCAGTTTACCAAAAGGAACTTTTGCCACGGCGCTGCTCAGAGAGCTTGTTAATCATAAAGATGCCAGTAAAAAGTTTAATAAACATGAAGAGTCGATACAGCAGTGAGATACTCATTGTCTAACAAGAAAAAGAGGTGAAATATGAAGATCCTATTGAGTAATGACGATGGTGTTCACGCCAAGGGTATTGCTATCTTGTATCAAGCGTTATCACAAATCGCGGACGTAACCGTCATTGGTCCAGATAGAAACTGTAGCGGTGCGAGTAACTCGTTAACCTTATTAAACCCGCTCAGAGCGACTACGCTAGATAATGGTTTTATCTCCGTGAATGGCACGCCCACCGACTGTGTTCACCTTGGAGTGAACAAACTGATGGATGAATTGCCGGATTTAGTCGTTGCAGGGATCAACAATGGCGCTAACCTTGGCGATGATACGCTGTACTCTGGCACTGTTGCGGCGGCCACTGAAGGTCGACATGTGGGCTTGCCTGCGATTGCCGTTTCTCTTTGCTCTAAAAATGAAGCCCACTACGAAACTGCAGCGCATGTCACGGTAGAGATCATTAAAAAGCTTGCAAACCACCCGCTACCAAAAGACCAAATCATTAATATCAACGTCCCTGATATTCCATTAAGTGACTTAAAAGGGATTAAAGTCACTCGACTAGGCTCACGTCATAAAGCGGATACCATGACCGAACAAATCGACCCATGGGGCCGAAGTGTGTACTGGTATGGCACGTTAGGTCATGAAAGTGACGCTGGTGAAGGCACGGATTTTCATGCTGTAAACAATGGTTATGCCGCTATCACACCGCTCAAGGTGGATATGACGGCTTACGAGAGCTTAGATGCTGTGGCGAGCTGGTTATCTTAAGAGGCGTATGTGCTGAATAATTATCAGGGCAGTGCCAACGCGCTGGTGGAACTGCTAACACAGCAAGGCGTAGAAGATAAAATGGTACTCAATGCCATCGCTAACACGCCTAGACACTTGTTTGTCGATGAAGTGCTTAAACATAAGTCATATGAAAATACTGCACTTCCTATCGGTCAAGGGCAAACGATATCACAACCTTTTATCGTCGCTAAAATGACTGAAGTGTTAAAACAAGTGGGTGTTAAAGGGCGCATTTTGGAAGTGGGGACGGGCTCTGGTTATCAGACCGCCATACTGGCACAAGTGTTTGAACAGGTTTTTAGCATCGAGCGGATCAAGTCGCTGCAGTGGCAAGCGCGCAGAAGGCTGCATTTGCTGGATTTATACAATGTTACCATGAAACATGGTGACGGTTGGAAGGGCTGGGCTTCAAAAGCGCCCTTTGCGGGGATCATTGTTACAGCCGCTGCACAATCAGTTCCAGATGATTTGTTGACGCAACTAGAAGATGGCGGTGCCATGGTCATTCCAATTGGGATTGAAGAGCAAATACTCACGTTATTTGTTAAACAAGGTGAGCAGTTTATTCGCCATGCTCTAGCTCCCGTGCGCTTTGTGCCTTTAATCGCTGGCGAAGTCGGTTAATTTGCTGGTTTTAAAAACAACTCCATAAAATATAACTATTTTTCCAGTAGAATGTGAAAACCAAGCAAAATTAAGTTAGATTGATATGATAGTCGTTGATAGTAGCACTGGAAAATATAAGTAATGCGCAAGTCTCAGGTCATCATATCGATTTATTTAAGCGGCCTGCTTGTTGCCTGTTCGTCGAATCATACGCCTGCACCTGTAACAACTTTATACTCTGGTAAGACCACCTCGTCACATAAAATTAATATTAACGGAAGCAGTTACAAAGTAAAAAAAGGCGATACTTTATTTGCAATTGCATTTAGCGCGAACAAAGATGTAAGAACACTTGCGAAAATCAATAAAATTAAGCCTCCGTACACGATCTATCCCAATCAGATCATTCGTCTAGAATATCCCAGAAATAAAAACAAAAAGAACATAAAATACACGAAAGTAAACCACAAGTCTCAGTCTTTAAAACAAAAAAGTAACAAAACCTCCAAAAAAGAGCTTGATAAGCCAAATCAACGAGAGTATGTTCAAAGACAAGCCACACAAAAATCTAGTAGTACCAAGGCTTTGTATAATAATAAGGTACTATGGAAATGGCCTGCTGAAGGCAAGGTGACTCGTCACTTCTCTGTTAAAGAGAATGGTTATAAGGGATTGGAGATCTCAAATAAACTGGGCACTTCAGTTAAGGCTGCTGCTGGCGGTGTAGTTGTATATGCAGGGAGTGCGTTGCGTGGGTATGGCAATTTAATCATTCTGAAACATACAGATGATTATCTAAGTGCGTATGCCCACAACGCTAAGTTACTCGTCAGAGAACAGCAAAAAGTTAAAGTTGGGGAAAAAATTGCCGAAATGGGTAGTACAGATGCTTCTAAGACGGCGCTTAGGTTTGAGATCCGTTTTAAAGGTCAAGCTGTAAACCCGGCAAAATACTTGCCATAAAGTAATGCGAGTACATCGATTGGTTCGAGTACCCTTACTTTTATTCGCTTGGGGAGAATACTTATGGCTCACACTGCAAAATTACCTACAAAATCTACTCCTGAGTTAGACAAGCTCGAAGATGATAATATTGACGAACCGAAAGACGAATTACTTGAAGACCTCGAAGACGACGAAGAAGTTTTTGCCAAAGAAGAAGTGGTTAAAAACTTAGATGCCACTCAACTCTATTTAGGTGAAATTGGATTTTCCCCACTGCTCAGTGCAGAAGAAGAAGTTTACTTTGCGCGTAAAGCGTTAAAGGGGTGTGAAGCCTCACGTAAACGGATGATAGAGAGTAACTTGAGATTAGTGGTTAAAATCGCTCGTCGTTATAACAACCGTGGTTTGGCATTACTTGACCTCATTGAAGAAGGTAACTTAGGTCTGATAAGAGCTGTAGAAAAGTTTGATCCGGAACGTGGATTTAGATTTTCTACTTATGCAACTTGGTGGATCCGTCAAACCATCGAACGCGCTATCATGAACCAAACTCGTACCATTCGTTTGCCAATTCATGTTGTCAAAGAGCTCAACGTTTACCTACGTACAGCACGTGAATTGACGCAAAAGTTGGATCATGAACCTACCGCAGAAGAAATCGCTGAATGTCTCGACAAACCTGTCGAAGAGGTCAGCAAGATGCTGCGTCTGAACGAAAAGATCACTTCGGTTGATACGCCTATTGGTGGTGAAAATGACAAAGCACTGCTCGATATAATCGCGGATGAAAAGGGCGGTGGTCCAGAAACCGAAGTGCAGAGCAACGATATTAATAAGCACATTGTTGATTGGCTTGGAGAGTTAAATCCAAAACAGCGAGAAGTGCTAGCGAGACGCTTTGGTCTGCTCGGTTATGAGCCGTCTACGCTTGAAGATGTTGGCCGCGAAATCGGGCTAACGAGAGAGCGTGTAAGGCAAATTCAAGTTGAGGCATTGAGACGCTTGAAGGATATTTTACAACATGAAGGGTTAAGTACCGACAGCCTATTCGAGCAACAGTAATACTTTAATCAGTTAATGAAAAAGCCGCAATATGCGGCTTTTTTAATTTTTGCAGTGGTATAAAACCAACCAAGATAGAAAGCGATTACAAGCTTTCTATCTTTGCTTTTTGTTCAAGTAGCTTCGTTTTTGCATCGCTAAACTCAGCTAATTTTGCTTTCTCTTTAGCAAGTACCGCTTCAGGCGCATTACTTACAAACTTTTCGTTTGCGAGTTTCTTTTCGACCTGCTCAAGACCTTTTTCTGCTTTTTCAAGCTGTTTGGCAATACGTGCAAGTTCAGCTTCTACATCAATCAGACCTGCCATTGGGATCATGATTTCAAGGTCGCCGATAAACGCAGTCGCACAAGCTGGTGCTTCGTCTTTGCTTGCAAGCAAATCTACCGTTTCCAGTTTTGCCAGAGCACTTAAGAAAGCTTGGTTTTCTTCTAGACGACGTTTGTCATCTTCGCTTGCACCAGTAAGTAACACGTTTAGCGGCTTGCTTGGACTGATGTCCATTTCACCACGAATGTTACGGATAGCAATAATAAACTGCTTCACCCACTCAAGGTCTGCCATCGCTTGCGCATCAACTTTGCTTTCGTCGAATACTGGGAACGCTTCAAGCATAATTGTCTTCGCTTCGACACCTGCGATTGGTGCTACACGTTGCCAAATTGTCTCTGTGATATAAGGCATTAGTGGGTGCATCAAACGAAGTAAGCCTTCCAATACGGTGATAAGCGTATGACGTGTACCACGTTGCTGCGCTTCATTGCCTTTAAATAGAATTGGCTTAGTTAGCTCTAGATACCAGTCACAGAATTGGTTCCATGTGAACTCATAAATGGTATTTGCCGCAAGGTCAAAACGATAGTTATCTAAGTGCTCAGAGAACACCTTAACTGTATTTTGGAATTGGCCTAAAATCCAACGATCCGCTAGAGAATACACTTTTTCGTTATCGTTGAAGCCACAGTCTTGTTCTTCTGTGTTCATCAATACATAACGGCTAGCATTCCACAGCTTGTTACAGAAGTTACGGTACCCTTCAAGACGGTTCATATCCCAGTTGATATCACGTCCCGTTGATGCCATTGCTGCAAGAGTGAAACGCAATGCATCAGTACCGTGTGCTTCAATACCATCGACAAATGTTTTGCGCGTATTCTTCTCGATTTTTGCCGCAAGCTGTGGCTGCATCATGTTGCCAGTACGTTTTGTCACTAGGCTCTCAAGATCGATACCGTCAATCATGTCTAGTGGATCTAACACGTTACCTTTTGACTTAGACATCTTATCGCCATTTTCGTCGCGAATAAGGCCAGTCACATAAACGGTCTTAAATGGAACTTGAGGTTTACCATCTTCATCTTTGATGAAATGCATGGTCATCATGATCATGCGAGCTACCCAGAAGAAGATAATATCGAAACCAGTAACCAAGGTATCTGAAGGGTGGAATACCTTTAGATCTTCCGTGTTTTCAGGCCAACCTAACGTTGAGAAAGTCCACAGTGCAGAAGAGAACCAAGTGTCTAGTACGTCTTCATCTTGTGTCAGCGTTACACTCGCATCTAGGTTATGGTTTTGACGAGCTTCTGCTTCGTCACGACCAACATATACATTACCTTCGCTGTCATACCATGCCGGGATCCTGTGGCCCCACCAAAGTTGACGGGAAATACACCAGTCTTGAACATCACGCATCCAAGAGAAGTACATGTTCTCGTATTGCTTAGGTACAAATTGAATATCGCCATCTTCTACCGCTTTTACCGCAGGCTCAGCAAGAGGAGCAACGCGAACATACCACTGATCGGTAAGTAATGGCTCGATAACTACGCCAGAGCGGTCGCCGTAAGGAACGGTTAGACTGTGATCGTCGATTTTCTCGAGTAGACCAAGCTGCTCAAACTCGTCAACGATTTGCTTACGCGCATCGAAACGGTCAAGGCCGTGGAAACGCTCTGGAATTGGTGCATCCATCGCTTCAAGTGGTTTACCATCAAAAGTAAAGCACTCACCCGTATTTAGAACAGCCGCGTCTTTGTTGAACACGTTGATCATTGGCAGCTCATGGCGCTTACCAACTTCGTTATCGTTAAAGTCGTGTGCTGGCGTGATTTTTACGCAGCCCGTGCCTTTTTCCATATCTGCATGTTCATCGGCAACGATAGGAATGCGACGGTTGACGATAGGAAGTAGAATTTCTTTGCCAATTAAGTCTTGGTAACGTTCATCATCCGGGTTTACCGCAACGCCAGTGTCACCAAGCATGGTTTCTGGACGAGTGGTTGCTACGATAATGTAGTCTTTACCATCTTTTGTGGTTACGCCATCCGCAAGTGGATAGCGTAAATTCCACATATGGCCCTGCTTGTCTTTATTCTCAACTTCTAAATCAGAAATTGCAGTGTGTAATTTAGGATCCCAGTTAACTAGACGCTTACCACGGTAAATTAAGTCATCTTGATATAGACGAACGAATACTTCTTTTACTGCTTCAGACAAGCCGTCATCCATCGTAAAACGTTCTCTATCCCAATCTACAGACGCGCCTAAACGGCGTAACTGTTTGGTGATTGTGCCACCTGATTGCTCTTTCCATTCCCAGATTTTATTGATGAATTCGTCACGGCCTAAATCATGGCGTGATTTACTTTCTTCAGCTGCAAGCTTACGCTCAACTACCATCTGAGTGGCGATACCTGCGTGGTCGGTACCCACTTGCCATAGTGTGTTTTTGCCTTTCATACGCTGATAGCGGATCAAAGTGTCCATGATAGTGTCTTGGAACGCGTGGCCCATGTGTAGACTACCTGTGACATTCGGCGGTGGGATCATAATCGAGTATGCGTCACCATTGCCTGATGGCTTAAAGTAGCCATTTGACTCCCAGTCTTGATACAAAGACTGTTCAATATCTTGTGGATTGTAGGTTTTATCCATTACACAGAACCCTAAAAATGCTATTTCTCAATGTCTTCAGTGGAAATTGTTGCGCCAAGTGCACGAAGTTGCTTAAAGCGTTCTCGTGCGGCTTGCTTAGCGCTGGCTTCAACAGGCACAAAGTCTATCACCTGTTCAAAGCGACGAATAAAGTCAGGGACGACCCGAGCCAGATTAATCAGCACGGGGCGACGAGCAGCAGGAGGCATAGTGCCAATTTCCACTGGTGCGCCGCCTTTGGGGCCTTCGCCTTGTAAGTTGTGGGGCACAAACCTGTCTGCGTCAAAACACCAAAGGTGCTCATCGAATAAATGAGCGTCGTCAGTATTATCGACGTTAACAAAGATACGGTGTCCAGCTTGATATAAGCTCGCCGCAGTTTGTGCTGCCAGATCAAAATGAGCCGGAACGCTAATCCCCGGCTCATCGTTTTGTTTTAACACGTAAAAGCGCGCTTTGATAGTCATGATAATAATACCAATTGCGAGGAGTACTGAGGTTTGCCACAGGCTCCACAGCTGCTCAATATCTGTAATCTTGTTTACCGTGATAGCGTAGACGAAGAAAATCAGTATGCGCGGCTTAGTTTAAAACTAATTATAGCGCCACTTAAATGCACATAAATAAGCCTGTATTCTGCCATATAAAGGCAATACCATCAATCAAGAACCAAGAGAAGAAGAATAAAATATGGCAAGTGGTGAGGCGCGCTTGCTGAGATGGTTTAGTTGCTTTGTAGGCTTAATTTGGCGCGGGATATAGTCGCGGGGTAAACCCGCTGCTACATCATGTCGCGGGATAAACCTGCTGCTACGTGTCGCGGGATAAACCCGCTGCTACATGTCGCGGGATAAATCCGATGCTACATGTCGCGGGATAAACCCGCTGCTACGGTTTGGATTAACCTTGTGTAGCAGCGACTTTATGTCGCGACTTATGCTTGTTAAGTATCGCGACTAGACTATTAGTCTTGCTGCGCGTCCGTGATATTGGCGCGGTTAAGTAAGTATTGCATCAGCATAGGCACAGGACGACCTGTAGCGCCTTTGTTCTTGCCGCTGCGCCATGCTGTACCTGCGATGTCTAAATGCGCCCAGTTGTACTTTTTAGTAAATTTAGACAAGAAACACGCGGCTGTAATTGTGCCAGCTGCGCGACCACCTAAGTTCGTAAAGTCTGCAAATGGGCTCTCAAGTTGTTCTTGATAATCATCCCAAAGCGGTAGTTGCCACGCTCTGTCGCCGCTTTGCTCTGACGCTTTTAGCAAATCATGGGCAAGCGGGTTATGGTTCGATAATAAACCTGTTGCATGGCTACCAAGCGCAACAATACATGCCCCCGTTAAAGTCGCAACATCAACAACGGTTTCAGGCTCGAATGCTTCAACGTAAGTTAGTGCATCGCACAGTACTAAGCGGCCTTCGGCATCTGTGTTGAGTACTTCAACGGTCTGGCCGGACATAGTGGTTAAAATATCGCCCGGACGGTAAGCATCGCCTCCAGGCATATTTTCGCAGCCAGCTAAAACGCCAATCACGTTAAGTGGCAGTTGCATTTGTACGACAGCTCGCATCAAGCCAAGCACGCCCGCGGCTCCGCCCATGTCGTATTTCATTTCATCCATCGCTTCGCCAGGTTTGATAGAAATACCACCTGAGTCAAATGTTAAGCCTTTACCCACAAACACGATTGGTGCTTGGCCTTCGTCACCACCGTTATAGTGGATAACTGACATCACTGATTCGTTGCGACTGCCACGGCCAACCGCTAGGTATGAGTGCATACCCAGCTCTTCCATTTCTTGTTCGCCAACAAGGTTAACGGTAACGTTATCAAAGTCTTCAACCAACTGTTGTGCTTGCTCGCCCAAATAACGAGGGTTGCAGATGTTTGGCGGCATATTAGCAACGTCTTTACACAGCTTACTACCTGCTGCGATAGCAAGACCGTGCTCAATCGCGCTTTCACCGATTGTTAATTCACGACGCGTTGGTACGTTAAAGACGATTTTACGTAGCGGGCGTCTAGCCTCACTCTTTTTGCTTTTTAGTTGATTAAAGGTATACAGGCAATCTTGCGTGGTTTCGACCGCTTGGCGAACTTTCCAGTAAGTATCACGGCCCTTAACATGTTGCTCGGTCAGAAAACATACCGCTTCCATTGAGCCAGTTTCATTTAACGTATTGATGGTCTTAGAGATGATTTGTTTGTATTGTTTATCGTCGAGCTCTCTTTCCTTACCACAACCCACCAACAAAACGCGTTCGCTGAGTACATTTGGTACATGATGAAGAAGTAGAACTTGTCCTGGTTTGCCTTCAAGATCACCACGTCTAAGTAAATTTGAGATATAGCCTTCGCTTATTTTATCCAGCTGTTCACCAATTGGTGAGAGACGGCGTGGCTCGTATACACCTACAACAATACATGCGCTACGCTGTTTCTCTGGACTACCACTTTTAACGCTGAATTCCATTGCGACTCCTGAGTCTTTGTCATGTCATTTTGAACTTTTTATGCCAGCACACTTTCCTACATTAAAGTCATGAATATGCTTTAACCTTAGGTAGGATATTCCGGCGCATTGACATATAATAAAGTGACTAAAATAATCAGTTTACTCAATTTTTCCCACTATTCCAGTGAAACAAGACGTTTTATAGGGACGAACATTGCTTATTTTCCGCTATTTAACGGGTGAAGTACTAAAATCTCAGGTTGCGGTTTTTCTCACCTTAATGACAATATTTTTGTCACAAAAGTTTGTACTCATTCTGAGCTCAGCGTCTGAAGGGAGTATACCGGGTAAGTTAGTACTTGCTATGCTTGCGTTGAAACTGCCACAGTTGGCCGGATATATTTTACCGCTTAGTCTCTTTCTAGGGATCATTTTAGCCTATAGTCGCATCTACGCCGACAGTGAAATGACGGTACTGCGCGCTTGCGGGGTCAGTGAGTGGTATGTGGTTAGGGTGACTTTAGTCTCTAGTGTGTTTTTTGCATTACTGGCCGCTTGTGTGAGTATGTATATTGCACCTTGGGCGAGCGAAAAAGAGTACCAATTAAGAGAGCAAGCCGATGCGGAGTCGGGGCTTTCTACTCTCAGAGCCGGTAGATTTCAGCAAACGGGCAATGAAAAAGCGGTGGTATTTGTTCACGGCATTAGCGAACAAGGCCGCGAATTAGACAAAGTGTTTGTCGCGCAATTGCCCGAGAAGGACTCAAATCAAGCCGCTCGTTTAGTGTATGCGCAAAAAGGTGAAGTGATTGAGCTTGATAGTGGTGAGCAGCAACTACTCCTTCATGAAGGTAAGCGTTACGAGACTGATGGCTTCAGCCAAGCACTTAATCGCACTGAATTTGGTACTTATCAAGTGCAAATTAAAGAACAAGAAATTGAACACCAGCGCCGTAAATTAGAGGCTATTCCAAGCTTACAGTTACTTGAAATGGATACGCCAGAAGCAAAAGCGCAATTTCAGTTGCGATTGTCGGTGCCTATTTCCATTTTGTTACTCACTCTATTGGCTGTGCCTCTGAGTGTGGTTAACCCAAGACAAGGCAAGTTCGCTAAGCTCGTGCCAGCAATTACCCTGTATTTGGGTTATTTCATTTTACTCAATGCAGGCAAGTTTTTGTTAGCTGAAGAAAAAGTACCAGCCTCAGTCGGTCTCTGGTGGATCCACTTAAGTGTGCTCTTTATTGGCGTTTATTTAATTGCTAAAGGAAGACCTTTTGGTGTGTGGGTTCGCTCGGTATTTATGAAACGGGAGACGACGGTATGATGAAGACGCTAGATTGGTATTTAGGGCGTAGCATCTTACAAACCACAGGTTTCGCGCTATTAGTTTTTGTTGGGATCAATACGCTTATTAAGTTTATTGAGCAACTGCGCTCGGTTGGTCGTGGCAGCTATGATTTACTCGGTGCCATGCTCTATACCATTTACAGCATGCCAAGCGATATCGTGGTATTTTTCCCGATGGCTGCGCTGATAGGTGGCCTGATTGGGCTTGGTGCACTTGCCTCAAGCAGTGAACTAATTGTGATGCAAGCGGCTGGGTGGTCGCGTTTTCAAATTATTATGTCGGTGATGAAAACGGCAGTGGTGCTTGCACTACTGATGATGGCGCTTGGGGAGTGGGGCGCACCAAAAGCGGAGCAAACCGCAAAACGGTTAAAAAACGAAGCAATTTATGGCGGTGAAGTCTACAGCGCTCAGCGTGGTGTTTGGGCGAAAGATGGCGGCAATTTTATTAACATTGGTAATGTTGAAAAAAACGGTAAGCTTAAAGATATCGCGATTTATTATTTCGATGATTCACTAACACTGGCAAAAATAGTACGTGCTCAGTCGGCGCAAAGTATGTCTAACGGCTGGCAATTGCAAGACGTGGAAGAAGTACATATCGATCAACAGCAAATTACAACGCATTATTCAAAATCAATGCTCTATGAGTCTGAATTAAGCGAAGACAGATTGGGTGTCGTGTCGGTAGAGCCTGATGCTTTGTCTTTTACGGGGTTATGGTCATTTCTCGCTTATCTAAAGCAAAATGAGCAAGATTCAAGTAGCTATGAACTCGCGCTGTGGCGTAAGGTGATGCAGCCGCTGACGATTGGGGTTATGCTACTAGTGGCTTTGTCATTTATCTTCGGGCCACTGAGGACGGTGAGTATGGGCGCGCGGATTATTATGGGCGTGGTAACAGGCTTAGCCTTCCACCTGAGTAATGAAATTTTTGGCCCTATTGTGATGGTATATCAAGTTCCACCGGTGGTTGGCGCGTTAATGCCAAGCTTGTTATTTATTGGATTGGCTATCCATCTGCTGAAGAAACAAAATTAACGTTTTGAATTAAATAAAGAAATAGGCCTCATGTTGAGGCCTATATTTTTTATGGACATGGCTAATGGAATAGGCTGCTATTTGAAGCTTAGATTAATCTAAGCTGTTATAAACCTTTTTATTTTCCTCTTTGCTGAGTACTACCACTTCAGTGCCACACAGCATATCCTGGAGCGATCTTTTCTTTTTAAAGTCTAACAACACTATCAGATTACCCAGCCCAAGTAGTGCGCATAGGCTACGAGCGATTGCTTTTGGCCAAGTTAACAGTGCTCCGTCGGGGTTTTGCACTTTTAGGCGCCATGCGCGCATGCCGATAGTTTGACCGCTCTTAGTCCAAAAATAGGCAAAAAACAGCACTGAAACCAACACTAATAAAGTGGCTCTAAGTGTATATAAAATGGGATCCGCTTGGATCAGCGCCGATACGTCTTCATGATTACCAAGCGTGAGCACGTTAAATGAAATTAAGGCATTGATAGTTAGTAAAAATAACACGGTAGTCAGCATTGCGAACGCGACGACCACTAAGCTGTCGTATATAAGTGAAGCCAAGCGACGGCTGAAATTCGCTGGAGCAAAATGTGACATAACAACTCTCATAATTACAAGGTTGCGGGGTATTTTACACATAAACCGATAAAACGTTTACTGAATTACGTTAACTAATGGATTAGTAATGCCCTGTCTTTATAGCTTTGACATGAATAAAGTTGAATTTAGAGCAATATTTAACTACTTGTGTGCAAATAACAAGCAGTTAACGCCTTATTGCAAAAAAATTACTTGCCGTTCTTAATCGCCTTTGTATAATGCAAAGCATAGAGACGAAGGCAAATAAAAAAAGCCTGAGCTCAAAGTGGTTTTTCTTTATTTTCTCTTGTTTTAGAAGATGAAAGAAAAATTATGCCAGTGTGATGGAATTGGTAGACATGACGGATTCAAAATCCGTTGCCTTCGGGCGTGGCGGTTCAAGTCCGCCCACTGGTACCACTTTTTATAACCCTTGCTTTTTAGCAGGGGTTTTTTTATGCCTCAAATTTATGCTTTGAAATTATGATATCGGACTTGGACGCCACGCGGGTGGCGCTAATACAGGTTAAGAGCCCGCCCACTGGTACCACTTTTTATAACCCTTGCTTTTTAGCAGGGGTTTTTTTATGCCTCAAATTTATGCTTTGAAATTATGATATCGGACTTGGACGCCACGCGGGTGGCGCTAATACAGGTTAAGAGCCCGCCCACTGGTACCACTTTATAAGCGGGTCGCTTTAGCAGGGGTTTTGTCGCTCCAAATTTATGCTTTGAAATTATGATATCGGAATCTCGACGCCAAGATGGTGGCGCTAATACAGGTTAAGAGCCCGCCCACTGGTACCACTTTATAACCCTTGCTTTTCTTAGCAGGGGTTTTATGCCTCAAATTTATGCTTTGAAATTATGATATCGACTTGGACGCCACGCGGTGGCGCTAATACAGGTTAAGAGCCCGCCCACTGGTACCACTTTTTATAACCCTTGCTTTTTAGCAGGGGTTTTTTTATGCCTCAAATTTATGCTTTGAAATTATGATATCGGACTTGGACGCCACGCGGGTGGCGCTAATACAGGTTAAGAGCCCGCCCACTGGTACCACTTTTTATAACCCTTGCTTTTTAGCAGGGTTTTTTTTATGCCTCAAATTTATGCTTTGAAATTATGATATCGGACTTGGACGCCACGCGGGTGGCGCTAATACAGGTTAAGAGTCCGCCCACTGGTACCACTTTTTATAACCCTTGCTTTTTAGCAAGGGTTTTTTATGCCTGAATTGTAGGTCGAGATTTATCTCGACAAATTGGCTTTATCTCAATGGATTGGCTCGCTAGACTGCAGTGGCCTTTTCAGATTTAAAGCATACCCAAAAACCTTATGATCGTAATGTGAATCTTTGCACTAATTGTGCAAGCGCTGTGGCTTGTTCACGCAACTCCTCACTTGAATGCGCTGCAACTTGGGTATCTTGCAATGAGCTACGACTAGACTCTTCAATATGTGATACATCACGGGCCATTTCACTCGCAACTACGGACTGCTCCTCTGTTGCTGTTGCAATGGACTGGATCATAGTCGCGATTTCTGATGCACTTTTGACAATTTCTTCAAGCTGAGTTCCAGCTTCTTCCGCCATTAATACACTCTGCTCAACTTGATTCACGCTGCTTTGCATAGAAGTGACCGCATGCTCTGTTTGTAATTGAATTGATTGTACTGTTGATACAACTTCTTCTGTGGCTTTTGAGGTGCGTTCAGCCAGTGTTCTTACTTCGTCGGCTACAACGGCAAACCCTCGGCCTTGTTCGCCAGCTCTTGCAGCCTCAATTGCTGCGTTAAGCGCTAGTAAGTTTGTTTGTTCCGCAATACTGCCAATAACGCTTATTACATTGCCTATTTGACTACTTAGCTCGCCCAAGTTGGTTACGTTGCTAGCGGTACTTTGCACATCTTTTGAAGCTGCACGGATTTTTTCTATGGTTTCGCCGACCGACTTACCACCTTGACTTGCTAGAGATCTTGCTTGATCTGCATGGCCCGCGGCGACTTGACTCTGTGCTGCAACTTCAGAAACAGTTGCGCTCATTTCTTCTATCGCCGTAGCAACTTGAGTTGATTGATCTGAAGACGATTGGCTACGTACGGCAATTTGGTTATTTGTAGCGGCGATATTACTGCTTGATGTGCGGACTTCTCCAACGACCTTACTGATTTCTTTGAGCAGGTTATTCAATGAAGCTGCCATTTTATTTGTTGACGAGGCAAGACTATCTATTTCATCTTTGTCTTGATGGACGATATCGGGACGAGAAATATCGCCATTACTCACTCGCTCTGCAACTTCAAGTACTTGATTCAGGCGATTTATGATGGACTTATTCATTGAGTAAGCCACAATCACCCCTAATATTGCTGCAACGATACAAATGATAATTATAACTAAGAGCGTTGAGTTGAGGCCATTGACTAAATTATCAAGAGACCTGATGGCGTCTTCTCTTTCTTCGTTGGCAGACACAGTTAAGAGCTTATTTAGCGGATCAAGGTAAGTGTCATCCGCAGATTTTAAAGTCCGGTTACTATTTTCTAGACTTATATTTTGAACATTGAACAACTCAGTTTGAATGCGCTTTTGGTATTGAGATATCAAGTTCATTATTTCAGCCATCTTTTCGCGGTCTGAAGCTTTACTTGATTCGTAGATATAAAGCGTTTTATGTGTTTCTTTGAATTCTTCAAATAGCTTATCGAATAGCTGCTTTTTGCTTTTATCACCGTTTGCATATTCGAGCGCTGAGGCTTCCAATTTATGACCAATATCTAACAGTTGGTTGTAGTAGATCATGCCTGGAAGATCATCATTTTTGATCTCAAAAGCACGAGCGGTTTCTGATAAGACCTTGAACCATACTAGGATGCTCGAGAATGTCATCAGTAGTATTAGCGTACCAAAGGCAAGGTAGAGTTTTTTACTTAACTTCATTGTTACCACCTGAATATCAAATTTTGATTAAATCATATCCTTGATACGTATTCTACGGGCTGACTACTAATAATACATATTAGCAGGTTCCTGTAGCGAGGGCGTGTTGACTGTCATGCATATATGCATATTTTTTAAGAATGGTTATGTTGTTCAATTTGAATACCAATTTAGAGCTGAATCGTTTTAACATTGATACTTTAATTAGGTCGGGTATGGTTATTATTGCATTTAATTGAATTTTTTATGACAAATCTCTTGTGCTGCTTAGATGCTATCTTGAGAGAATATTAGTCTTTTAGTTTGGTGGCTGAGGTTGTGAAGTTTGCAGCGAGCCCAAAAATACTATTGATTCGCTTTTGCAGGCTCTGATGTTGATTTAGTTTAAAGATTAAGCGTTAATTTTTAATTAAATCAACCGTTACATAAACGCTATCTGCCAAGGACTTTTTTGATATTTCTAGAACATTAGCGACTAAAGCCAATTCAAAGCACCAATAACCAGCATAATAATCCGTGTACTCGAATTCGCATTCACAGTTGTGATTATCAAACCAGTCCGCCAAGCCCTCTAACTTGCTGTATCAATTTTTTGCAAATTGCTTGAGTAATTCTGGCTGTTGCTCATTGGGTACTGCAAAGGCGAGTTAAAGATCTTGATAGATTTCAGGGTAGTAGAGTGTGGGCGAAATAGGTCTATCGGTATCACCGAGTGCAATGGCTATATTATCAAGTAAGGTGTCTTTGCTGGGGTTGCCGATAACGGCTTGCACTTCCTGAATATGAGCTGGAGCGATATCAAAGGATTGAGGAAATCAAACAATGGTAGCTACGAATAATGGTGGGTGTCGGCGTTTTACTTCTTAGCAAAATAAACTTCCATGTTTAATATCAAAGCGCATCCATGCGCTCCTCGTTCATTCTTTTGAAACGACGCGATCGAGCGAACCAAGAAAACGTCGCCCCAGCATCACACTTAGTCCTCAAATCCTAAGCCGATTATAGTGCAACCGCCTTTTTAGGCACGTCCGTGTGCCAGACAAGACTTGGTCGACATCCTGTCGGCACATTGCATATCGGCTGATGCTTTTCGGGTGTGATGAAGGGGGAAATAAGTTGTCTGTTAGCTGTCCACAAAGCCATCAGAAACATAGTTGCTTGCAAGCACCACAAGAATTTATCAGCGCCTTGTGTCTCCCTCATCACACCCGAAAGTAAATTGCCAATGAGTCATTTCAACGCATGGATGCGTGAAAAGCGGTGACAGGGCCAAGGATGGCCCTTACACCGAGGTGACGTTCATATTGGCAATTTACTTGAGGAGTCAGTGTGATGTTGGGAGTGCCTTTTCTTTTGCTTACTTGTTCTTTGGGCATCAAAGAAAAGTATGTCGTAGCCCATGGATGGGTGTCGAAATCCGTCAGGAGGACGGGCTGACTTTACGGTAAATTTCGAGCTACCAGTCGTTAGCAACATAAACCTCCATGTTTAATATCAAAGCGCATCCATGCGCTTCTCGTTCATTCTTTTTAAACGACGAAAAAGAACGAACCAAGAAAACGTCGCCCCAGCATCACACTCAATCCTCAAACCCTAAACTGATATAGTGCAACCGTCTTGTAAGGCACGTCCATGTGCCAGACAATACTTAGCCGACATCCTGTCGGCACATTGCATATCAGCTTATGTTTTTCGGGTGTGATGAAGGGGGAAATAAGTCGCTTGTGAGATCTTCTAAGGTTTTAGCAGTAAAGTTGCTTGAAAGTATTGAAAAAACTATCAGCGTAGAGTGTTCTTAGTCCACGGTGCAAATAGTTTTGTGGGAGGCGGTTCACCCGCCGAGAAGTTATGCTTTTGTGATGAAATAGAGAGGGTACAGTGTGATGTTGGAAGTGCCTTTTCATTTGCGCAACGATTCTTTGGGCATCAAAGAATCGTAAGTCGTGGCACTTGGATGGGCGTTAAAACCTATCATCAGAGCATAGAGGTTCTACTTACTACAGCTTGTGAATACAAAAGCAAAAAAACCAGAGAGAAATCTGGTTTTTACGGCTCATGAAAGTTCAGATTCTTGTGGGGTGTATGATTTTGCTCCGCAAATCATCATGGTTAACACTGTACCACAACATATTGACCATGCGACATAAATCAGCCCCTCAAAATTGTCGTATATAAATGTCCAAGATTTCATTTCAAAGTATGACCATGCAATGTTTTCTAGCATAGCTAATAGGTTCATTAAGCCCATGTAAAGAAAAAACCAATGAAATATTCCATCAAAATATGTCAATGCAACATCTTTGGACTGAGATATTGAGCGCGAAAACTGTACTCTAAAAATCAAAAGTAGAGCTGTAACTATATTAAATAAAAGCTGAGCTCCATAGATTATTGTTCCTTGTAAGAGTTGATTCTCAGATGGTACTGTGTAGTTTATCAAGCCAAATTCGAATATTACATGACTCAATGCTGTAAAAGTAAACATAATACCTGAAATATGAATCATGTTAATTTCTTTTATGCAAGAGCCATATATCATGCAAGTTCCAAGTATCATTAGGCAAAGGGGGATAACGATCCGGTGATCCCAAAGTTGAATGTAAAAAATGGCAATAGAAACAATGCTAAGCAAAATCAAATGTGAGAGTTTCATTACTTACCCTATAAAGCTGTCTATTGGAATAATTTCAGCATTACTGGAGTCAACGGTATTTTTTCTGCGAGGCTTTACGGCGCTATTTCCGCCGACTACAGATTGTATACTTTCTGAATGTAGCAAGTTTTGATTAGTCACAACGCTAGCAGTTGCTAATTTTTTAAACTCTGCTGTATTGACGCCAACTCTAAATAAAAAAAAGTAAATGCGGCTTATCAAATCAAGAAGTTTAACCTTTTTCATTATTCATCATCCTGTATTTTTGTCTTTGCAGAACTATTCAAATCACTGCTAATTTGCTTGACCTGATTAAGTAAAGATTTAGCATCTATTTTGCAGAACATAAATCACTGAAAAAGTTGCTTTGATCTTATATCGCTTACGTCTAGCTCATAGTTACTAATGGTTTTACGATCGCATCCAAGCTTTTTTGCCATTTGCTCTTGAGAGATACCGGCCTTTCTTCTCATTGCTTTTAAATCATCGCCATTAATCACGTCCTTTTCCTTTTTTCTATGATGCGGAGACTTTTGCGCATCTAATTAAACATAATGTTAACAATAAAGTTGAAACATTAAAACAGAAAATGAACATGCTAAGTTTACTAAAAATTGATGAAGTTGTAGTCACAGCCGTGCCGGGCTAAGGGTTACACGATATTTCTAAATATACCAAAGGTCAACAGGTGGTTTACATAAAACATGTTTTTGTATCCAAAATTCATTCGCTAGTGAAACCAAATATAACTGCGGAAGAAATAGACTTTTTGCGTAGGCTCGATCAGGCACATCAACACTGTTACTTTTTAGTTTATGTAAAGAGTAAAACTACAGGGCGATACGATTCTGCCTTTTTTATGGATGATATAGAGGCTATAAAGGGACTTGAAGTGATCGAGGTAGAACCACGCTTGAAGAATCTAGATACTATCTCACAAGTGATTAGGAGCGTTTTGGTGTGAAGTTGCTTTAGCGTCTGCAATTTTCCTTGTTCTGATTTGTGCAGCTAAGGTTTTGTGTGGTATTTGGCACCGTATCTTAATGGATTTGTTTTATTGTTAGGTAGGCGCTTGCACGCAGAAAGCGATTTCTACATACTTTAATTCGTTTACATACAGGATGCTTGGTTACATTTTCAAAGGATATGATTTTGATTTATAAAATTATTGGCGGAGTGGCAGTCTTTCTTTCTATCGTTGCACATTATCCAAGCATGCAGCCCGGTGCGCCGTCTGTTATTGGGTTTTACCTCACTTTACTTTCAATGTTTATCTCTGCACTCGCGAGTCAAAGGCAGCAGCCTTACTATTTTTATTGCGCGGCCTTATTTTCATTATCTAATGTTGTATTTTTAAACGACGGAACCCGGCTTAGCTTATTGTTCACTCAAGGTGACTGGACCTATATTTACTCTATGTACAGTCTTTTTTTGGTGGTGCTATGTATTGGTGTTTTATTGGTAAGGTATAGATGAACGGAAATTCAGTTGTTGCGTTACACTTACGATGACTCGATTGTGGGCGGATAAATGATAGCTAATCTTTTAACAACATAACGGATCTATGCTTAGCTCTACTCTTCGAGTTTCAATTTTTTGAAGGGCTTTTTCTTCCTCACAAAACTGGCGGTTTTCGGTAAATTGCCTATGCTTTTGTAATTAAATTGGTTTATTGTAGATTTAAGCAGCTAAATTTTATTGGGCAAGAGAGGCGATGAAGGTAACTGTAGAAAAGCAAACCATAGTGATGTTATCGCTGTTTACTGCTGTATTCTGGGGTTTGACTTTCTACGCGGTAAAGCTTATTTCTCACTCTATTGTGGTTCAGGAAGTAAGCGAAAGAACCGAAACGGTAAGGTCTAACATTTCACTTGTCCGCGCTAAAATTGAAAACGCCATATTTATGGACACCTATCTGGCTGAGAGTTTAGCGACCTTTGTTACAATTGATCCTGACTTTGCAATTGAGCATTGGTCTCATGTGGTTGCTAAAGCCGTTGAAAAGTCGACGCTGATTCGCCATGTCGGTCTCGCACCAAATAATATCATTAGTCATGTCTATCCAGTTGAAGGGAACCGAGCGGCTATCGGTTTCGATTTTCGCACTAACCCTGAACAATTTCGCACTGTTGAAATTGCAAGAACCTCTCAAAAGGTATTTATCGCCGGTCCATTACAGCTAGTGCAAGGCGGTGAAGCGTTGATAGCGAGGTTTCCTGTGTTTTCGGATTATCCGAGGAATGAAAACTACTGGGGCGCGATTAGTGTGGTTCTAGATTATCAGAAGCTGCTTGAATACAGTGGCATTAACGAATTGGACAGTGCCACTTTAGCGATTCGAGGTCGAGATGGACTCGGTGAACAGGGGGATGCCTTTTATGGCTCTGCTACCTTGTTTGAAACACCAGATTTAGTCATCCCAATCAACTTACCATCTGGTGAGTGGCAGCTTGTGGCTGATTATCAAATTGACGAGAGCACTTATGCAAAAGCAAGGCAACAAGCACAGATTTTGGTTACTGCTGTTGCCTCAATATTGTTTCTCTCGTTATTAGTGCTCTATCGATCGTATCACTTAGCACATACCGCCTCGTTGCAAGATGATTTAACTAAGTTGCCCAACCGTCGCTATGCGATTAGACAACTCAATACGTTACTTGGTCGTTCAGAGCAACCGTCATTTGTGCTGCTTAACCTCGATCTAAATAATTTTAAACAAGTAAACGATAAGTTTGGTCATGAAGTGGGAGATAAGCTGTTACTCCATGTCTCGTCAATTTTGATGAACTCAGTGCGTGTGTATGATTTTATCGCGCGATTGGGGGGGGACGAGTTTGTTATTATTTTGCACAGAGTGTCAGAGGACGCTTTGGTTAACTCAATTATAAAAAATATTAAGGAGCAGGTTGAAAAGCAACCGCTACAAATTGATAGGCACACTATTCAAGCGACGGTAAGCGTTGGCTATGCTTTCCCTTCAGCAAATCAAGATAGTGTTTCGGAACTCATGGCTCGCGCCGATCACAGTATGTATTACGATAAAAACCTGTCGCAACGACAACAAGAAAGTGAGTTTTTGGAAACAAATCAGGAAACCCAATAGAACTATACTAAGCTTACAGAGTATCAATTAAGTGAGAATGTGCCGTGCAGCTAAAGCAGTCAGTTCTATTTTTCAAAATTGCCGCGTTGACTTCTGCGATTGTGATCATTTTTGTCAGCTGGTTTTTGTATTACGAAGTGAGTCGTAGTGCCCGCCTTACCGCACAACTTACTCAGCTGCAAACCGCTCTACAACGAACCATGGATCAAGAAGAGCATATTCTTATTCGAGCACAAAAAGATGATGTTTCTGCCATCCCGCAATTAAAGTACAGCTATCAGGATAGCTTTAGTAGCTTGCTTAACTCTATGGCCAATGAAGAGGCCTTGCTGCCTTTGCTATTACAACTCGATGAACTGTCAAAAACCTACTTTAGTAAACTAGACGAACTTATCCGTTTGCATGAGCAACTCGGCTATGACGAAAATGCAGGTATTTATGGTGATTTCAGACGTAGCGCCCATGCTTTGCAGGAGCGAATTTCTGGTAAGGCTATGCCTCAGTTGGAAATTGCCATATTGGAGTTAAGGCGTCGAGAAAAAGACTTTTTGTTAAGAGCTGACTTAAGTTATTTACAGCAGCATGAACAACTTGTCATGCATGCTGAGCAACTAATCAAAGACAGTGCGCTTAGTGAAGAGATAAGCAACTTGCTTAAACGTTATGAAGCGGGTTTTGCAAGCTATGTTGCTATTTTGCGAAAGCTAGGTTTGCACGATGGTGAAGGCGTACGTGCGGAGCTATTCACCGAGAAGCAAAAATTAAGAAGCCAGTTTGAACTGGTATCAATCCGTACCCAAGCCGTTACGCAAGAACGTAAAGAAAGTATCATTTTATATGGCCTCATTTTAATTGTACTGATGAATATTGCTGTGCTTATCTTACTGAATTATCAAAATAGCAAAGTCACACGGCATATACTGGCTATCAATAAAGTACTCGTAAAAGTTGCTAAGCTTGAAGACTTTAGCTTAAGGGTGAATATTGACGGTAACGATGAGATTGCACAAATTGCTCATCAACTCGATGACCTATTAGCATTTATTGAAACCTTGCTTGCGCGCCTAAGCGCAGCGCAGCAACGCTTAATCGAAGAAGCCAAAATGGCGAGTTTAGGAAATATGGTGAGTGGCTTTGCTCATGAGCTTAATACGCCGCTTGGTGTTGCTATTACCAGTCAATCGCATTTAAAAGAGCAAGTCGCGACACTAAAATCGCAACTTGAACTTGGGAAGTTACAGCGGCAAACCTTGACGACACTAATTACTGAGGCAGAAGCCGCGCTATATTTATTAGAAAATAACCTCCACCGCACAGCCTCGTTAGTAGATGATTTTAAGCTAGTGGCAGTGAATCGAGAGTTTGAAGAAAAGAGTACGTTCAACCTTAAGCATTTAGTTAAAAATGTCTTTGATTGCTACCAATCAGAATTAAACCAAGAAGACTATGCCATTGAACTCGAAATCCCCGAAAACTTAACTTTAATAAGCTACCCGTCGGTGTTTAGCCAAGTTGTTGGGTACAGTATTAACAACTGCATCAAGCACGCCAAGATTGACGGGCAAAAGCTCAATATTGTGGTATCTACCGTGTTAATTAATGACTATATCCATTTTTATTTTAAAGATGATGGTGCCGGTATAGATAAAGAGTTATTGCCCGCTATATTTGAGCCTTTCGTTACTTCAAAGCGTTTTTCGGGGGGGACAGGGCTTGGCTTGAGTATTGTATATAACTTAGTAACACAGAAGTTGAAGGGCGAAATCAAAATGCAAAGCCCTGCGCATGGCGGTGCCTGCTTGCATATTATTTTAACTGGAACAGAGTTTAATTTTATAGAAGAGTAATCTCAGCATGGAATAACAACTTGCGCTCTAGCGGTCGTTATTTCTTATACCGATTTGCTTATCTGAATACAGCTTATATAAGGTAAATAAAGTAAAAAAAGCCAGCATGACTAATCATGCTGGCTTTTATTCGGTTCATTGGCAGTAGGAGTTAGTCTTTTTTGCTCGCGACCCACTCATCAACAAATGATTCAAGCACGTTTAGTGGAACTGGGCCATTTTTCAGTACGACGTCGTGGAACTCACGAATATCAAACTTATCGCCTAGTTCTTTCTTAGCGGCTTCACGAAGTTCTAGGATCTTCAACATCCCCACTTTGTACGCAGTGGCTTGTGAAGGCATAACAATATGGCGCTCTACCATCTTCACTGCATCTGACTTAGCATTTGGTGTGTTGTTTACGTAGTAATCAATACCTTCTTGACGTGTCCACTTCATTGCGTGGATCCCTGTATCTACAACTAAGCGGCATGCACGCCATAATTCCATCGCTAAGCGACCAAAGTCTGAATAGGGGTCTTCGTATAAACCCATTTCTTTTGGTACAAGTTCAGAATATAAGCCCCAACCTTCGATGTATGCAGTGTAGCCACCAAACTTACGGAATTTAGGCATATCTTCTAGCTCTTGAGCAATCGCGATCTGCATGTGGTGACCCGGAATACCTTCGTGATAAGCCAAGGCTTCCATTTGGTAAGTTGGCATCGCTTCCATGTCGTAAAGGTTTGCATAGTAAACACCAGGACGTGAGCCGTCAGGCGCGGGTTGCTGGTAGAAAGCTTTACCTGCAGATTTTTCGCGGAATGCCTCTACGCGTTTTACTATCATGTCCGCTTTTGGCTTAACGATAAACAGCTCATCCAAGCGTGACTTCATATTATCGATCATCGCTTTGGCTTCGGCTAAATATTGTGCCTTACCAGCTTCTGTATTGGGAAGGTAAAACTGTTTGTCGGTTTTCATGAACTCCATAAAGGCTTTTAAATCGCCTTTGAAGCCCACTTTTTCTTTGATTGCTCGCATTTCGTCATGAATACGCGCCACTTCAGATAAACCGATTTCGTGAATTTCTTCAGCGCTTAATGCTGTGGTTGTCGTACGTGCTAGGGCGTTATTATAAAATTTTTCGCCGTTAGGAAATTTCCACGCACCGTCACGTTTGTCTGCTTTTTTCTCAAGTTTATGTAGGTAACCAATCAACTTGTTATAAGCAGGCTTTACTGCTGTTGTTAGCGCATCTGTTGCTTCTTTTACCAGCGCTGATTTCTCGTCTTCACTGATTTCAAGTGTTGCTACTTTGCGTTTGAAGTCAGCCAGTAACGTTGAGTCGTCACCCGCAGCAAATGGCGCACCTTTAATGATATTTTCACTTGATTCAATGACGTGAGGGAAAACGAATTTTGGTGCAATAATACCTTTATCCGCACGCGCTTTTAAGTCAACGATGAGCTGATCAAATACAGCCGGTACGCCGTTTAAACGTGAAATATACGCTTTGGCATCTTTGACATCGGTAATTTGGTGCTGGTTGATTAAAAATGCAGGCACCATTGAGTGCGTACCATACATCTGATTTACCGGATATGAGTGATAACGCCATTTAAAATCTGCAATGGTGTTTTCAAGACCTTGCTTGAATAAGTCGTAGCTCACTTGCGTATTGGCATCTAGCTTATTTCGATCAATTGCATTAAGCGCAGCTAAGTCTTGTTTCGTCAGTTCAAGATCTTCAAGTTGGCGCGCTTCGCTGCCGTCATCCCACTTGTCGTAGTCTTGTTTGATACCCATATAAGTTTGGTAAACTGGGCTACGCATTACGCCACGGGTAAACGACGCTTCAAAAAGTGCGTTCGCCTTTTCTACTTCACTTTTTACGACTTGTTGTTCAGCTTTTGGAGCAGGTGCTGGAGAGTGTGTGGTTTGTTGACAGCCAGCAAAAAGCGCGACGCTTACCGCTGCTGCTAAAATGGTTAATTTACGCATTTTATACCCTTTTATTATATGTTGCCGAATGGCGGTTTTCATGCGGGTTGCAGTGAATATCACCCGCATAATTTCTATATTAAACAAATAACTCTAGCAGATCGTTGAGGTATCGGTGGCCTTTATTTGTAACTAGCCATGAATCGTTGGTTTCCTCAATCAAACCCTTATCTACGGCCTCAGCAATTTGCGTTGCAATAGCGCTAAGTTCAAGACCAGTGTAGTCAATAAACTGTTGTTTTGATGCGGCAGTTTTTAAACGGAACACATTCATAAAAAACTCAAATGGTCTGTCATCGCTTACAACATGCCACTGCTCATACAAATAGGGTTTACTCAGATCCATATAGCCACGAGGGTGTTTTACCTTTACGGTTCTTAAGATCTGTTGCTGCTCAGGCAAAGTGATTTTGCCATGCGCACCACAGCCGATCCCAAGATAATCGCCAAATTGCCAATAATTCAAGTTATGTCGACATTGAAATCCCGCTTTGGCATAGCCTGAGATCTCATATTGCTGGTAGCCGTGCTCCGCAAGTAATGCCTGACCTTGTTCTTGGATGTCCCACAGTGTTTCATCCTCAGGTAAAACCGGAGGCTTAGAGGCAAACTGCGTATTTGGCTCAATGGTTAATTGATACCAAGAAAGGTGTGGCGGTGCCATCGCAATGGCTTTTTCTAAATCACTTAAGGCATCGCTAACCGATTGATTGGGAAGGCCATGCATCAAATCAAGATTAAAGCTATTTAACCCTGCTTGATGGGCTTCTTGTGCGGCGTTGAGCGCTTCTTGTTCGCCATGAATACGACCAAGTTGAGTGAGCTTTTCCTGTTGTAAGCTTTGCACGCCTATCGAAATACGATTGATGCCAGCCGCAACATAATGCTTAAAACGATCTGTCTCAACTGTGCCTGGATTTGCTTCTAAAGTGACTTCAATGTCATCCTCAAAACCAATTAGCGCCTCAATTTCACTGAGTAAATAGCGGTACGCTTCACCTGAAAGCAGGCTAGGGGTGCCACCGCCAATAAAAATACTACTGAGTTTGCGGCCCTGAACATAGTGAAGATCGGCTTTGATATCGTGGAGCAAATGTTGAATATATTCCGTTTCAGGAATATCGCCCTTTTTACCATGGCTGTTGAAATCACAGTAAGGACACTTTTGCACGCACCAAGGTACGTGCACATAAAGACTTAATGGAGGTAGTTTCACGCGAGGCCTTGAAAGTGACTGACGAGTTGTTTAAGTGCCTGTCCTCTATGGCTGATTGCGTTTTTTTCTTCCTTGGTTAGCTCTGCTGATGTGCAGTCTAAACCTTGTACCTTAAAGATTGGGTCGTAACCAAACCCTTCTCGGCCTTGTTGCGTTGTGGTGATTTCACCTTCCCAACTTGCCTGACAAATAATCGGCGTAGGGTCGTCAGCGTGGCGCATATAAACTAGAACGCACCAAAAACGGGCGCTGCGCTCAGTTTGTTCACCAAGCGCTGCGAGTAAGTGCTCAATATTTTTTTGGTCGTCGGCGTTTGCGCCAGCATAACGCGCTGAATATACTCCAGGTGCGCCGTTTAACGCGTCTACCTCAAGGCCTGAGTCATCGGCAATGGCAGGCAAGCCAGAAACCTTAGCTGCATGACGTGCCTTGATAATGGCGTTTTCCACAAAGGTAGTGCCGGTTTCTGCAACCTCTGGCACCTTGAAATCACTTTGCGGTAATACCTCAATGTCATACTGATTTAGCATCGCGCTAAGCTCTTTGACTTTACCTTGGTTACCCGTGGCAAGTACCACTTTATTTGACATATTTTCTCTACTCTACATAAAACTTTTGTGAGAACGTGAGTTTGCGGCTTTGCTTACCTTCACTGATCTCAATGTCGAAACGAAAAATATCTTCATCGTCGTAATCTAATTGGGCAAGATAGTATATTGCCTCACCTTCTACGACTTCTTTAAACTCTAGCTGTACGGTTTTACCAAGTAAGTTTTTGGCGCTACCTGCAACGCGTGCCTTAACTGCTGGTTTTCCTGGCTTGTCGGCCAAGACCGAGATATTCACAATCGCTTTGTTACCACTACGAATTAAGCCATACGCTTTTGCAATTGTGGGCTGAACAAAGGTAGACGGGAAGGCGATATAATGCACTTCCCAAGGACCTAAGTCTTTAAATTGGCCGCCTTGTTCATCTTGAGCGAATACGCCCGGTGCAAGCAGCATCATTAACACAATAATAAATGGTTTCATTGGGATGCTCCTATCTCAGTAAATCCATCATTAGGATCTGCAAAAATTGCATGCCGATAATTAGGACTAAAATAGATAAGTCCAGTCCGCCTAGCGGTGGGATCACTTTACGAATAGGTCTTAGCATCGGCTCTGTTAATTGCTCGAACACGGCGGCAACTGGATTGTAGCCTTGCGCTACCCAACTTAAAATGGCACGAATAATAAGGATCCAGAACACCAGACTAAATGCTTCTTTTACTACCGTAATAGCGCCACCAATCAGCGCGCCTAAAGCGTCAAAGTAACCACCGAATAACACCATCAGCGTCGCCATTTTGGCAAAACCAATAATGAATGCCAGCACCAAAGAGGCAAGATCTAAACCGCCCACGCCCGGAATGATTTTTCTCAGTGGGTTCACGGCAAAAGAGGTTGCTTTAACAACCGCTTGGCTTAGCGGGTTATAAAAGTCCGCTTTGACAAGCTGCAACCAGAATCGTAGTAATACGACCATTAAAAATAGATCAAATACGATCCCGACTAAAAATTGCATGGCATTCATTGGTCACCTTTAGATTTCTTTTTCCATTGCTTCAGCGCGCGCGATACATGCATCCATCGCGTCCGCTACGGTTTTTGGTAATTGCTGTGCTTTTAAATGCTCAACGGCTGCGTGGGTTGTGCCACCTTTAGAGGTGACGTTAGCGCGTAGCTGAGCAATGCTAATTTCAGGTTGCGATAATGCCATTTCAGCCGCGCCTAGCGCAGTTTGCTGCACAAGCTTTCTGGCTTCCTCAGGACTAAAACCTAGGGCTTTAGCCTTTTCTTCAATGGCTTCCATAAATAAGAAGAAATACGCTGGAGACGAACCTGTTACCGCAATAACGTCGTTGATTTTCGACTCTTCATCAAGCCACAGGGCAATACCTGTGGATGAAAATACTTGCTCAACATAGTCTTTTTCTTCATCGCTGATGTCGACGCCATACAAGCCAGACACACCGCGTCCAAGCAACGATGGCGTGTTAGGCATACAGCGCACCATTTTTACCGGTTGGCCGAGCATTTCTCTCAGTCGTGCAACGGTAATTCCGGCGGCGACAGAGATAAACAGTTTATTGCTAATATCAATATCTGCATCTTGAAAGGTCTGACACAGCTCGGCCATCATCTGTGGTTTTACAGACAAGACAATGACGTCAGCCGCGGCGACTGCTTCTAGATTATCTTGTGTTGTTTTTACCGATAATTGCTCTGCGACTTTGGCAAGTTTCTCTGCATTGCGGTTGGTGGCAATAATAGACTGCGCGTCAAAGCCACTTTTGATCATGCCACCGATAATGGCATAGCTCATATTTCCCGTTCCAATAAATGCAATTGTCTTGTTTGACATTGTGTTATTCACCTCACTGTCGTTTGCCAAAAATATCAGTACCAATGCGAACCATAGTGGAACCTGCTGCAATCGCAGTGTCTAAATCGCCACTCATTCCCATCGATAAGGTATCTAGCTGTTGATATTGGTCCTTTAGTCTATCAAAGCAAGCGCGCATTTGCTGGAAATATTGTAATTGCTTTTGTTTATCATCGGTTTGCTCAGTGATAGTCATCAAGCCACGAAGCTCCAATTGACGACAGTCATTAATAAACTGCGCGAGCGTATCAACCTCATTGGGATGACAACCTGATTTGTTGTCATCACCGCTAATATTGACCTGCAATAGCACCTTGAGTGGCTTTAAGTTTGTTGGTCTTTGCTCATTTAGCCTGCGTGCGATTTTCTCTCTATCCACGCTTTGTACCCAATGGAAGTTTTCGGCGACTAATCTTGATTTATTGGACTGGATTGGACCAATAAAGTGCCATTCAAGCGCTTTGTTTTGTTTAAAATAGGCAACTTTATCAACCGCTTCTTGTACGTAAGATTCACCGAATTGGGTTTGACCTGCCGCAATTGCAGCCTCAATATCGGCGATAGGTTTGGTTTTAGAAACCGCGAGTAATTGTACTGTTTCGCTGAATTGACAGTTTTGTTTGGCTTTTTCTATCCTGCCGTAGGCGTTATCTAAGCGTTCTGCTATTGTAACCATATAGTACTAGTGCTCATTGTGGAGTTATAAATGGATATTACAGAATTATTGGCTTTTAGTGTTCAACACAAAGCATCTGACTTACACCTTTCTTCAGGTGTTTCCCCTATGATCCGCGTTGACGGGGACGTACGTCGGGTGAATATCCCGCCGTTAGAAGCAAAAGACGTCAGCAGCCTCATCTACGATATTATGAATGATAATCAACGTCGTGACTATGAGCAAAACCTTGAGGTAGATTTCTCGTTCGAAGTGCCAAATCTGGCGCGTTTTCGTGTTAACGCCTTTAATTCAAATCGTGGTCCTGCTGCGGTGTTCCGTACCATTCCAAATCAAGTGCTGAGCTTAGATGATTTGGGGGCACCAGACATTTTTACCAAAATTTCCGACAACCCACGTGGCTTAGTATTGGTAACCGGCCCGACAGGTTCTGGTAAATCAACCACCCTGGCTGCGATGGTGGATTATATTAATAACAACAAACATCACCATATTCTAACCATCGAAGACCCGATAGAATTTGTTCACGACAACAAGCAAAGCCTTATTAACCAACGTGAAGTACATAGAGACACACACAGCTTTAACGCGGCGCTGAGAAGTGCACTCCGTGAAGACCCTGACGTTATTTTAGTTGGTGAATTACGTGATCTTGAGACCATTCGTTTAGCGCTAACTGCCGCGGAAACAGGCCACTTAGTATTTGGTACTTTGCATACTACCTCAGCACCTAAAACCATCGACCGTATTGTGGATGTGTTCCCAGGTGAAGAAAAAGACATGGTGCGATCTATGCTGTCAGAGTCGCTACAAGCGGTGATTTCACAAACACTGGTGAAAAAAGTTGGCGGCGGGCGCATAGCAGCGCATGAAATCATGCTCGGGATCCCTGCTATTCGTAACCTTATTCGTGAAGACAAGATTGCACAGATGTATTCGGCAATTCAAACCGGTGCAATGCACGGTATGCAGACCATGGATCAATGCCTTACAAATTTATTAAACCGTGGTTTGATCACACAGCAAGATGCGCGTGCAAAAGCGCATGACAAAAATCAGTTTAATAGCGGCTATTAAGTAGTGGTGTAGCGATGAATATAGAACCGTTTTTGCAAACGATGGCAAATCAGCAAGCATCCGACTTATTCGTCTCGGCAGGGCTTGCGGTGAGCGCCAAAATTGATGGCGAACTTAGAGCGTTAAGTGAAGAAAGCTTAGATGCCGAGCAGTCACTGAATCTTGTTACCTCGATTATGAGCGACAAGCAAAAGCAAGAATTCTTTAACACTAAAGAGTGCAACTTTGCGATTGCTAACGATATCGGGCGTTTTCGTGTTTCAGCATTTTGGCAACGGGATTGTGCGGGCATGGTTATCCGCCGTATCGTTACTGCTATTCCTGATGTCAACGAGCTAGGTTTGCCGTCGGTACTGACCGATGTGATCATGTCCAAACGTGGCTTGGTGTTATTTGTAGGTGGTACGGGCACGGGTAAGTCAACTTCGCTTGCAGCACTGCTCGGTTATCGTAATCGTAACCAACGTGGCCACATTTTGACCATTGAAGATCCCATCGAATTTGTGCATCAACACCAAAAAAGCATCATTACTCAGCGTGAGGTGGGCATTGATACTGACAGTTTTGAATCTGCCTTAAAAAGCTCATTACGCCAAGCGCCAGATGTTATTTTAATTGGTGAAATTCGCTCGCAAGAAACCATGGAGTATGCACTGAGCTTTGCTGAAACGGGGCATTTATGCGTTGCAACCTTGCACGCCAATAATGCCAATCAGGCCATTGACCGTATCATGCACTTAGTCCCTAAAGAAAAGCACGATAAACTGAAGTACGATTTGGCGCTGAACTTACGTGCTATTGTGGCGCAACAACTTGTGCCTTCTTCAAAGGGCGAAGGCCGAGAAGCCGCCATTGAAGTACTACTTAACTCCCCACTCGTTGCCGAGCTTATTAAAAAAGGCGATATTGGCTCAATTAAAGAGGCAATGGCAAAATCGAAAGACATGGGCATGCAAACCTTTGATCAAGCATTGTTTGAGCTTTATAAGCAGCAGCGGATCAACTATGCCGATGCCCTGCATCATGCTGACTCGCCAAACGATCTGCGCCTGATGATCAAGCTGCAAAATAATGAACAAAAAGGTGCGGGCTTCCTACAAGGGGTTACGGTAGATGGGTTGGATTCGAAGAACTAAACGTAGCTACCTATTCTTCACTTTCGTGCTGAGCTTTGCTGGTGTACTTAATGCCAGCGAAGCACTTAATGTTTTTATTAGAGATGATGTCCTCGCTGATTATCAACGTTTTGTTGGTGAACGCGACGTCACAAAAATTACCGATTTTAGTGGCCAGTATTTACGCCGTGATGTTGTCGATATGGTGGTAGCACAGCAAGCCTTGCAAAAAGGTGGCTTCGATAAAACGTTTATCTTTACTCCAGGTTTCGTCAGTTTTCGTGAATCCAATTTGCTTGAAAAAGGAGAGCAACTGCTTCACTTTGATAGCTATTGGAAAGCAGACCTTGAAAATAAAGGTCGGCTGCTTTTTATCAGTGAGCCGGTTATTCAAAAAGGTCAGTATTTTGCTGGTATTTATCACGGGATAGATAATCAAAAAGTAAAGCAGCTAAAAGAGGAGCAAGGGCTCACCCAGCTAACTTCGGTATCCAACCCTAAATGGCAGACCGACTGGCAAACCTTGGAGTTACTTCCGCTTAAACAACTTCATGCTGAATCCGATTGGATGTCACAAGCGCGTATGGTGAGCAAAGGTTGGGTCGACTTTATGTTGATGCCGCTTATGCCGAAGCTAGATAATCGTTTTGTTTTGGAAGATGTTGAGCTCATTGCTAATGAGCATCTAGTCGTGCTGTTAAACGACAGCAGGCACTTTGCGGTGTCTCGGCTTCATCCAGAAGGTGAACGAGCGTTTGCTGCATTACAAAAAGGTCTTGCAATACTTCGTGAGCAAGGCCGGATCACTAACGCATATCAGCAAGCTGGGTTAATACCTGATTTGGATAAGTACCAAGTCGTAAACCCCGTACAGGAGAGCCGCTAGTCATTCATACTCCTGCTCGTGGCTAGAGTTGCTCTGCTAGGTGTACAAAAATGGCGACTTCACCATAGTGTTTAGAGGAATAAGAGTTGCCTTACTGCTGGTGATTGAAAGCGTTGAGAGTCCGTTAAATATGATGGACTTTTACAGACAGTTAGCCGTACCTTTAATATCAGTACTGAATTTTTGATATTAAAGGTCGGCGCTAGATTGATATTTTTAGTGTGTTATTGCTACACCGACTATGCCGTGTATGAATATCAATTCACTTGGTGGAAAATAAAGCTCAACAGGCCCAAGAGTTAGGCAGGCTATTCCCACATTGCCTCAAAGTAGCTTTCGAGAATGATACAAGCGGACATGCCGTCTACCTTACCTTTTGCGAGATTCTTATAGCCACCTTGTTCAAATAAACGTGCTCTGGCATCAGCTGTCGTCAAGCGCTCATCTTGTGTTTCTACCGGCAACCGGAAGTGGTTATGCAAGCGGTTAGCAAACTTTTTTGCTCTGAATGTTAAATCTTGATTGGTACCATCCATATTCAGTGGTAAGCCAACCACTAATAAATCAGGTTGCCACTCGTTAATGAATACCGCGATGTCATCCCAATTTGGAATACCATCGTTTGCCTTAACTGCACCTAAGCTTGATGCGGTTGCGGTGATTTCTTGGCCGATAGCCAAGCCGATACTTTTAGTGCCAAAGTCAAAACCGATGATGCTACGTTTACCTTTAGGCACTTTTTCTTTTTTGATTTCCATGAATACTTCGTTTATTAACCTAAGCTCAAAATGACAGGCTAGTTACGCATGACCCGCTTGCGAGCTTAATTGTGCAACGTCGAAACCAAGCATTTGCACTGCTTTTTCCCAACGCTTTTCGGGTGGCGTATTAAATATGATTTCGGGGTCAGCCTCGACGACTAACCAAGTGTTTTCTTTCAGTTCTTTCTCTAGCTGACCACTTACCCATCCGGCGTAGCCCAAGGTGATGATAAATCCTTCGGGAGAGTGTGATGACGTTAAAGAGGCTAAAACATCTTTTGATGTGGTGATCATAATTTCGGAACTAAGCTCTTGGCTTGAGGCGTAACCAAACTTTGGCGTATGTAATACAAAGCCTCTGTCGGTATGAACAGGCCCACCTGCGTAGATATTTACCTTAGCCGCTTGGCTAGATTTGTCGTTATCGATATCAATTTGATCAAGCAATTCGCCCACGGTGATATCGATAGGGTGGTTTACCACCAACCCCATCGCGCCATCTTCGCTGTGTTCACAAAGATAGGTTACCGTATGATTGAAAAAAGGGTCGTCCATGCTGGGCATTGCCACTAAAAAGTGATTAGCGAGTGATTTCATAACCAGACCCCCTTAATGGTTAGTTTTTAGTATGGTCGAGTTTTCGCTCGATCGCATCATAAAACTTATCCATAATTGAAATGTCATACGCCGCTTCAATTTCTTTTACGCAAGTTGGTGCGGTGACGTTGATTTCGGTGAGCTTATCGCCAATGATATCTAGGCCAACGAATATTAGGCCCTTTGCCTTTAACGTTGGGGCAATGGCTTCGGCAATTTTACGGTCCGATTCGCTAATAGGTCTTGCTTCACCACGGCCGCCTGCCGCGAGATTACCACGAGTTTCACCGCCTTGTGGAATGCGAGCCAAGCAGTACGGCATCACTTTACCATCTACCACTAACACGCGCTTATCACCGTCTTTAATGGCTGGAATATAGTTTTGCGCCATCGCATAGCGAGAGCCATGCTCGGTAAGCGTTTCGCAGATCACGCCAATATTTGCATCATCTTGTTTCACTCTAAAAATAGACGCGCCGCCCATCCCATCTAAAGGCTTGAGAATGATATCGCCATGTTTAGCTAAAAACTCGCGAATTTGTGATTGATTACGCGTAACCAAAGTATCTGGAGTATGCTCACTAAACCACGCCGTAAAGAGCTTTTCATTGGCGTCGCGCAGACTTTGTGGTTTATTTACCACAAGCGAACCCGCAAGTTCAGCGCGCTCAAGAATATAAGTGGCGTAAATATATTCAGTATCAAAAGGTGGATCTTTACGCATTAAAATAACGTCAAGGTCGCCTAAATCGATTTCTTGTTTCTCAGCTAGTTCATACCAATGGGAAGTATCGTCAAATACCTGCGCTTTTGCCGCGGTCGCTTTGGCAACGCCTTGGTACAAGAAAAGGTCATTCATTTCCATGTAATACAATTCATAGCCGCGCTGCTGTGCCGCCAGCATCATGGCAAACCCGGTGTCTTTTTTAATGTTAAAGCCACTGATTGGATCGGAAATGATCCCTAATTTAATCGTCATAGACGCTCCCATTGCGCTTGCTGAGTTTACCCATGATATGGGGGTTGCTCTGTGTATTTAAAGTGCTAAATCGCCAAATTGCAGCTGTAGTGCGCTCAGTACTGTTAGCGCTGCGGTTTCTGTACGAAGTACACGTGGGCCTAAACGGACATCAACAAACCGCTGTTGAGCGGTAGCATCGAGCTCTTCATCGGTAAAGCCGCCTTCAGGCCCCACTAAAAAGCGGATCCCAGACTGACTATACGGCAGTGTTTTTATTGAATGTTCGGCGCGAGGGTGTAGTGTGACTTTTAACTCGTCGCTTTGCTGTGCAAGCCATTCAGACAACTCCATCGGTGGGTTAATAACAGTGATGGTATTACGTCCGGATTGCTCGGCCGCGGCAATTGCTATCTTTTGCCATTGCTGGTGTTTTTTTGCTAGACGCTCACCACTTAATTTAACGCCGCAGCGTGTGGTAAACAAAGGGGTAATTTCGCTCACTCCCAGCTCTACCGACTTTTGAATTGTGAAGTCCATTTTATCACCGCGAGAAATCCCTTGCCCAAGATGTATGGCAAGTGGAGATTCTACATTTTTGTCTTCAAATGATTCAGGTACAGCAACAACTTTCTTTTTCCCAACTTCACTTAATTGACATAGGTACTCGCCGCCTTGTCCGTTGAACAGGCTGACTTTATCTTTGGTTGTCATTCTAAGCACTCGGCCTATGTGTCCTGCGGCGTCATCATCCAAAGTAACTGGCACACCAATGGCCAAAGGCGAGTCTTGATAAATATGTGGAATACGCATAATTCGATTATTCAGTTGCTGTTTTGTGGCAATGGTAAGCGCTCGCGCACGGTTAGTCTACATCATCCTGCCACTTTAGCTTTACCGCATAGTAACCCGGTGAGCTTGGCAAGCATCAAGTCAGGGTCGGGGAGGCCAGCGGTATCCGGATGACAAGATAAGTGATTGATTAATGCTTGTGAGTGCTGTTTAGTGATCTGAAAACCTTGCGGGGTTTGTTCGATTAAAAACCGGTGTGGGTGAAGAGAATCAAAAATAAAGCGCTGCTCCTCGGTAGCTAAATGATAGTCCAGAGAATAGAGCAGCACAGCATTAATGTTATGATGACGGTGCAAATAGCTGGCAAGTTCAGAGACGCTGATTTCATTGTCAAAGTCACAATAACAGTAGTCTTTTATTTGCTCTTTAAACATCATCTTTAGCATTTGTTTGGTGTTGTCACCTGCGATAATTATATTACTGGCTTGGCTAGAGCGCACATTTTGCAAATGCTCGACGAGTTCTTGGCTAAAATCCCAATTGCTATCTACCAGTAAAAGTCCATCACTTAAAGCATTCATGCAGTATTGCGTTACACCGAAAACAAGTTAATAAGTAAATAGCCTATTGAGCAGAAAACCGCAAACTCCAGACATGCGATGCCAACGTTATCTTGGTGGTCTACCTCTAGACCAATATTGACCTTAGGTAAGGATAAATGCAGCAATACGTAACTACCAATGTAAAGAAAAAGCCACATTACACCGCAATGCATGACAACCGAAAACAAGTTTTCTACCACTTTTGCTCCATGGTAGGGAGCGCTGTGCAGCCCCGCATACATGGCTAAAGAGAGGCCGATGGATTTGCCTGCATACCGAATACCAATCGAAGTGTTTCTGAGATTAAAATTTTGTTGTAAAGAAGCCCCTTGATTGAACTTGGCAAAGCGACTTTCTCTGATTTTACTATCTAGCGTATAAAGCAGCTGCAATAGCATAAAGCCGAGGGCTACGACTAATAGATCGCTCCAGCCTTTCGGGTGCACCCAATGATATAAACCAAGCACCAATATGGTGTTACCGAGTAACATGCCGGAGTCCACCATCGCGGCGCAGATATTTTGCTTTAAAATCGCTTCTTCTTCGTCAAACTGATACAGAATCCATTTGCGATGGATCCATTGGCCGAAGTATACAAAGGCAATGATCAACCCTATATGTAAGGCCACTTGCAGAGGGTGTGCCTGTGCCCTCACCACGCCTAAGTCATTGAATAAGTATGCAACACAAATACACAGCATCGTCACTTGACTGGCATAGCTGATCCCAAGTGCAAAGTTGTCACGTTGTGCGAGCTCGTCATCCAGGAGATTGTTGGCGCTACGTTGGATCATTAAGCGCAGCAAAATAGTTAAACCGCAGACAATGACAAAGCAAATCAAAATCGCTAAAAAGTTGATATTGTTTAAAGACAAATAACTCATACTCGGTGTAAGGTTGTGTTTTAGATAGAGTTACTATAACACTGCTCACAAAGAGAGCCAGTCTACCGTGGAGTTTTTTATGTCGGAATTGTTTGTTCAAGCAGCGCTAAATACGCTTGCTCAAGAGCGTTACCAAATGATTTATGGTGATGCGCCGATGGAGCCCAAACTGGCACGGTTACTGGCGTTGAGTGATTTTGCCGAGCGTACACTTGCACGATTTCCTGAGTGGGGAGCTTGGTTGCTCGATGATACGCAGATGCAAATGCGCGACTGTCCTGATGTGTTTGACTTTTCCGCGCCATTGGTTGAAGAAAAACAAGCTTGGCAGCAGCTGCGTCACTATCGCTTAAAGTATTGGCTTAAAGTGATGTGGCTGGATTTGGTTGCAGGCAATGAGATTGATGACAGTATTCGCTATGTTTCACAGCTGTCCGATACCTTGATTTCAAATGCGTACCGATGGGCGTACTTAAGCGTAGAAGCGCAATCAGGCTCACCAAAAGATGAGGCTGGTAACTCGATACCTATGACGGTATTAGGCATGGGAAAGCTTGGTGGTAAGGAGCTGAATTTTTCCTCTGATATCGATTTGATCTTTGCCTATCCGAGAAGTGTCGACACATCCGGTGGCCGGCGTAGTATTGAGGCGCAAGTTTTTTACACTAGAGTGGCACAAAAACTTATTTCAGCGCTTAATCAAGTTACCATTGATGGCCAAGTATTCAGAGTCGATATGCGTTTAAGACCATTTGGGGATAGTGGTCCTTTGGTAATGAGCTATGCCGCGATGGAAGATTATTACCAAGATCAAGGTCGAGAATGGGAGCGCTATGCGATGTTAAAGGCGCGGCCAATTGGTGAGCCGTCGCCGTATTGGCAAGAGTTTTACGACCTAATTCGGCCGTTCGTCTATCGCCGTTATATCGACTTTTCTGTGATAGATTCACTGCGAAAGATGAAAAACATGATTGCCCAAGAGGTGAGACGCAAAGGCTTAACGAATAACATAAAGCTGGGCGCTGGTGGCATTCGAGAAGTAGAGTTTATTGTGCAGGCTTTGCAACTGATACGCGGCGGTCGCGAAACGCCATTACAAACCCCTTCATTGTTACAGGCATTAGAAGAGCTTGAAACGCTTGATATTGTCCCTGTCGAGGTCAAAAACCGTCTGCATGAGAACTATTTAGTGCTGCGTAAAGTTGAGCAATATCTACAAGCATTTGACGACAAACAAACGCAAACTTTACCCGACAACAACTTAGATTGTCTGCGCCTGAGCCACTTATTGCAATGTAACGATTACGCCGAAGTCGAGCAAATGCTAAAGGTTGTGACGCAGCATATCCGGGCTGAGTTTAGCCAAGTCATTGGTGAACCGCCTGAAGAAGAATTAGATGAAGACGATAGCGCGGTTTACGCGTGGCAAACGGGAGAAATTGCTCAGCTAGGCCAGTGCCGAGCTGCACCGTGTTTTGAGACTTGGCAAACTGACTTGATGGAGTTTAAACAAGGGCTAAGTAAAAAGCAGGCGGGCACTCGTGGTCGCGATATTCTCGATAAGTTAATGCCAGCCTTGCTACGAGAGCTTAGTAAACAAAACATGGAGCCGGCACTTGCTCGCGTGCTCAGTGTGATCAATCAAGTAGCGTCTCGTACTGCATATTTGGAGCTACTTTACGAAAATCACGGTGCGTTGACTCAACTTATCAAGCTTTGTTGTCATAGCGCGTGGATTGCTGAGCATATTGCGAAATACCCGATCCTCCTTGATGAGCTTATCGACCCACAAACTCTCTACAAACCTTTGCCATTAACGGCCTATAAAAACGAGATCCAGCAAGCATTTTTACGTATAGATGAGCAAGATGTTGAGCTACAGATGGAAGCGCTGCGACAATTTAAACAAACGCATCAGCTAAAAGTCGCGGCTGCAGACGCCACTGGCGTGTTGGATATTATGAAGGTGAGCGATCATCTAACCGCGCTTGCTGAGGCGATTATTGCAAAGGCCGTCGATATTGCCTGGGGGCATATGGTGGCGCGTTTTGGTGCGCCTGAAGGTGCAACAATAGAAGAAAAAGGCTTTGCTGTAATAGCGTATGGCAAGGCGGGGGGATACGAGCTCGGTTACAACTCAGATCTAGACTTAGTGTTTGTACATAATCGTGACGGCGAAAGTCAAACTCAGGGTGATAAAGCTATCTCTTCAAGACAGTTTTATATGAAGCTGGCACAGCGTTTAATGCATTTGTTCAATACCAAAACGCTCTCTGGCATGCTTTACGAATTAGATACTCGACTTCGCCCTGAAGGAAACTCGGGCTTACTCGCTATCAATCTAGAAAGCTTTTACCAATACCAGTTAGAGCAAGCTTGGACATGGGAGCATCAGGCGCTAGTGAGAGCTCGTATGGTGTTAGGTGAGTCGAAAATGGCCGCACGATTTGAGGAAATACGTCATGCAATACTAATGCAGCAGCGAGACGTGCCTAAATTAGCGGAAGATGTTCGCAATATGCGTGAAAAAATGCGAGCCCACCTTAACCAAGATAGTGACAGTCACTTTGACTTAAAGCAGGGAATTGGCGGCATGACGGATATTGAATTTATCAGTCAGTACATTGTGTTGCGATATAGCAGTCAGTATCCAGCACTTTGTACTTATCCAGATAATATACGTATTTTAGAACAAGCGGGTGAAGTTGAAGTGATTGATAGTGATGAAATGAAGCACTTAATCTCTGCATATTGTTTGTTTAGAGATCAATATCATTTTAATAGCTTAAACCAATTAGGTAGGGTTGTTGGGCGTGAAGCGTTTGATCAACACGCACAACAAGTCACTCAAGTTTGGCAGCGGGTACTTGCTTAACCCGCTAGCTTACGGCAGTTTTCACGTACATAGATTGGTGGGTTTTCTGTGATAACCGCAGCACGCTCTCGCGGGCAGAAAAATGTGTAGACTTGAAATTCAAAGTCGTCGTTTATCGCCGTTCCAACCTGATAGAGTGCAGAAACAAAGTCAGTATCGAGACGGAAGTTATACTTCACCACATAGTCACGCTCTAGATACCAAAACAGTTCCACACCTTCTTCTTTGGCTTGCTTTGTAAGTACATCTTTTAAAGTATCGCCTGTGTCAAAGCGTCTTGGTTGTTTTTCACCGGTCCATTTAGGGTTAGATGGTTTAACTGCGAGCGCTCTTTGTGCTAGCGCATCGTCAAGAGGGTAGGTGGGCTTTCCGAGTGTGATAACATACTTTTCACGATCGGTATCACGATTGCTCATGCTATTTCGAAAGCTTTCGTAAAATTGCGACAGGCCTTGCGCTGCAACATTGGTGGTTTCCCTAAAGTTCATATCTTTAGAGGCACCAAAAAGAAAATAGTAGGCAGCCCAAATGAGTAACACACCTAGTGATAGGTGTTTAGTCCAAAACCAGATTGACGATAATTTATTTTTTTTCTTCTTAGCCATTTCAAACTACTCCAAGACTCTAGGCCCTAATAAAACGAAGGTGCCTTTTCATCAGGTCGCGTTTTAAAGCGACGATGCACCCACATATATTGATCCGGCGCACAATTGATTGCTTGCTCCATTCTCTCGTTGACGCGAGTAACATCTGCAAGATCATTGCCACTTGGGAATGCTTCTAAAATAGGTTGTATGTCTAAATGATACATCCCTTTTGCGTCTCTCGTACAGTGTAAGCTTAAAGTCTCAGCCTTTTTGCTTGAAGAAAATAATAAAGTACCAGTTGTTGTTGCTGCATCAGGAACCGCAAAGAAAGGGGCAAACTCACAGCGCTTGCGGCCATAATCTTGATCTGGCAAGTAATAACACACGCGTTTGCTTGAGAGTGTTTTCAATAAGCCTTTGACGTCTCGCTTAGTGACTAAATACTCATTTGAGCGTAGTCGCCCACGGGTCATAAAAAACTCCATAAGTGGATTATTGTGTGGGCGATAAAAGCCAACACCTTGCACTTTAGTGCCTAGCACTCGGCTTGCCATCTCAAGATGCAACATATGGGGAACCAGCATAAGTACCCCTTTTCCTTGCTTTTGCACGGCTTCAATATGCTCTAATCCGTTAATAGAGCCCACCACTTGATTGATGCGCCACTCTGGCCACCACCATGCCATCCCCGTTTCAAGAGTTGCTATGCCGGTATTTTCCATATTTTTTAGTAGCATAGCTTTGTGTTCTGCTTCACTTAGCTGTGGAAAGCAAAGTTTCAAATTGACATCAGCAATATGACGGCGGCGTTTCATATATTTATGAACTAGACGTCCAAGGCCTCTACCCAGTGTAAATTGAACACCTTGTGGGAGCCATGAGATCAAATACAGGGCGAAAACACCAAGCCAAGTCAGCCAAAATTTAGGTGCTAAGAATGACCATCTGAAAGGTGAGTGAGTAACCAAAGTAATATACCTGAGACTTAATTGAAGAGGCTAGTTTATCTATATTGCTGTAAAAATACAAAAAGCCAGCATAGCTGGCCTTTTCAGAGGTGATAATCGAAGTACTTAGCCTTCAATCAAACCTTGGTTAATTGCTTCAAGATCGGTACGAGATAGTGTACCTGCTGCTTGTTTTAAGCGTAGCGATGATAGTACGTAGCGATAACGGATATCAGCTAAGTTACGTTTCGCGTTATACAGGTTTTGCGTGCTTACGAGTACGTCAACGATGGTACGAGTACCTACATCAAAACCCGCTTCAGTTGCTTGTAATGCACTTTCTGCTGAAACAACCGCTTGCTCTAGCGCACGGTAAGTTGCAACGTCTGAAACCACTTGGTTATAAGACGTGATCACTGAGCGTGTCATGTTACGCATTGCCGCTTCCATATCTTCGCTGCTAGCAACAAAGTTTGCGCGAGCTTGATCTGTTGCTGCAACTGTACGGCCACCTGTGTAAATTGGTACGTCTAACGTTAAGCCTACCGAAGTTCTGTCGCTACGTGGTGCATGTTGTCTACCTGCACTGTCAGCTAAAGAATCAGAGTAAGTAGCGTTTAAGTTTAGTGTTGGGTAATGCCCAGATTGAGCTAAATCAATTTGATCTTTTGCGATGTCTACCGCAGATTTTGCAACTTGAAGGTCTAAATTCTTCGCTTTTGCAATTTCGATAAAATCGTTCGTATTCTGCGTAGGCTTAACTGTTGAGAACTTTTCAGTGTTTAACTTATCTAGCTTAGCGTGGTACTTACCAGTAATCGTACGTAATGTTTCACGTGCTGTTTCAACTGCATTACTTGCTATGATTTCGTCTGCAACTGCACGGTCAAATTGTGCTCTTGCTTCATGCACGTCTGTAATTGCTGTCAAACCTACTTCGTAGCGCTGTTTTGTCTGCTCTAGTTGACGTTCAATAGCGCGCTTCTCGGCTTGTACAAACTCTAGGCTATCTAACGCACTTAGCACATTAAAGTAACCTTCAGCGATACGGACAATCAAAGTTTGCTTTTGCTGCTCATATTGAGTCGATGCTTGCATTGCACGTTTTTCTGCAATTGAAAGACCCTGCCAAGATGCCATATCAAAAATGGTTTGGCTTAGAGAGATTGAACGCTGAAAGGTGTCAGTGTCAGACTCAAACATGGTGTAGCCTGTCGAGTCATTTTGCTGGCTCGATGGACCTTCAGAGTTAACGTCTGTATAACTCATTTGAAAGCCAAGCTGAGGTAGCAATACGCCTAATGCTTGGTCTTGTGCATATTTTTGCGCATCAGCCTGCGCTTTAGCCTTTAATACGGTAGGATCGTTAGCCGTTGCAATGTCGTATACTTGCAGTAGGTCTTCCGCGTGGGACAGGCTGCTTGAAAGTGCGCACGACAACCCAACAACTAATGATAGTAGAGTTTTTTTCATTTTTCGCTCAGTCCTTAGACAATTTTTATACTGTCAGCATGTTACCCTGTTTTTGCGGCCCAATTAAAGACCAAATGCGTAAAACATCGCCAACAAGTGTAACAGAATATATTAATACCACTTGGGTATTGTAAAGTGGAAAAAGTTAAAGGTAAACGACTTCGTTTACTTATTCAGGTATGACCCTACTATAAGGGCGATTGGTTAGCTTTTAAACCGTTGCTATTAAAAAATACAGGATTATTTTATGAAACCTTTGAGTCAGTTCAACAAAGTCGACGTCAATGTTTCTTCAATAGAAACAATCTTCAATGGTTTTTTTACCATTCACAAGTACCAATTTACCCATGCCTTATTTAATGGCGGTGTATCAGAGTTGATAACTCGCGAGATATTAGAGCGTGGTCATGCGGTTGCAATATTGCCGTATGATCCTGTTACAGACAGTGTGTTGCTTATTGAGCAAATTCGCATTGGAGCGTTGGCTTCAAGACACTCTCCTTGGCTTTTGGAATGCATTGCAGGGATGGCAGAAGGGAGCGAAGACTATGAGAGTGTTGCAAGAAAAGAAGCCAAAGAAGAAGCTGGACTTGAGCTTGATAAGCTCATTTATATGCGCTCTTATTTATCAAGCCCAGGTGGTACAACAGAGCGACTATATTTGTATCTAGCGCTTGCTGATTTATCTAAAGCGAGTGGGGTTTATGGACTGGCTGAAGAAGGTGAAGATATTAAAGTGCATGTGATGCCACTTGATGAAGCCCTTGCACGTCTTGATAATGAGGAAATCGATAACGCTGCCACTGTTATTAGTCTACAATGGTTGGCATTAAATAAAGCGCGGATATAGAAGCAGTTTAGGAGTCGTATTTTTGTCACAAGTGCTGAGCTCAAAGCAGTATATTCAATCTCTGCCCCGTTACATCACGCTGTGCGAACGTAATTATTTACGGGCGCTAAAATTGCTACCTGAAGAAGTGGTCGGTGAGAGTCGAGTGATTGACTTAGCCTCTGCGCGATACAGTTTGAGCGTAGCTGGAGTCAGTAAATACACAACGGACATTCACATCGAGCAGATGGCGACAGTAAGCGCCCATTTGCCACACTTTTCGTTGTCTGTGCGCCTCTACCATGATGCTAAAGTGGCTGAAGTAATTCACCGTGATTATCATCGTCGAATAAAGCCATCCTATGGTTACCCAAATCCTGATATGCACCAAAAAGATGAAAAGTATCAAATAAATGCGTTTTTAGCTGATTGGCTTATGGTGTGTTTAGAAAAAGGCCGCGTGCATTTAAACTGGGATGTAAACAATGGCTTGGTTTGATCTCGAGCTGCAATTCGATAAAGCGCAAATTCGTATTGGTCATTTTACGGATTGCCATTTGTTTGCCACGCCCTCTGGGGAATATTTTGCGGTAAATACCGCCGCTAACCTTGAACGCACTTTCGCCGCGATGGCAAAAGAGCATTTCGATTGTGTGGTGTTTGGCGGTGATTTAACACAAGATCACAGTGCGGCTTCTTATCATGAGTTTGCTCGTATAGTGAGGGAGAGTGAGTTGCAATGTCCGGTGCTTTGGGTGCCGGGTAACCACGACGAGCTAGCTTTACTCGAAGAAATAAGTGCTGGGCAAATCGTCCGTCATAAATGCATCACAGGTCCGTTTGGGCAGGTGTTACTGTTAAACTCAAAGGGTGAAACACCCGCCGGATGGTGTGCTAAGTCACATTTAGGTGCGCTCAAAGACAAGCTTAACAATAGTATCAACAACAATACGATTGCTTTTGCTCACCACCATCCTAGGCCGATAGATGGCTATTTAGATAAACATATGCTCGAAAATGGTCCTGCACTGTTAAACCTGTTGGTGGATTCAGAGCAAGTCTTAGGGCTATTTCATGGTCATGTGCATAATGAATATCAACAACAATTTCGCACTTTACCTATCTACGCTACGCCTGCAACATCAATCCAATTTGATAAGCACACAAAGGACTGGTATCAGTCTGATTTGGGTCCCGCTTATCGTGTCATCGTATTTAGTAAAAGCGCTATAACAACAGAGGTAAAATGGCTCGGAAAGTAGTTTATATTCACGGCTTTAATAGCTCTGAGCTATCCTATAAAGCGACGGCGTTTGGTGAATATATGATGGATAAAAAAACGCCATACCTTGTCCCAAGACTACATTATGACCCGAGAGTCGCATTGGCACAGTTGGATAGCGTCATTGATTCTGATACTGTGTTATTAGGTAGCTCGTTAGGCGGCTATTACGCCACCTACTTTTCGCAACATCTTGGCTGTAAAGCGGTGGTGATAAACCCTGCAGTTAGGCCTTTTTCATTATTAAATGACTACCTTGGACCACAATACAATCCTTATCAGGACTGTCATTATGAGCTGCAGTATGAACATATTGATGCGTTAAAATCCATGTATGTCGAGCAGCTGAGTAATCCAGAAAACTTGCTATTATTGCAACAAACGGGCGACGAGGTGCTGCCTTTTGCAGAGGCGGTGCGTTATTATAGTCATTGTCGTCAAATTATTGAGTTTGGTGGGGATCATAGCTTTGTTGAATTTCCACGCTATTTTGACACCATCACCAAATTTTTAACTATCAAAAATTAGAATTTATGCACAAAGCTCTGCTCAAAACTGTATGTTGTGCATATACTAGCGGATAAAAAGATAACTAGAACTAGCCTATGAGTCAGCAAAACTATAATGCCGAAGCTATTGAGGTACTCAATGGCTTAGAGCCAGTTAAGCGCCGTCCTGGCATGTATACCGATACCACCAGACCTAATCATTTAGGCCAAGAGGTTATCGATAACAGTGTCGATGAAGCCTTAGCCGGACATGCCACCAAGATTGACGTGATCTTGCATGAAGACAACTCCTTTGAAGTCATCGATGACGGTCGAGGAATGCCTGTGGATATTCACCCAGAAGAGGGCGTGCCTGGGGTTGAATTGATCCTGACCAAACTTCATGCCGGGGGCAAGTTTTCCAATAAAAACTACCAGTTCTCCGGTGGTCTTCATGGGGTGGGTATATCGGTTGTTAATGCGTTGTCGACTCGGGTCGAAATTACCGTTAAACGCGATGCGCAAATCTATGAAATGGCATTTGAAAACGGCGATAAAGTCGAAGACTTAAGAGTGACCGGCAGCGTTGGTAAGCGTAATACCGGCACCTCAGTACACTTTTGGCCCGACGCGAGTTATTTTGACTCAGCTAACTTCTCAATTACTAAGTTAAACCACTTGCTCAAAGCTAAGGCTGTATTGTGTCCAGGGCTTAGAATTCGTTTTGTAAATAAACAGACGAAAGAAACGCAAGAATGGCACTACGAGGCAGGTCTTGAGGATTACCTAAAAGACAGCGCTGAAGGCTACGAAGTGCTGCCGAAATCCCCATTTACAGGCAGTTTCAGTGGCTCAACCGAAGGGGTTGATTGGGCGCTTCATTGGTTGCCTGAGGGCGGGGAATCCATCGCTGAAAGCTACGTAAACCTTATTCCAACGGCACAAGGCGGAACCCATGTAAATGGGTTACGCCAGGGCTTACTTGAAGCGATGCGTGAGTTTTGTGAATTCAGAAACCTGATCCCGCGTGGCGTGAAACTGACGCCTGATGATGTTTGGGACCGCTGTAGTTATGTCTTGTCGGTTAAAATGCAAGACCCACAATTTGCCGGTCAAACCAAAGAAAAGCTGTCATCACGTTCGTGCGCTACCTTTGTGTCTGGCATTGTCAAAGACGCCTTTAGTTTATGGTTAAACGAACACACTGAAACTGCAGAGTTACTTGCTGAGCTGTGTATCAGCAATGCGCAAAAACGTTTGCGTGCTGCAAAAAAAGTGGTTCGTAAAAAGGTCACTTCGGGTCCTGCTTTACCGGGTAAATTAACCGATTGTTCTGGAAGTGAAACTGAACGCTCAGAAATCTTTTTGGTGGAAGGGGACTCAGCAGGTGGCTCGGCAAAACAAGCACGAGACCGTGAGTTTCAAGCAATCATGCCGCTGCGCGGTAAAATCCTCAATACCTGGGAAGTGGAATCTGGACAGATCTTAGCCTCACAAGAAGTACATGATATTTCTGTTGCCTTAGGTATTGACCCAGACTCTGAAGATTTATCAGGCCTGCGCTATGGCAAAGTATGTATCCTCGCGGATGCGGATTCTGACGGACTTCACATTGCAACTTTATTATGTGCACTTTTTGTGAAGCACTTCCCAGAGCTTGTTCGTAAGGGCCATGTTTTTGTTGCCATGCCGCCGCTATTTCGTATTGATGTTGGTAAAGAGGTTTACTACGCCCTTGATGAAGATGAGAAAAAGGGCATTTTAGACCGTATTGAGGCCGAAAAGAAACGCGGTAAAGTCAACGTACAGCGCTTTAAAGGATTGGGTGAAATGAACCCGTTGCAATTGCGTGAAACCACTATGGATCCAAATACTAGACGTTTAGTTCAGCTGACATTAGATGAGCCTGAACAAACCCTCGAAATGATGGATATGCTGTTAGCTAAAAAGCGCTCTAGCGACCGTAAAATTTGGCTTGAGCAGCACGGAGATAAGGCAGAGGTTTAACATGAAAATACATAGTAAATTGACCACGATAGCGACGACGCTGGCAGTAGCGTTATTAAGCTCACCTGCGCTGGCAAATGATATGCTTTCGCGCCTTTCAGTACCTAAAGGGTATGAGCTGAGCTATTTTGCGAAAGATGTTGAAAATGCGAGACAAATGGCGGTGGGCAAAGATGGCACTGTGTATGTTGGCTCTCGTAAAGCGGGTAAAGTTCACGCACTCATTGACAACAACCGTGATGGCGTAGCCGACAAGAAAATCTTGGTTGCAGAAGGGCTGAATATGCCCTCCGGTATCGCCCTAAAAGACGGTGACTTATATGTTGCTGAAGTTGAGCGTATTGTGCGTTTTAAGCAAATCGCAAAAAACCTCAAGGCACCGGTAAAAGAAGTGGTGTTCGATGATTTGCCTGACAAACGTCACCACGGCTGGAAGTACCTGACAGTATCGCCGGAAGGCGAACTGATCATTCCAGTTGGCGTGCCTTGTAATATTTGTGCCGAAGACCCTAAGTTTGGCCGTATATTTTCACTAAATCTTGAGACGAAAAAGCTTTCGACGATTGCCAAAGGCGTGCGTAACTCAGTGGGTTTTGATTATCACCCAGTAACTGGAAAGTTATGGTTCAGCGACAACGGTCGTGACATGATGGGAGATGACATTCCACCATGTGAAATCAACCGTGTTGACGAAATTGGTCAGCATTTTGGCTTCCCCTATGTTCATGGCGGCAGCGTGCTAGACCCTGAATTTGGCGAGGGTAAATCGGTGACTGACTACGCCATGCCAGCACTTGCACTACAAGCGCACGTTGCACCGCTGGGCATTCACTTTTACCGTGGCGAGCAATTTCCAAAGGCAATGAAGCATCAGCTTTTTGTTGCTGAACATGGTTCTTGGAACCGCAGCAAAAAAGTGGGCTATCGAGTAATGCGAGCAAATGTGCAAGATGGCCAAATTAGAGGCTATGAGCCTTTCCTTACCGGCTTTATGGAAAACGAAACAACCCATGGTCGACCAGCCGCAATTGCAGAACTCGACGACGGTAGCCTGCTCGTTTCCGATGATTACGCCAATGCGATATATCGCATCAGCTACAACAACAAGTAAGGTGTAACATGACAGATCCTCAAGCCTTGTCCTTGCAAGGCATTGAACAACTTCCGATGGGGCGTTTTACTGAAGATGCCTATCTGAACTATTCCATGTATGTGATCATGGATAGGGCGTTACCACATATTGGTGACGGCCTGAAGCCTGTACAACGTCGTATTGTATATGCGATGAGTGAGCTGGGCTTATCTGCTCAAGCAAAATACAAAAAATCTGCCCGTACCGTTGGTGACGTACTGGGTAAATATCACCCTCATGGCGACAGTGCTTGTTATGAGGCCATGGTACTCATGGCGCAGCCGTTTTCTTATCGCTATCCGCTGGTGGATGGCCAAGGTAACTGGGGTGCTGCGGATGATCCTAAATCATTTGCTGCGATGCGTTATACTGAGGCGCGTTTATCTAAGTTCTCAGAAGTACTGCTGAAAGAGCTTGGCCAAGGTACGGTCGATTGGACCGCTAACTTTGATGGCACCTTAGATGAGCCGCAAGTGTTACCCGCGCGTTTACCACATATCTTGCTGAATGGGGTGACGGGTATTGCGGTGGGGATGGCAACCGATATTCCGCCGCATAACGTACGTGAAGTTGCTGAAGCTTGTTGTTTGTTATTGGATAAGCCTAAAACCGAACTAGAAGAAATTCTAGAATTGGTCAAAGCGCCAGACTATCCAACCGATGCGGAAATCATTACGCCGCAAGAAGAGATCAAAAAGCTTTACACCACAGGTCGTGGCTCAATCAAGATGCGTGCTGTGTACACCGAAGAGCAAGGCGAAGTGGTGATCACCGCGTTGCCACATCAATGTTCGGGTGCCAAGGTGCTAGAGCAAATAGCAGCACAAATGACAGCGAAGAAACTCCCTATGGTAGCGGATTTACGTGACGAATCGGATCATGAAAATCCGACGCGTATCGTCATCGTACCGCGCTCAAATCGAGTTAAGGTCGAGCCATTAATGGCGCACCTATTTGCCACGACGGATCTTGAAAAGAACTACCGTGTTAACATCAACATGATTGGTTTAGACGGGCGTCCACAAGTTAAAGACTTGCGTCAGATTTTATCTGAGTGGTTAGTATTCCGTCGTGAAACGGTGCGTAGACGTTTGCAGTATCGTTTAGACAAAGTGCTTGCGCGTTTGCATATTCTTGAAGGTTTGATGATTGCATTTTTGAATATCGATGAAGTCATCGAAATCATTCGCAACGAAGACAAACCAAAAGAAGAGTTAATAGCGCGTTTTGGTCTTTCAGATAAGCAGGCAGAAGCAATTCTAGACCTGAAATTACGCCACCTTGCAAAGCTTGAAGAAATGAAGATCCGTGGTGAGCAGGATGAGCTTGAAAAAGAGCGTGATGGATTGGAAAAAACCTTAGGCTCTGAGCGTCGTATGTCGACGTTGATGAAAAAAGAAATCCAAGAAGCTGCTGAATTGTATGGCGATGATAGACGCTCACCGGTAGTTGAGCGTGGTGAAGCCAAAGCGCTTAGCGAAAAAGATTTGATCCCATCAGAGTCTGTAACTGTTGTGCTATCTGAAAAAGGCTGGGCGCGTTTTGCGAAGGGCCATGATATCGATGCCGAAGGGCTAAGCTACCGCTCAGGAGACTGTTATAAAGCCTCTGCGAAAGGCAAGAGTAATCAGCCTGCGGTGTTCTTAGATACTTCAGGGCGAGCCTTTGCAACCGATGCGCATAGCTTACCTTCAGCCCGGAGTCAGGGTGAACCGATGACGGGACGCTTTAACTTAGCGTCAGGATGTAACTTTGAACATGTGGTCATGGGCGAAGAGAAATCGACTTATCTGATGGCGACCGATGGCGGTTACGGTTTTATCAGTGACTTTGCTGATATGGTGAGCAAAAACAAAAATGGTAAAGCGTTCGTTAGCGTGCCAAAAGGTGCGCATTTGATGGCTCCTATCCAGGTATTTGATGTTGCCACCGATATGTGTATGGCGATTTCGAGCGAAGGCAGAATGCTACTATTCCCATTACGTGATTTACCTAAGCTTGGTAAAGGTAAGGGGAATAAGATTATCTCTATCCCTAGCGCGAAAGTGCAAAGCCGCGAAGAGTTTGTCAAAGTGTTAGCGGTAGTACCTGAAGGCGTTTCTGTTACCTTACATGCAGGTAAGCGCAAGCTAACCTTAAAGCCGAGTGATTTAGAGCACTATTACGGTGAGCGAGGGCGCAGAGGTAATAAGTTACCGCGCGGATTACAGCGCGTAGATAGCTATGATCTGGAGCACAATGGTGTTGAGACACCAGAAGACAATGACGCCAGCGTAGATACCGAAGAATAACCGATACAGGCCGCCCACCGCGGCCTTATTTTTATCTGTTGAAAACCATCGCGAGGTGAACTCGCTCCCACCAGATTAACCACTCTGTGTAGGTGTCTGTTCAACCATTGAACTTTGCGTAGGAGCCGGTTCACCCGGCGATCCTTAACTTTAGAATATGGCTCCTCAAATCAAAAAATGAAAATAAAAAGACACTATTATTGCAGCATTTTATTGCGCTTTACGTTAAAATATTCGGTTATACCAATCACACAAGTGCCTATGGCTTGCAAACAATTGTAATTGGTATCAATTGGCAGCGCTTGCTGCTTGTCACCATCACACGGGCTTCCTAACGGGGTATTTATGTCAGATAAGTGCTATATCACAGCGCAACAATTGCTAGAAGATTCATTTCGCTTAGCCGCTAAAGTTTATGAAGACGGGTTTAGACCTGACTTTATTATCGGTATTTGGCGTGGTGGTGCGCCTATTGGTATCGCAGTTCAAGAATACTACGATTACAAAGGTATAGAGACTGATCATATCGCAGTACGCACTTCTTCTTACTATGGCATTGGTAAGCAATCTAAAGAAATCAAAGTTCACGGTTTGCATTACATTGTGGAAAATGCAAACGCTGACGATTCATTGCTAATCGTTGATGACGTGTTTGATTCTGGCCGCAGTATCTTTGCGTTGAAAGAAAAGCTTGCAGAGCTAATGCGCCTGAACTTGCCTCGCGATATTCGTGTTGCTTGCCCATACTACAAGCCAGCAAACAAAAAAGTACCAATGACACCAGATTATTTTATTCATGAGTCTGATGAGTGGTTGGTATTCCCTCACGAGCTGTCAGGCTTAACACCGGAAGAATTAGTGGAAGGAAAGTCTGACTTAGCAAATATTAAACACCTATTTGCAAAATAAGTTAATCAGTACTCAAGGGCGAGAAAGTACTCGCCCTAGTTATTCTAACCGCGAAAAATTAAGCTTGCGCGAAGCTATCAACAAAATCCTCAAGCGCGTCAACATCGACTGGCTTTAAGCCTTCACTACTACGTACTATCAAGCCCTTTTCTACCAATTCACTTACCACCCGACGATATGCACGCTCAGTGGTCGCAAACCTTTCGGCTTCAGCACTTACCGTTGAATAGGCACGAAGTAATGTTGGATTCGAATTCTCGGCACGTAATAAGCAGTCTTTAGCAATGTTGTAGCTCAGCGGCAACAGCAACTTGTCTAAGTTTATCTTTTGGTTTTCAGTAAACTTAGCAGCGATGGTTTGCGCGGTATATAGGCTCAGCTCTGGCTGCTCAAGCAGTAATTTTCGCCAATATTTTAGCTCAATGAGGTGATAGGTTACATCGCTCAAGCAAGTCACGGTATAAATACAAGGCTGATGATTCAGCGCTTCGATTTCGCCAATTAGCGTGTTGTTACAGTCCAGTTGTCCGAGTAATAGACGACGACCGTTACCGACATCATAACTAAAAGACACAGTGCCACTGGTCACCAATATGAGTTTACTCAATGGTTCATCTTGGTGGATCAAGACTTCTTTTTTGCTGTGCTGAAAACTATTACCAGCAAAAGCGAGTAACTGTTCGACCAAATTGGTTGAAAAATGATATTGAAACATCTAGATGGCTCTTCGGACAAATGTCCTATTTATTAAACTATAATGACGTTAGCATGAATTTTTCAGTTTTACGCTAACTCACACCGTTTAAGTAGTATCGGTTTTATCTCAGCGCTGTGGCGAAGAATTTAATAAACGATATTACCATTAAACCCCCACTTCCCGTGTTAGAGCTAATTTATTGGTGCTAATTTCTAGGGGCTTGTGGGTTAGCCTTTTTATTCTGCTCGATACGTAAATTCGAGCATAAACTATATGCTAACGCAACTTAGGGGAGAGGACAAATGAGTTGGGAATATTTAGGCTATTTAGCCTCTGCTTTTTTGGTCGTTTCTTTGATGATGAGCGATGTTGCTAAGTTGCGTTGGTTCAATTTAATGGGCTGTATTTGTTTTACCGCCTATGGTGCACTTATCCAAGCTTGGCCGGTGGCGTTAACTAATGGTCTACTGGCACTAGTTAACACCTACCACTTGGTGAAATTACAAAAAGATCAACGCTGATATTTAAGTTCACCTGCAATCCAGGTCTGCTCGACTTTAATATCATCAATTTTATCTTCGCTTACGGTAAAGTAATCTTGGTCTATTAAGATAAAATCGGCCCACTTTCCTTGTTCTAAACTTCCCAGTTTATACTCTTGAAATGCGGCATACGCAGCATCAACAGTAAATGCCTGGAGTGCTTGTTCTCTGGTTAGCTTTTCTGTTGGGCGCCAGCCATCCTTGGGTAAATCTTGATGGTCTTGTCTGGTGATAGCGGCATGCAGACCATGGAAAGGGTTTGCGAGCTCCACTGGAAAGTCAGAACCCGCCGCCACTCTACTTCCTTGCTTTAAGAATGTTTGCCATGCGTAAGCGCCGCTAAGCTGTTTGTCGTCTAGGCGCTTTTCGGCCATATGCATATCAGATGTGGCATGAACAGGCTGCATTGATGGAATAATATCTAGCGTCTTAAAGCGGGGGATATCATCCGGATGGACAATCTGTGCGTGCTCAATGCGATTTCTGAGCAGTCTACCACCTGCTTTTTTAAAAACGTGTTGATATGAATCTAGCACGATGCGATTCGCTCTATCGCCAATGGCGTGAGTGTGTGCACTGTAGCCGCTGCGTATGGCTTGGGTGATCAATGCTTCAAGCGTCGCTTGGTTTTCGAGCATTAACCCTTTGTGACCTTTGCGGTCATGATAGTCGCGAATAAGTGCCGCACCTCGACTGCCAAGTGCACCATCAGCATAGATTTTTACACTACGAATAGAGAGTTGATCTCGTGTATCTTTGATCACTCCCACGTCCAACATCTCTGCGAGTTTGGGGGAGCTTGCACTGAGCATAGCGTAGACGCGTAGCGGCATCGTGTGTTCCTTGGCGCGTGCTTGGTAAACCTGCCATGTGGTGTAGTCAATCCCGGCATCATGGGCTGAGGTAATGCCTAAACTCAGCAAGTGTTCTCCGGCTTTATTCAGCGCCTTGTTTACCTGTGCATCTGACTGAGCTGGGACATGAGTGCGAATAAGGTCTTCTGCCTTGTCGATAAAAATCCCGCTCGGCATACCGCTATTCAATGTAATGATTTCACCGCCTTCCGGCGTCTTTGTTGATTTCGAAATGTTGGCAAGCGCCATCGCTTTTGAGTTTACCCAAATAGCGTGACCATCTACTCGAGTGAGTATGACGGGCTTATCTTTTACGTATTTGTCGAGATCGGCTGCGGTTGGGAATTGTCCGCCGGGCCATAAGGTTTGATCCCAGCCTCGACCTATTATCCATTCACCTTCATGGGCTTTTGCGTAGTGGCTAAGCCGTTTTCCTACTTCTGCAATGGTTTTGCTACCGCGCACGTCGAGTGTGAGTAAATTATTGCCAAGGCCAATGATATGACCGTGCGCATCAATTAAACCAGGTAATAGGGTTTTTCCCTCACCATCAAATTTGGTTGCACTCGGGTATTGGGTACTCAGATCCTTTGCACTTGTTTTTACGACTTTACCGTCTTTAATTACCAAAGAAGAAAAGCGCTCAATTTGCTGCGATTTAGTGGGCGTATAGCCATTTACATTGTGGATTAAGGTTACTTGAGCTGTTGTTGACAGGCTAAAGCTAGCCAAAAGCGCGAGGAATGTTTTTTTCATTATATTGTCCTTCACTGAGAGTATTTATTCAGAATAATCATCTAACTCAATAAAGCCAAGTCTTTGCGTTGAGAGTATACTTGGGTTTTAAAGGAGTGGAGTGTCAAAGTGAAGTTGTTTGTTGTATACCTAGGCGGCCGTATTCAAGGTTGCCATATTGAAATGCATGATGTGCGCTTTGTCGCGGCAAATACAATTGAAGAAGCTTATCCCAAATTAAAGCAGCAATGGGTTGGTGATAAAAACTCGGTGCATATGGATAGCTACACAATCATTGAACATGCCGATGGCTATGCCATTGAACTTACCGAAGAGCGTGTTGAGCAAGCTGAGCATTTGTATTTTGTGAACTTGGGAGGATATAAGCCAGATAGTTTAGCTGAGGCGCATGACTTTGGGCTGTTCGTTGCAACGAATGCCGATGAAGCAAAAGAGAAGGCAAAAGCGTTTTTGCTTAACGGTTTTAGCCATATTCATAAAGACGATTTACATGATGTAGATGACTGTTTTGCCATCGATTTATTTGATCAAAACTTAAATATCAAGCTCACCCACAGTGGCCAATCAACACCGCTTACCCCTTTGTGGTTTGGTTATCATCCTCTATAACCAATGTGAGGGATACTTTAGCCCTCACCCTCATTGTTTTCATCGTTATCTGCTTTTATGGCTATTTTGATAGCGACAATCACGACGGCAAACATTAAAAACGGCAGTGCAGCTAGAGAGTATTCGACAATGTGGCTGTCTTTGTAGCTAGGTTGCAAAATAAAATGGCCACCCACACACATTAAGATCACTACAAACAGCAAAGGTAGCATCATAATCTCTTTGTTCTTTTTGTGTTTTTTCATTCTGAACTCAGCTAATTATTCTTTCATTGAATGGTGAACACTCTCTCACACGCGGTGCAAAAAAGCCTTGATCGAAATCAGTGCGGCGGATTATACCAATTCACTCTGAGTTAGAAATAAAATTCATTAGTTTATACCAATGCAATTGGTATTATTACTTGGGAGGGGGGAAGGTCCGTGGTATAACGAAGCTCTATCGCTGTAAAAACCAACAAATACTATGACCAAAAACAATAAACAAACCATTGTTATCAAGCTCGGCACAAGTGTCTTAACTGCAGGCAGCCAGACCTTAAACAAGCCCAGACTTGTTGAGCTGGTAAGGCAGTGTGTAACGTTGCGTCAAGCTGGTCATCAGGTCATTGTTGTATCTAGCGGTGCTGTTGCTGCTGGGCGCGGTGTATTGCAGCAACAAATTGGTCATTCACTCGCTGAAAAACAGATGTTGGCTGCGATTGGGCAAGGTCAATTAATCCATTTATGGCAGTCATTGTTTAGTATTTACGACGTTAATGTGGCACAAATGCTACTGACACGAGCCGATCTTGAGCACCGCGAACGTTATCTAACGGCACGGGACATGCTCACTAAGCTTTTAGAGCATCATGTCGTGCCGATCATCAACGAAAACGATGCGGTGGCAACGTCTGAAATCAAAGTTGGCGATAACGATAACCTCTCGGCTTACGTCGCAATTTTAGCAAATGCCGATAAATTGGTATTACTCACCGATCAGCATGGTCTTTTTACCGCAGATCCCAGAGCCAATCCAGATGCGCAGTTGATAGAGCAAGTAACACATATAAACGACGAACTTAGAGCTCTTGCTGGTGGTAGTGGCACACAACTTGGCACGGGTGGTATGGCGACTAAGTTGCAAGCCGCCGACATCGCACAACGAGCAGGCGTTGATGTCGTGATTGCAAAAGGTAGTGAATACGACATTTTACCGCAAGTACTTACGCAAACCGCACCAAGCACGACGTTTTTGAAGTTTGACGCTCCGGTTGGAGGGCGCAAGCGCTGGTTGCTGTCTGGCCCTAAATCAACCGGTAAAATAATTTGTGATAGTGGTGCAATCAATGCGGTATGTAATCAAGGAGCAAGTTTACTAGCAAAAGGTATCGTGTCGATTGAAGGGCAATTTAAACGTGGTGAGCTGGTTCAAGTGTTTTGCCAACAAGGCACGCTACAGGCACAAGGTTTAACTAGCTTAAGTAATCAAGAACTTGGTTTGGTAATTGGCCGTCATAGTAGTGAATTTGCGCAGTGTCTTGGCTTTGAAAGTGCAGAGGAGATCATCCATCGCGATAATTTGGTGCTCTTAAATCAACATAGCCAACAAGAAGTATTAAATTAGCCTATAAATTACTGTAAATTCAGAGAGCTGTTCTACACTTATCAAGAGTCAACTTTATTGAGAGGCCTTGAATGTCGATTAGCTATTCACCCTGTGGTCACGAACTTACTTTAGAGCTCTTGGCGCAAAAGAGTGAACTGGTGCTAATGCAGGCCCTTGAGCGGGTTATCTCTGATGTTTGTGGGGAAAGCTATGCATTTTATTTCAGTAAAAGCTTATCGGAAAAAGAAGTCCCAAAATCTATATTTGTGAGCCATCGCGACTTTTGTGTTGTGGTGGGACCGGTAGATGCCGTGGTAGATAAATTACAGCAGCGCCAAGATGACAAACACCTCATTCAATACCACGGCGATAGTGTTATCCCGTTTTATCACCAAGCTCAGCTCGTTGGTTTTTTATATATAGAAGGTCAAGTAAATCTCACCACTGCGACTTTAATGAAGCACTTACTCACTGTTTTTGCGCATCAAATGGCAACATTGCACTTTGCTCGTATCGATCCGCTTTCCGAGCTACTCAATCGCCAAACGTTTGATGAAAAAGTCATGGAAATAACCAATGGGGACGGGTTTACGGTATGCCGTGATGACAGTGAAGACCGCAAGTGGTATTTAGCGATGGTAGATATCGATCACTTTAAACAGGTAAACGACAATTTTGGTCATGTGATTGGCGATGAAGTGATCCTGTTGGTAGCACAAAAGATCAAAGCTAACTTTAGAGCAGAAGACTATGTGTTTCGCTACGGCGGAGAGGAGTTTGCGGCGCTATTTCAAAGTCGCAATGATGACTCTGCTGCAGTAGCACTTGAGCGCTTGAGAAGTACAATAGCTTCCAGCCGATTTCCGCAAGTAGAGCATGTTTCTGTGAGCCTAGGTTTTACTGAAGTGGTCGATACACTACAAGTTTCTGAGCAAGTTCATAAAGCCGATCTTGCGCTTTATCACTCAAAAGAAAATGGCAGAAACCAAGTTACAAACTACCTCGCTTTAGGGTTAGCTGAATCACAATACGCATGTGCAGAAATAGAGTTGTTTTAAGCTCCGCTTATATATAGCGCTTAAAGATTATGCTAAACTCCCCAACCTATTTTTTAGCGAATGTAGCAAAAGGTTTGGGAAACGTTATGCAATTTGTAAGATGGTTTTTAGGACGTCTGATTTTACTTTTTGATTTTATTTTTACCCCGCGCAGTAAAAAACGTGCCGCAGAACAACAGCAAAAGCTAGATGCTATGACGGCAAACTTAAAGTTATACCAATTTAAGGCATGTCCATTTTGCGTTAAAGTGCGCCGCGCTGCCAAGCGTGAAGGGCTTAAGCTCGAAACCCGTGATGCCAAAAATGATGAGCAATATCGCCAAGAGTTGCTAGAGCAGGGGGGTAAAGTGAAGGTGCCATGCTTGCGAATCGAAGAGCAAGGCGAAGTCACTTGGCTGTACGAATCCAATGACATTGTTGCTTATCTAGAAAAGCTGGAAAAAGCAGCTTAATTCACGCGCCTTACTATGCGCTAATCAGGCGCTATGCTAGCATAGCGCCATTAATCGACTAATCCATTTTTAAGAGAATTTTGATGACTATCCGTACTCGTGTCGCACCCTCTCCAACAGGTGATCCGCATTTAGGAACGGCTTATATTGCCTTATTCAACTATTGCTTTGCCAAGCAGCAAGGTGGTGAGTTTGTATTACGAATTGAAGATACCGATCAGGTACGTAGTACTGTTGAATCTGAGCAAGCTATCATGGACAGCCTACGTTGGTTAGGGCTTGACTGGGATCATGGTCCGGATGTGGGTGGCGAGTTTGGTCCATACCGTCAATCAGAGCGTTCTGACTTATACAAAAAGTTTGCACAGCAGCTTGTAGATGATGGTAAAGCGTTTTACTGCTTTGCGACGGCTGAAGAGCTAGACCAAATGCGTGAAGAGCAGATGGCAGAAGGCTTACGCCCTAAATATGATGGCCGTGGCTTACGTTTATCTGAAGAACAAGTAAAGGCAAACCTTGAAGCTGGCAAGCCTTACGTAATTCGCATGAAAATCCCAGAAGAAGGCACGTTTAAGTTTAACGATTACCTACGCGGTGAAATTGAGATCCCATGGGAAAACGTAGACATGCAAGTTTTGTTGAAAGCCGACGGCTTCCCAACTTACTTCCTTGCAAACGTAGTAGATGACCATCACATGGAGATTAGCCATATCTTCCGTGGTGAAGAGTGGATCAACTCTGCGCCTAAACTACTAAAATTGTACGAAGACTTCGGCTGGGAAGCACCTGTACTTGGTCACTTACCGCTACTTCGTAACCCTGATAAGTCTAAGCTGTCAAAGCGTAAAAACCCAACTTCAATTAACTACTACAAAGAAATGGGTTTCTTACCAGAAGCACTACTTAACTATTTAGGTCGTATGGGTTGGTCAATGCCGGATGAGCGTGAAAAGTTCACTTTGGCTGAGATGATTGAACACTTTGATATGAAGCGCGTATCGCTTGGTGGACCTATCTTTGATATTGACAAGCTTAACTGGTTAAACGGTCTGTGGATCCGTGAAAACCTAACCGATGCAGAACTTATCCAGCGCTTTGTCGACTGGAAGTTTAACGGTGATATGTTGGCTCGCGTACTTCCTGAAGCCAAGGCGCGTATTAACACGTTATCTGATTTGGTGGGGCTAGCAGGCCACTTTGTGGCGGGCTTACCTGAATACGATCCAGCGTTATTAACGGCTGGTAAAGCGGACGAAGAAGTGGTTCGTCAAGCTCTGCAGTTCTTTATTTGGGAATTGGAAAAGCTGCGTACGTGGAACAAGTCTGAGATCTTCTCTATTGCAAAGGCTGTGGCGACACACCATGAGTTAAAGATCAAAGAGTTCTTAGAGCCTATCTTCGTTGCTATTACAGGCAAAACCTCATCGACCTCAGTAGTAGATGCGATGGAAGTGTTAGGTTCAGACCTTTCTCGTGCGCGTTTAAGAGTGGCACTAGAGCATATTGGTGTATCTAAAAAGCAAGCGAAAAAGCTTGAAAAAGCATACCGTGAGTACCCGTCTATTGCATAATAGCGAGACCGTATTGTAAAAGCCGCTGATGTAGCGGCTTTTTTATTGTCCGAAATGTATCGTGTTTACCGCTTTCCTTGTGCCATCAACACATCAAGAGACTGCCTTAACAGTTGAATTTGCTCCATACTTAAGCCCGCTTTTGCCATCATTTGTGCTGGGATACAAGCGCATGATTGCTCGAGGATTTTACCTGCTTGAGTTAAGTGAATGAAGGTTTGTCGTTCATCATCAGGATTTTTGCTACGGGTAACGAGACCACGCTCTGCTAAGCGCTTAAGGAGCGGTGTTAGGGTGTTGCTATTGAGTTCAGCTCGTTCGCCTATTTCTTTCACGAGCTGTCCGTCCTGCTCCCATAAAATCAATAACACTATGTATTGCGGATACGTGAGCCCAACCTCTTTGAGTAACGGCTGATAGAGTCGTGTAACCTGTCTTGATGCACTATATAGCCGAAAACAGATCTGGTTATCGAGATTGAGCTGCGGGTTAGATTGACTCATTTAGTAACTTTTCAATATCTTTGGCTATTTGTTCAGGCTTGGTGATTGGGGCATAGCGCTTAACGGGTTCACCCTGCTGGTTAAATAAAAACTTAGTGAAGTTCCATTTGATTTTATTACCAAATAGCCCTGGAAGCGCGGACTTTAGGTATTGATACAGTGGGTGTGCTTTATCGCCATTAACCTCAATCTTTTCCATCATCTGAAAATCAACACCGTAGTTAATTAAGCAGCCTTCTTGAATTTGTTTTGCATCTCCGGGTTCTTGTTTACCAAACTGATTGCAGGGAAAGCCGATGATCACAAGTCCCTGATCCGCGTATTTTTGGTGTAGCTCTTGGAGTCCTTCATATTGTGGTGTTAATCCACACTCACTAGCCGTGTTAACAATAAGCACAGCTTTGCCTTGTAAGTCGGTAAAATGATATGCCTGACCTTGTAACGTGTTTGCTTCAAACTGATAGAGTGTCGTCATTTTTAGTCTCTTGTGATTTAATCGTGCACGATTTAATTTAGACTAAGTATGACCCTTGTGCAACCGCAGTTGAAATTATTTTGCAGGAGTATGTTGATATTTGGCGCTTAGCATCGCAAGCCGCCTGGTGATCAATGCGTGATCTTGCTTGGGGAGATATTTTAAGTGTGTGGTTAGGTAGGTACTGGTGGAATATAGTGCACGGATCATCTGGTTGGCCTTGTCGATAAATGCTCGTGTTTCTTGGGTGTGGCTACAAGCAATATGGCCTTCAAGATGAGGGAGGTTATTTGCAATCGGTAATGAGCCCACTAGATGGGCTTTGTCCTTTGGAAAGCTTTGCTGAAAAATAGCGGGGTAGGCTAATATAAAGTCGACTTTACCTGCATTAAACTGCTCCATAATGGTTTGTGCTGAGGTTTTATACGGTCTAATGGCAACATTTTTGGGCTCAAGTAGCGCTAATGCAGAGTCAATGGTATTGCCATAAGATTTGCCGACCTCTTTGATGATAGTGGTCTGTGGATAGTAAGCCATTAAACTTGCAAGCGACTTTAGCTTACCCGTGGCGTTCACAAGGCTGGCATCCATCGGGGTGTGCTGTTTGAAGTAATATAATCTATGGCTCGGATATAGGTGGATGGGGATGGTAAACAAGAAGGCTTGCTGGCGACTTGGGGTTTTTAGGCGAGACACCGCGCACACAGGCTCTTCGCTTGCTAGTAATTGGTTAAGCTTGGTTGGGGTGACAATGTTAAAGTCAAAGTAATCTCGGCCAAACTGGTTTAAAAGCAAGTTGTTGGTATCTGACTCTAAACTATGGGCTTGTCTGGTAAAAAGTCTTTGCTCATCGGCAGGTTCATTCGAGATCAGCAATATTTTTGCGTTGCAGCACGCACCAAATAACAGCAGCATTAGCAGTAAATATTTCATTATTGCTCCAACCCAGTAAAGCAAACACCAGTTTACTATAGAACATTATTACTCGGAGCTGCGAAGTTTGCTGCAAAAACATGTCTAAAAGCCTAACAAACATCAGACAGATGTATATAAATTGGACGCAAAATACGGTGCCAAATCAAGATAAGTGGTTATTTAACCTTAACTCTTTGTGCTGAGTTTTATAACCTGTCATCATTGCAATGATTTTTACCTATGGGGCAAATAAACAATGACCAAAGTGTGGGATGGATTTATCCGCGGGTTTCACTGGCTGCTCGTAGCAGGACTAGTAACCTTATATATTACCGGTGAAGAAGGCATGATGGATCTTCACTTTGTTACTGGCTATTTATTGTTAGCACTGATGGCAGCGCGATTAATTTGGGGTGTCATTGGTAGCCAAACCGCTAAATTAAGCGCGTTATTTCATTCACCTAAAGCAATTTTATCGGCCATTAAATCAAAACAAAGCCATGTAGGACATAATCCTGCGGGAAGTTTGATGGTGCTGCTATTTTTTGTGCTGATCATTGTCCAGCTTGTTTCTGGCTTGATGACAACAGATGATATTTTGGTGGAAGGCCCACTTGCACAATATGTATCTTACGACTTAGTTGAATTAGCAGGTGATATACATCACACCAATATTGAGCTGTTAATTGCGGCCATTGCACTGCATATATTTGCTATTGTGGTGTATCGCCTAAAAGGTCAAAACCTAGTAAAGACATTAGTTACTGGTAAGCAAGAACATGCAGTCAGCACGCCTGTCATGAAATCGGGTGTTGTTGCATACCTTATCTTTATTGCACTTTCAGCTTTGTTACTCTTTACGTGGGGCGCTGAGCCATTACAAGGGTTAATGTAACTTAACTCTAAACAGAGGTTAGCGAGGTCATTGTTTTCAATAACTTCGCTAACTTTTAGTGCCAAGTCCGGTCAATGTAATATTTGTTAACAGATTATCGTAACAGATATGACCTCTATTTCAGAAAATTCTGGTAACATGGCGCAGTTTTATCATAGAGGTTAGAGAAAAGTAGCGATGTTAGAGCCGTATTATCAACAACAAGCAAATGAGATCACCATTACCAGAGAGCAGGGGAGTTTATTTGCAAAAGGAGTCGCGGACGACTACAACCCACTGCACGACATCGATGCAAAGAAGTTTTGTGTACCGGGTGATCTACTTTTCTCCTTAGTGTTAAAGCACTACGGCTTAAGCGAGAATATGGAGTTTAGCTTTGTGGGCATGGTTGATGAAACAACAACCCTTACATTGCCAGAAGGTGCTGCGCAATTTGATATTACCGCAAATGATAAAGTGATGCTGTCAGTGTCGCGCGCTGGCGAAACCAGCACGTGCCCAACGCTCATCAATAGTTTGACGAGAAATTACGTAGAATTTTCAGGCACTACCTTTCCTCATGTGATCATCCCATTGATGGGTGAGCAAGAGGTAATGATAAACCCAGCAAGGCCAATGGTGATATACGAATCTATGTCTATTCATATGGATGATATATCGGTAACGGAAGTAACATTGGAAGCGGCTAAACCTGAGTTTAGCCATGAAGGCAAACGTGGCAAAATCAACCTGCGTTTTAACTTGCTGTCGAACGGCACTAAAGTCGGTTATGGTGAAAAGCACATGTTAGTTTCTGGGATCCGTGAGTATTGTCAGCAAACCGTTGATGATTTGATTGCCTATTACAACGATAGAAAAGTAGCATTAAAGCCGTAACCTCCCAATACACGCTGACGCACCTGTCAGCGTGTTGCCCACACCGTTTTCCTTTGAAACAATAATTCATCCACTCTTCAGCTGTCCGCTATACTGTTTAGATAAAATGTAATTGAATTAAATGGTATTACTGTGCCGTATGCTGACTTGCTCAAACCAGAAGCCTCACAACAAACATTATTAAAATGGCAAAAAACAGTCGATTTGATGGCGAAGATTTTTTCGGCGCCTGCTGCGTTTGTGGTACAAAAAAAAGAAGACGGTTTTGCAGTGATGATTGCAAGTGACCAAGAAGAAAACCCGTATCCTGCAGGTGGTTTTATACCGCAAGAAACCAATATCTTTTGTAAGCATGTTGTCGCTAATAATCACAATCTATATGAGCAGCACGCCAGCGTAAACTATCAATGGGACGATAACCCTGAGGTTGCCAATGATGGCTTTGAGTCTTATTTGGGTGTACCAATCCACTGGCCCAATGGAAAATCGTTTGGCACATTGTGTGTGATGGATTTTAAGCCTACAAATTACAACGCTTCGTTGGTTGAATTTATAGAGCACTTACGCGATATGCTAGAAGACGATTTGGTGATGATTGAGCGCTATAGCAAAATCAAAGCGATAGCGATGCAAGATCCGTTGACTGAAGTACTAAATCGCCGCGCGACTGAAATACTCGGTGAACATAAGCGTGATATTGCCTTAAAACTGGGTGGTGCGCTTTACTGTGTCTTTCTTGATTTAGATGGTTTTAAACCGATAAATGACAGCTATGGTCATGAAGTTGGAGATCAGGTGTTACAAAGTTTGGCTGAAGCCTTGAAAGCCGCAAGTAGCGAAGATGATATTATTGGGCGCTATGGCGGCGATGAGTTTCTGGCTATTGTACAACGAGATAATGAAGAAGCAGTAAACGACTTTATTTTTCAAAGTGAGGCTAATTTCTATCAGGCGTTAAAAAAGAAAAAGCTCCCCAAGTGTGGTTTTTCTGCGGGATTTGCCAAGAGCGACAGTAAGTTTGAAAGCATGACCAGTTTATTCTCTCGAGCAGACAAACACATGTATCAGAAAAAAATGAACTAGCGTGCCTACAAATCGCGCTTTCCTTAAATTAATTCCCTTAGTCACCGTCTACTAAACAGAGTGCATGTAACCTCATGACTCGGTTACTAAATCTTTCAAACGGGCTTTGTCGCTTCAATGACAGTCGTTTGTGTAATTTAAGTGGAAAAGTATGTATTCAATTCACCCTTTGTGGCAGCAATTCCCTTGTGCCGACAAAACCGCGCTGCAAGGTACAGAGCTCGCCTCGTATCACAACCCGCAGATCAATAAGACAGTGCGCTTTAAGCTGATCTCAAAAGCGGATTTACCACTATTTTGTCAGTGGATGAACGATCCTCGAGTTGCACATTTTTGGCAGCAGGCGTGGTCAGAAGAAAAGCAGTGGCAGTATCTCAGCGAACGTTTAGCAGACAACTTTAGTTTGCCGCTCGTCATGTATTTTGATGAGCAGCCATTTGGCTATGTTGAAGTTTATTGGGCTGAGTTAGATAAGTTAGCGGGATATTATGAGTGGCAGCCCAAAGATAGAGGCGTCCATTTATTAGTTGGCGAGCAATCATGTAGAGGTCCCGAAAATTTTCGTGCTTGGATGACCAGTTTAAGTCACCTTATTTATTTAGGGCATGAAGATACTCAGCGTATTGTGCTAGAGCCTCGCCATGATAATACGCGGCTACTCACTCGCATTGCAGAGCTTGGTTATCATAGCCAGTTTGAGTTTGACTTTCCTCATAAGCGTGCTGCGTTAGTGATGGCTGAGAAAGCTTCATTCTATCGAGACGTTTTTCCTCAGTTTGCTTAGGTTACTTAGCGCGGCTTTTCTTTGCACCATATTGTGCTTGTGTTTGGGACAGTCGCGGCAGTAATTGCCATTTTCTCGGTCGTGGAGAAGGCAGCATTCAGGGCGGATTTGATATTTGCCACTCGGATCATGTGCGGTTATTTCGGTAAACTTAAGCGGATTCTTTAGCGCCCCTAAGTGGGCGGATGTAGTCAGTATTTGTTTATCTTCAAGCAATGTTGGATGCGCACCCACAAGCCCCATAATAATGTCGAAAAAGTCGTTCAAGCGATAAAAGCAATTACTCCATAACGTCCGCTCTTTTACGCCAAAAGCTTGGTGTAGCAGGTCGTGAAGCGGTGATAAGTGATTGAACAATAAGTCGTGATAGCGTGTTTCTGTGTCAGTGTTTTTAAGTGCTTTACCTTGATGCGGCAGCAAAATGCTGAGCTGCTCAGGGTTGTAGCTCAATTCGCAAAGCTTTAGTGGCAAGGGTGTTAGCAATAATGAATGGCTCACGATGATGCTTGGAAAAATATTGAAGGTGTAATACATATGCCACACGGAGGCTTGAGCCCTTGATTTCGTTACGCCTCTCTCTAAGCTAAAGCGAGTTATATGGTCGATAAAATGTGGTGACTCTAATAACTCAGAAAAAGTCGCTGTAGATCGTAAGGGGGTGAGGTCAACACCTTGCGCATACGTATCATAAGGAGGTTTAAAAAAAGGCACTAAATTCGGCAGCATTGAAACGAACAGCTATAGAGGTTTATGGTTAATGACGAAGCGCAACTTCATTAATTTAATACCGCCTTTTAGTCTCAAACTCCCACATTACTTTAGTGCTTATGTTTGTTTGGCTGTTATCTGCCAAAAACGGCACTAGAAAATGCAGTTAATGGTCAAATTACATGTTTTGGCGGGGTAAAAAATACCGAACACCGACAAATCAATAATCTTATGTAAAAAAATTTAGTTTAGTTTCGTCACTAGTCTGAGTGTCGTGGTTGCTGCCTAAAAGTGGTGTGCAACAAAAACAAATATTCGGCTTGGGAACTAGGCTCTACATGCAAGAACTAACTAAAAAAATAACCCAAATAAGTACCTCTATAAGTCTTCTACAGGAGTTCATCGCGGCGCCGTCTGTGACGCCTTGTGATGCCGGGTTGATCTTAACAATCGCCCAATATCTTGAGGAACTCGGGTTTGAAACCTCATGGTTTGAAGAAAATGGAGTGCGTAACCTTATAGCCAAGCAGGTTTTTTCTGAAGGTCCAAGTTTTGCATTTTCTGGTCATGTTGATGTTGTCCCCGCTGAGCAGGAGCATTGGCATTCCGATCCATTTAAAGCGACTGTCGTAAACGATGTTATTTATGGCAGGGGCGTGTCCGATATGAAAGGGGGCATTGCTGCCATGCTGAGTGCCACACGAGTCTTACTGGCTTCGAAGCAAAAGCTTAAAGGCACTTTCTATTGGTTGCTGACATCCGATGAAGAGGGGGAAGCTGAATTTGGTACCAAGCGAATCGTCGAGCGACTCAGTCAAGATGGTGTAACGATTGACGCTTGCCTTGTTGGAGAGCCTACCTCACACAATCGAGTGGGTGATGTGATCCGAAATGGTCGCCGCGGCTCAATCTCAGGTGCCATAAAAATTGAAGGGAAAGCAGGCCATGTCGCTTATCCCGAACAAACGGTCAATGCAGCACATATCGCGGGTAAAGTAGTGGCGATACTATGCAGTTTACAGTGGCAAAAAGACCAACCAGATGTCAAAACAACCCTTCAAGTCACGGGCGTCAATACGACGACTGATGTGGATAATATCGTACCTGAAGCGTGTCAGGTTAATTTCAATATTAGATACAGCCATGGGTATTGTAATCAAGAGATCATCGGCATTATCGAAAATCACTTAGCAAGATTTAAAGACAACCTGAGCCTAGATTGGTCAAGGGCATGTAACCCCTATTATACCAGTGCAGATATGGAAAATTCGTTCTTAAACTTAGTGGAAAACGCCATCGTGCGGTGTACTGCGAGATATCCCATAGTAAACACCGCTGGAGGCACGTCTGATGGGCGTTTTTTTGCCAATGGCCACACCCAAACGATTGAATGTGGTGTTAAAAACGACACGATACACCAAGCCAATGAGTGTTTACCCATAAGTGATTTACTGGAAATCGAGCAGATTTATTTAACGGTGCTCAGTGATTTTTTTGGCGCAAAGCAACACCTTAACTTGCCCGCTGGTGAATAAGTTGCACGCCGTCAGGCAGACAATACCAGTTTGACTTCATACTTGCTCAATTTGAGGGATTAAATCTGACGCGAGCTGTGTTAAAAATTTATCAGTTAGAACAACTAAATAGCAAAATTTTTGCCGGGCTAAAGACAAGATTTTCTGGCCTCAACATTTAGGTAAATTGGTATAAATCTAGTTTTTTTTAGACTTTCATTAAACAACTTTAGAAGTGCTTCGTCTTGTTGCTATCAGACTCAGTAATTGAATTATGAGGAAATCGTGTGCTTGGGTATTTAATTCGTCAATCAAAATGGTTGTTAGGTGCGGCTGTGTTCACGAGTGCAATCTGCGGTGTGTGTGCCGTATTGTTACTCACGCAAATTAATAAGGTATTGAATTCATCACAACAAGAAGCCAATCAATTTTTTGGTATTTTTGTGGCTTTGGTGGTGGCTGTGCTGTTTTTTCAGGTGGTGGCTTCAACATTGTTTGAGCGATTGAGTCAACAGGCACATGCTGTGCTGAGAAGGCATATTTCAGATAAGGTGCTGCAAGCAGATTATCGTCAACTTGAAGAAGTAGGCGGAGCCAAGGTGCAATCAGCGCTGTCTGAACACTGTTTAAAAGTTGCTGAGTTTTTCGTCCGGTTACCGGTGATCGTCGTCAATGGTATTATTGTAATTGGTTGTATGGCTTACATCGCTTGGTTATCGCTGGATGTATTTGTGATGGCGCTGGTGGTCTTGGGTTTAGGCTCTATTGGCTATCATTTGGTTCATCTCAAAGCCATCGGCTATTTAAATGGTGCAGCAAAAGAGCAAGATCGCTTGTTTGGACACTTTAGTGCTTTGGTTGATGGTGCCAAAGAGCTACGCTTGCATGCTGGTAAAAGACAGCGATTTGCAGATAACGTGCTTGGAGATTCCATTGAATCGGTTCGTAAGCAACGGACGGTGGGCATGTCTGTCTTTGTTATTTCTACCGCTTGGGGAAATTTCTTAATCTACGCATTTATTGGCGCGGTTTTGTTCGCGCTGGTAGCAGATTCAGCGCAGCGTACCCAAATACTAACGGGCTTTGCGTTGGTCTTTATATATATGATTGCGCCCTTAGAGAACTTACTAAAGGCTCTGCCCGCGGCCAATATAGCGAAAGCATCAGCTGCACGCATTGAAGCTGTTACCGCGCATTTATCCGAAGGAGCGAAAGAAAAGCACTTACCGAATGCGCCTTCCTCGTTTAAACAGCTTGAATTAAGCGGGTTAACACATCAGTTTTATCATGAACCTTCTGATGATTTATTCACACTTGGACCTATCGATTTATCGTTTAAACCGGGGGAAATTGTCTTTTTGGTTGGCGGTAATGGCAGTGGCAAAACCACGCTGGCTAAGATGTTGGTCGGATTATACAAGAGTAATACTGGTCAACTTCGCTTAGATGGCAAAACCATTAACCCTGAAGATCTAGATGAGTATAGACAGCTTTTCACCGCAATTTTCTCTGACTTTTATCTGTTTGAAGAATTGCTGGATATCCCTTCGGCTGAATTAGATGCGGCCGCAAACTCACTGTTAGAAAAGCTCCAACTTAATCGTAAAGTGCATGTTGCCAATGGTGCATTTTCAACGCGTGCGTTATCTCAAGGGCAAAGAAAGCGACTAGCCATGGTGGTAGCCCATTTAGAGCAGCGTCCGTTTTTAGTCTTTGATGAATGGGCGGCGGACCAAGATCCTATATTTAAAGAGGTGTTTTATCGCCAGTTATTACCAGAGCTTAAAGCGCAGGGTAAAACGCTGTTGGTTATCTCTCATGACGATAAGTATTTTGACTGCGCCGATCGACTGTTGCGAATGGAGCACGGCCAACTTTATCAGCGTGAAGAGGCAGCTGCATAAATAACCTGAGTGGTTAAAGTTGAGCGCAGTGCAAGCCAACACTATCACTGCGTTTAACTTGATAACCGCTTAGCGGCTAAGCATATTTAGGCCGCGATATCCCTACCCATATGCTTTCAATTATCTGCACTGGTAAAAAATCAGAATATAGACGCTTTTTTCTTTAAACAATTCGCATTTCTATTCGTCTACAGAGGCAATATCGCCAAATTTATTGGCATGTTGAGAAGGTAGCACGGAGATACATACCTCATGGCTACCCAACCTCATCAGAATGTAAACCGACTGCCTATAGTAGCAGTGCAATATTTATCAGGAGATGTCATGTCAGTGAGCTGTTTTGACCGCGAAGATGAAACCTTCATCGTGCTTATTAATCAAGAAGAACAATATTCAATTTGGCCCGAGTGGAAAGCGGTACCAGTGGGTTGGCAAGCTGTAGCTGGTGTTCAGGGCGATAAGGCCCACGTGCAAAGCTACATTAACGAGCACTGGACTGATATGCGTCCTGCTTCTTTGCGTCAGTGGATGGCTGAGCAAGCGCAACAAGGTGACGCGTGAGTACATCAAGCATTAAGCTGTTGTGCCTGCCTTGTGCTGGGGCGAGTGCCTCAATGTACTTACGTTGGAGTCGGCAATTGCCTAGCTGGATAAAGCTAGTGCCCATTGAGCTTGCAGGAAGAGGCCCTAGGTTAGATGAAGAGAAAGTCGAAAACTACCACGAGCAAGTGAGTGCGATACTTCAGTGTTATCAGCATGAGATGACCGGTGATTATGCTTTTTTTGGTCATAGCATGGGAGCTTTGCTTGCCTATGGCGTAACACTGCAGTTGCAACAGCGCAATTTACCTTTGCCTAACACTTTGATGCTATCGGCGTGTCCTGCGCCACAGTTTATTCATCCTGAGCGCTATCCAGAACCTAATGATCGGCAAGCGCTCATTGCTGAATTGCGAGCGCAGGGAGGAACGCCAGACATGCTATTTGACAATGCTGATTTATTGGAAATGACGCTTGAGGTGCTGGCCGCTGACTATCACGCATTGCGCTCGTTTACGCCACCGAGCTCTTCGCAAATAACCGTGCCGGTAACCACTTTTTATGGTCACGATGACTTAATCAGTGTTAGCGAAGTACTGGCCTGGCAGCAACACGCCCGTCAACCATTATCGCAACAAGGGTTCGCTGGTGGGCATTTTTATATTCACAGTGCCCAAGCTTCAGTGTTGTCTGCACTTGAGCAAACACTGAGTCGCCATAATACATCAGCGGCTGCTTTGGTCAGTAGTTGTGAGTAAAACCAAGCGCTGCACTTGAGGACTTGGGTTATCACACAGCATTAAACACTTGGTATTAGTCGGTTCGCTTTTTAATCTTGTCTCTAGTCGCGAGCCCATTTAGAAAAATTGAGGTAGAGCTGCAATATGCAACACAAGCCATTACAACTAAACCCGTATCTCACGGGCGAGACGCCCCACAGCATGGTTGAGCGTTTACAACACCTTGCCCAGATCCAAGCAGATAAAACCGCGCTGGTGGTCGTTAGTGACAAAGAAGGTGTGCTGGATGAGCGCTCATTTACCTATGGTGAATTAGATATACAGATTAAAAGACTAGCGGCCGAGCTGCAGCTACAGTGTCGTCAAGGTGATCGCGTGCTGTTGATGCTAGATAACAATGAACACTATGTTATCAGTTTCTTCGCATGCCTTTATGCCGGTCTCATCGCGGTTCCTTTATTTGTTCCCGAATCTTCACGTTCTCAGCATATTCAGCGCGTTGTTGGGATTGCGTTAAATTGTCAAGCAACCGCTATTTTAGCGCATTCTGCAGATCATCAGTTAGTTGAACTAGCCAAACAAGAAATGCACAACAGCGGCCTAAGTGCTGCAAGTTTACTGTTTGTTGACCAGTTAAATTATCAAGAGAATACCTGCTGGCAAGCGCATACGCCACAACCACAAGAGTTGGCATTTTTACAATATACCTCAGGCTCAACGGCAGCACCAAAGGGTGTTATGGTGAGTCACGGTAATTTGATTGCAAATGAAATTGCCATCAGCGAAGGGAGTGGGGTGATAGCAGACGAGGTTGTGGTGTCTTGGTTGCCTCTGTACCACGATATGGGATTAATGGCCGGCTTGATTTTGCCTTTATTCAATGGCTCAAAATGTGTCTTGATGTCGCCTCGCTACTTCCTTGAAAAACCAATCCGCTGGCTTGAAGCAATTGCTAGACACCGAGGTACGTCAAGCGGTGGTCCAGATTTTGGTTATCGCTTGTGTGTTGAAAGGATAAGGCCAAGCGCAATGGCGAACTTGGATCTGTCTTCTTGGCAAGTGGCCTTTAGTGGCGCAGAGCCTGTAAGGGTTGATACGCTTGATAGCTTTTTTGCACAAGCCACGCCAGCAGGTTTTAATCCTCAAGCCATATACCCGTGTTATGGATTGGCTGAAGCAACCTTATTTGTTACTGGGCCAAAAAGACAATCTGGCCTAGTGGTACAGTCATTTTCTGCTGCCTCACTTGCACAAGGTATCGCACAACAAGCTGAGCACGGCGTAAAGCAGGTAGCCTGTGGCGTACCAGCTTCACATCATAGTATACGGATCACAGACAACACGACCAAGGCGGCATTGCCGGCAGGACATGTGGGTGAAATTTGGGTATCGGGGCCGAGTATTGCTCAGGGCTATTGGCAAAACCCAGCTGCAACGGCAGACACCTTTGTAGAACATGAGCAAGCGCGTTGGCTGCGCACTGGGGACTTAGGGGTTTGGCAAGATAATCAACTATACATTGTTGGCCGCATCAAGGATTTGATCATTTCTCATGGTCGCAATATCTATCCTCAGGATATTGAAAAAATTATCGAAACGGAATTTGAGTTCGCCCGTAAAGGTCGGATCGCGGTATTTGCAGCCACGGATAACCATAGCGAAGGCGTTGGTGTAGCCCTAGAAATTGCGCGCAAGGTTCAGCGCCAAGTGAGTCCGCAGTTGTTGGTCAATCGCTTAAAGGAAATCGTTGCAGAATATTGTGATGAGTCCGTCACAGGCGTTTTGATGATGCAACCTGCAAGCTTGCCAAAAACGTCCAGTGGCAAATTACAGCGTAGCGCCTGCAAGCAAATGTGGACGCAAGCCGCTGAACTGAGTGTCGCTGCGCCACTGTCAGACGATAATGTTGATAAGGCTTATGCGATTTATGCACATAATCAGCTGGTGCGTGGTCAAACACTGGCAGATACTTTGGCCCCAGCACCTTTATCAGAACACGAGCAAGCACTGGCCGATATCTGGCAAGCCGTGCTCAATCGTAAGAGTGATTTTAGTCGTGACGCACACTTTCTAGCAGAGGGCGGTAACTCGCTAAAAGCGGTGCAGTTAATTCACGCCATTGAGCAACATTGGCAAGTGAAGTTTGACCCCACAGAAATATTTCATTGTTTGCGCTTAGGCGAGCAAGCCGATGCTATTTTGGCCGCGTCACAACGTCAACAGTTGGTGGCTAAAGAAGCTTCCAGCGTGTCATCAATAAATTCCATTATTGCCAACGAGTATGGAATTGAGCAGGCCGTTCCAATGTCTCATGCGCAAGCGAGACTATGGTTTTTATGGCAACTAGAACCCCATAGCAGTGCTTACAATATTGGTGCGCGCATCAACCTACACTCAGATATAGACGCTACGCGCTTGCAAAACGCGTTAAATACTCTGGTGGCTGAACACCAAGCCCTGCGCACACGCTTTGATACCGATGAACTTGGTACGGCAATCCAAGTGGTTGCGCAAACGGGTCATTGGCCGCTGCAACAATTTGACTTAAGTAATGTTGCAGCGTCGCAGCAAGCTTCGGCATTGGCTGAATTGGTTGCCACAGTGAGTCAATACGCATTTGATTTAACTAAAGGGGATGTCGTCAACGCGGCGCTAATTAATCTAGGTGAGCAAGGCTATCAGCTGATTATAGTGATGCATCACATCGTTTCCGATGGCGTATCGATGCAAATATTACTAGACCAACTTGCGCATATTTATTTGGGAACCTTGAGTGCGAGTAAAGTGCGAGAGGGCACAATCACCTATCAAGACTTTTCTTTGTGGCAGCGGTCGTATCTCACCTCCGATGCAGCGCAAGCACAATTAACGTGGTGGCAAGCACAGCTCGCCTGCGATGAGCAACCTATTTTGCAGTTGTGCACGGATTTCCCTCGAGTCAATAAAGCGCACTCTCCTGAAAATAATAAGCAACTGTTAGGTGCAAATCACAGTGTCGTCTTACCGGCTCAACTGGTTAAGCAACTTCGTCGCCAAGCGGCCAAACAAAACGCCAGCTTATTTATGGTGATGTTAGCCAGTTTTCATGCATTGCTTTATCGTCATACTGGGCAACATGACATTCGAGTGGGGATACCAGTTGCGAACCGCCATTTGCCTCAACTCCAAGAGTTAGTAGGCTTTTTTGTAAATACCCAAGTGATCCCTGCGAAGTTTTCGGGTCAGACTTGTTTGCAAGATATTGTGGCGCAAGTCAAAACTGCCGTCTTGGGCGCACAAGCAAATCAAGATGTTCCTTTTGAGTATCTAGTCGAAGCGCTAGCGCCGGAACGGAGCGTCGATACGCATCCGCTTTTCCAGGTAATGTTTAGCCATACGGAGCATGATACTCGTGCATGGCAGCCGTTGGTCGCAAAGGATACTAACTTATCAGCCCGCGCTTGGCAGCCGCTAGAAGTGGCGCCGCAATTTGACTTAACGCTCGAAACTTACGAGCTAGAAGAGGATCAAGTAGCGCTAGAGTTTGTTTATCCCAGAGCACTATTTTTGCCACAAACGATAGCGCGTATGGCTGAGCAATATGTTGCTCTGCTACATGCCCAGCTTGAGTCTGGCGCAACGCCACTTGCGCAGCTATGTGTGCAAACCTCGGCAGAGCAAGCGTGGTTGACTCAGGTTGCCAAAGGGCCTGCGGTTGCAACGGATGACTCTACCATTTATCAATTGTTTGAGGAGCAAGTGAAGCGCACGCCAGATGCGCCCGCACTTATCTTCAACCAACAAACCGTGAGTTATAACGCATTAAATCAACGAGCCAACCAGCTCGCGCACTATTTAAAAAGTCGAGGTATTGGGCCTGAAGATTGTGTCGGTATGGCGCTTGAGCGCGGTATTGAGATGTATGTCACCCTATTTGCGATTTGGAAAGCGGGAGCCGCCTATGTGCCACTCGATCCGACGTACCCTGAGGACAGGCTTGTTCACATGGTGAAGGATAGCGGGGTTAAGTTGGTGCTGACCAATGCTGCGCTCGTGGCGCATATTCCAAACGCTGAAAACGCCATCTCTGTGCTTGCATACGAGCATATAGCGCTTGGCGACTTTGCAACGACTAATCCTGCGATTGCATCACACTCCCAGCACTTGGCGTATGTTATTTACACCTCAGGCTCGACCGGGTTGCCCAAAGGGGTCGCCGTTACGCATGGCCCATTGTCCATGCATATTCAAAATATGGTTGACGTATATGGAGTGGATAGCGATCACACGGAGCTGCAGTTCTTTTCGATTAACTTTGATGCCGCAGGTGAGCAGTGGATGACACCACTGATCAAAGGTGGTGCGTTAGTGCTGGCGACTAAGGCGCAGCTCAATGTGGAGGCCGTCAGTGAGTTAATAAACGTGCACAAGGTGACGGCACTGCATTTACCGCCCGCCTATTTACGCCTTTTGACGCCGCATTTGCACGACTGTAAGCAAATTCGCACCTGTATTGTCGGCGGTGAAGAATTTAGCCGCACAGATTATCAAGACGCTCATCGGGCGTTTTCTGCGCCTCGGATTGTCAACGCCTATGGGCCAACTGAAACCATTATTACACCAACGGCATGGATCAGTTTACCGGGTGAGCTACATGAGGTTAGCACTGTACCAATTGGCAAGCCGATAGGTGCGCGTGAGGCCTATATTTTAGACGCCGATCTGAATCCTGTACCACAAGGAGCAAGCGGTGAACTTTACGTGGGTGGTCGTGGTGTTGCTCGTGGTTATTTGGGGCGTCCAGCCCTGACCGCAGAGCGTTTTGTTGCCAACCCATTTAGTAGCGATGGCGAAGTCTTATATCGAACGGGAGACTTGGTTCGTTGGAATCAACGCGATGAACTGGAATATTTAGGGCGCATCGATCATCAAGTCAAAATTCGTGGTTTTCGGATAGAGCTCGGTGAAGTTGAAGCGCAATTAATGGCACTTCCACACATTAAAGAAGCGGTTGTATTGGCCAAAGACGGTGATGGCCAACATGGTCATTCTGGGACACATTTGGTGGCTTATGTTGGCGCTGAGGAGAATGGCCAAGGCGTATTACCTAGCGCGCAAACACTGAAGCAAAGTTTACTGCAAAAACTACCAGACTACATGGTCCCGAGTTGTATCACCGTATTGGCAAACTTGCCTGTGACGGCCAATGGCAAAATTGACCGTCATCACTTACCCGAACCTCAGTGGGGGAGTGGTGAAAGCCATCAAGTACCAACAGGCGGCTTAGCAAATAAAGTCGCTGCGATTTGGGCGGAAGTGCTAGGTCTAGATGCGAAACAAATTGGCCTGCATGACAACTTCTTTGACTTGGGCGGTCACTCCCTATTGTTTGGTCAAATTCAGCAACGTCTTGAAGCCGAATTTAGCTGTAAATTGACCATGTTAGAACTGTTTCATATGACAACCGTAAGTGCCATGGCCACTTACTTTGAACAACGTACACCTGAAGGCGCTGCGAATGCACAGCAAGCAGTTGCCAAAGAAATGAAAAAAGCATCGGCGCGTGGTCAACGCCAGCGCCAAGCCTTCTTGAAAAAAACACGCACAAAAGTGGAAAGCTAAGCATGACTACAGAAACTTATTCAAGCACAGATATTGCCATTGTCGGCCTAGCAGGTCGTTTCCCAGGAGCTGAGAACGTAGATGCCCTGTGGGAAAACCTAAAAAACGGGGTGGAATCAATCAAAACCTTCACAGAGGCAGAATTACGTGAACTTGGGGTGTCGGAAGCGACTATTGCTGACCCCAACTTTGTCCCTCGGTGTGCGTTGTTGCCTGATCAAGACAAGTTTGACGCGTCATTTTTTGGCTATTCACCGCGTGAAGCAGAAGAGCTTGACCCGCAGCAACGTCTCTTTTTAGAAACCGCTTGGCAGGCGCTGGAAAATGCTGGCTACGATGGTGACAAGTGTGACTTTCCAATAGGTGTCTATGGCGGCTGTGGCGTAAACACTTATCTAATCTCTAATTTGATGCAAAGTGGCCGTTTTAGCGATCTTGGTAATATCTCGCAGCTACAAGCGCTGATGAACGGTAATAACAAAGATGCCATGACCATGACACTGGCCTACAAACTAAACCTAAAGGGCCCTGCGGTAACGGTACAAACGGCGTGCTCAACTTCCTTGGCTGCAGTTCACATGGCGACACGCTCATTATTGAATTATGAGTCAGATATGACCTTGGCTGGCGGCTCATGGTTGAACTTTTTGCATCAGGGCGGTTATGTATATCAACCCGGCGCAATTTTGTCTTCAGATGGTCACTGTCGTCCGTTTGACGCAGATTCTCAAGGGACGGTAATTGGTTCTGGCTCTGGTGTCGTGGTACTTAAACGCCTTGAAGATGCAATGGCTGATGGCGATACAATTTATGCCGTGATCAAGGGCTCTGCAATGAATAATGATGGTAATACTAAAGCAGGTTACACCGCACCTAGTGTGGATGGGCAGGCTGAAGTTATCGCCGCAGCACTGGAAATGGCTGATACCCCGGCAGAGAGCATTGGTTACGTTGAAGCGCATGGTACCGGCACGGTGATTGGCGACCCCATTGAAATTGCTGCGCTCACCCGCGCCTACCGAATGGATACTGAGCAAACGCAATATTGTGCCGTAGGTTCAGTCAAATCGAATGTCGGCCACCTAGATGCAGCCGCAGGGGTTACCGGGTTAATAAAGGCCGCGCTGACAGTGAAGCACGGACAAATCCCGCCGAGTTTGCACTACAAGCAAGCTAACCCAGAAATTGACTTTGCCAATAGCCCGTTCTATGTCGCGGATAAGCTGACGCCTTGGTCAAATGAAACAGGCCCACGCCGTGCTGGGGTGAGTTCATTCGGTATTGGTGGCACCAATGTGCATGTGGTCCTTGAGGAGCCACCAGTTCAACGTGCGACGCAGTCGCAGCGCAACTGGCAAATCCTACCGCTGTCGGGCCACACCAAAACTGCACTGGCCAGTCGCCGCGAGCAGTTAGCAACTTGGTTTAAGCAAGCAAGCACTCAGCCTTTGTGGCAAGACAGTGCTTACACTTTGCAAGTGGGTAGGAAAGGCCTAACCCATCGTGCCGTCGTGGTGGCGCAAAATAGTGAGCAAGCGATTGCAGCACTGGCTGACGATACCAGCACATTAAGAGCGCAAGGGCAGTTAACGGTTTCAGGTGACAGGCCCGTTACCTTTATGTTCCCAGGGCAAGGTTCGCAGCATATCAATATGGCCCGCGCACTGTATGAGTCAGAAAGCGTGTTTAGAGATGCATTTGACCGCTGTCGGGAGGGCCTGATAGCGCATGTTGGGCAAGATATTAAAGACCTTATTTTTGTTGATGAAGCGGACGTTGAGCACGGTGCGGCGCAACTAAAACAAACATCAGTCACTCAGCCGGTATTATTTGCTGTGGAATATGCATTGGCGCAGCAGTGGTTGGCGTGGGGAGTGAAGCCTAGCGCTATGATTGGCCACAGTATCGGCGAATACGTCGCCGCGTGTATTGCGGGGGTGTTTAGTTTAGAGGATGCATTATACCTGGTCGCCAAGCGGGGCGAATTTATTCAGGCGCAAGCACCAGGCTGTATGTTATCGGTGGCGCTCTCAGAAGCCGCTTTAGCTCCTTATCTTGATACCGACAATCTTGGGCATAAAGTTGAGCTGGCAGCGGTGAATAGCCCTGAAAACTGTGTTGTATCGGGCTCAGAGCAAGCGATAGCGGCACTATCAAATAGGCTCACTGAGCAAGGGGTCGTAGTACAGCCTTTACATGTTTCCCATGCGTTCCATTCGTCCTTGGTGAGTGATGCAGGTGATCAACTGGCTAAGTTGATTGCTCAGGTTCAGCGCAATGCCCCAAGCATTCCATTTGTATCGAATGTAACAGGCACTTGGATAACCGACCAACAAGCGACCGACCCTCAATATTGGGCGCAGCATTTAGCACAAGCGGTGCGCTTTAATCAAGGTCTGCGCACTATCGTCAATCTTGACAATCCAGAGTCAGAAAATGGCTTAGAACAAACTGTGCTACTCGAAGTGGGACCAAGTAATACGCTAAGTCAACTTGCTGGACGGGATGCAGAAGTAAAAGCGCAAACGAGTATTGTCACTTCGCTACCACACCCAAGAAAAGCGCAAGAGACAGAGCAACACTTTGCCTTAGCCTTGGGACGTTTATGGATTGAAGGCGTAGAGATTGATTGGGATGCCTTGTATGAGCAGACACCTCATCGCGTCGCCTTACCTGTTTACCCGTTTGAGCGAAAACGTTTTTGGATTGAAGCTGATGCAAATATTGTGGCGCAAAACAACCATAACGCCTTGGCACCAAAACCGATTGAACAGTGGTGTTACATCCCTTCATATAAGCGCTCGGTTCCTGATTTAACTCAGCCGGTTGAACTGGGTTGTACTTTGCTATTTGAAACACAGCATAAGGCCTGCGACCTGCTCCTTGATAAGCTACACACGCAGAGCGATAAGCTAATTCGGGTCAAATTAGGGCAAGCATTTCAGCAAGAATCGGATAATGAGTTTGTGATCCGCGCGGCTCAGTTGAGCGACTATCAGCAACTTATTGCAAGCGTGAATCAAATTCATGGTCCTGTATCGCATATATTCCATTTGTGGAGCTTGCCGACCAGCGAGCCTGCTGATTTAAGCCAAACTCAACAACAGGGCATGATGAGTCTAATCGCACTTGCTCAAGCACTTGAATCGCAACAGTTAGGTCAGCCGGTTAATTTGAGCGTAGTGAGCCAAGGGTTGGCCGATGTGTCGGGTAATGATGAGATTTCACCCGCTCAGTCGATGTTACTTGGCCCATGTAAAGTCATCCCGCAGGAGTTCCCACACATTCAATGTCAATTGGTTGATTTTGGTGCACAACTTCACGGTGACTGGATAGATTGGTTGTTGTCAGAGCAACATGGCGAAGCGGGCGAGGTGGTTGCTTATCGGTCTTATCATCGTTGGCTGATGGGCTTTGAAGCGACGGCCAAACCTAAGCAAAATGAAGCGATTTATCGCCAAGGTGGGGTGTACTTAATTACCGGCGGTTTAGGTGGCGTTGGTTTGGTAATGGCTGAGCATTTGGCGGAGCACTACCAGGCTAAATTAGTCTTGCTTGGTCGCAGCACGCCTTCAGAGGCACAACAGCAAAAATTAGCACAATTGCAATCTTTTGGTGCGCAGGTACTGGTTAAACAAGCGGATGTGGCGGACTTTGAACAAATGGCAGAGGTTGTCGCACAAGCACATCAGCAGTTTGGGCAGATCAATGGGGTGATCCACGCAGCAGGGAGTGGTGCAACGTCCTTAATTAGTTCGACGGATGCAGCGTTTATCGAGCAGATGTTTGCTGCCAAAGTTGTGGGAACGCAACATTTGTTGGCTTTATTTAACGAGCAGCCACTGGACTTTATGGTGTTGTGCTCATCGCTTGCTAGCATTGCAGGTGGTTTATCTAAGGCCGCCTACGCGTCAGCGAATGCCTATCTAGATGCTATTGCACAGCAATACGCTCAGCAATCGGTGCAAACAGGCGGCTATCCAATACTGGCTGTTAACTGGGACAGTTGGCGAGAAGTCGGCATGGCTGGTGATATGGATATGCCTGACGGAGTCGGTATCGCGCCTCAGCAAGGGGTTGAAGTTATGGCGCGCATACTCAGCGCACCAATATTGCCGCAAGTTGCGGTCTCAACGCTCGACCTTCCGGCACGATTAGAAGCCACCAAAGGTAACCTGTTAGATGCAGAATTGACTATGGCAGATGCGACACCTCGCAGTGGTGGCTATGAGCGTCCTGAGTTATCAACGCCATATGTTGCGCCAGAAGATGATTTACAAGTTGGTATTGCGCAAGTCTGGAGCGCCATGTTGGGGATAGAGCAAATAGGCATTCACGATAATTTGTTTGAGCTGGGCGGTGACTCCTTAATGGGGGTACAAATCATGTCGCAACTAAGCAATAAATTTGAAGTGACCTTGTCACCAGCTTCCTTTTTTAAAGATCCAACCATTTTGGGGCTTGCTCGAGTAATAGAAGCCATTCTAATACAAGAGCTACAGCAAGAGCTGGCTGAGGGAGCGAAATAAGCATGTCGATCAATGCACTATTGGCAGCGCGCAAAGGCAATATGACACTGGCGCAGAAAAAAGCCATGCTTAAACAGCTCGAGGATAAACAGCCGGTTCAGTCGAGTGCGCCAGTAATTAAAAAACTTGGCAAACTTCAAGCGCCGTTATCGGCGGCGCAGCAAAGGCTGTGGTTTGAGTGGTTGATCAACCCTGAAAATACCGCATACCACCTTGGTGGGGGGATGTGTTTAAGTGGCCATCTAGACAAAGACGCGCTGCGTGCAAGCTTAGATCACTTAGCCGAGCGCCATGCTGGGCTTCGTACTCAGTTTGTTGAAGGGGAAGGCGCCAAACCTGCGCAAGTGGTTTTGCCGACACTGCGCTTACCGCTGGAATCGGTAGAGCAACACGAATTAGCCGCTGAAGTCGCAGCACTGCAAGCACATGATACAGAGCTGAGTCGCGAACAAGCGCAGGAACAGGTTTATAAAGCAAGGTTAGCGCGCTTCGCTGCAACGCCCTTTGATTTACGGACAGGTCCTTTGATGCGAATGCAGTGGTTGCAGTTTGCTCCAGAACAGCATGTACTCTTAGTCGTGATGCACCACATAATTAGTGATGCGTGGTCGAAGAGTTTGATTATTAAAGACTTCGTTGAAATTTATCAAAAAGCGAGTCTCGCTCAACCCATCACCCATGACGCGAACCGGTTAGATTATACTGACTTTGCTCAGTGGCAAAATGATTGGCTTAACAGTGATGCTGAGCAAGTGCAGCAGCAGTGGCAATTTTGGCAGCAACAACTCACAGGTCACTTGCCTGTGGTTGAACTCGGTGTGACAAACTCAGCAAATAGTGTACCTAAGGCAGAGCAACTCGTTACTCAGTTACCCGCGCAATTGGCAGCACAAGTCACACAATTTGCGCGTGAACAAGGGGTCTCGCTATTCGTCGTGTTATTGACTGCGTATCAAGCTTTGCTGCATAGATACACAAACGAAGATGAGCTGCTGACGGCGGTTCCGGTGGCAAATCGGAACCAGTTTGCTACCCATAGTGTGGTTGGCTTTTTTGTTAATATACAGCTGATGCGCTTGCCTGTTGCTGGTGAATTAACGCTACAGCAGCTATTGCGTAACTGTGCCAAACAGGCATTAGCAATCCAAGCGCAACAAGACATCCCCATAGACTCACTGATGAAGCGTTTTCAACCTAACTTGCAGGGCGCAACGCCTTATCAAGTGATGTTCAATCACCTCAAAGATAGCAGCAGTGGTTTAGCACAATTGCATGGTGCCTCGTTGACCAATTACTTTAGTTTGACTCAGGGCATAATGTGTGACCTTGCGCTAGATACAACCGAGCTAAGTGATGGTGGCGTGCAATTACAATGGCGTGTTGATAGCAATAAACTTTCAGCGGCTTGGATCTCCACATTTGACGAGCAATATCAGTCGCTCCTGCGCACCTTTTGCCAAGCTCCAGAGACTCAAATTCGCGATCTTTTACTGATGAGTGCCGAGCGGAAGGCGGCTTTAGCGGCGCTTGAATCTGGCGGTAAAACTTCAGCAAGCTTGCTTAGCGTACCTCAAGCATTTGCGCTTCAGGCACAGAAAACCCCAGACGCGATTGCGTTAAGGTTTATGGGCGAGTCTGTCACCTATGCTGAATTACAGCAACGGGTAAATCAATTAGCACAGTATTTGGTGGCGCAAAATATCAGCCATGAGTCGAAAGTGGCATTGCTATTTGAGCGCAGCATTGAGATGGTGGTGGCGATGCTGGCTACGCTTCAAGCGGGCGCGGCTTACGTACCAATCGAGCCTCAACTGCCCGAGGCACGCTTACACTATATTATTGAGCAAAGCGCCTGTGCTTGTATCTTGAGTCATGCTTCAGTAAAAGCACAGCTGGCAGAGAATATCAGCGCTCAAGTAACATGGCTTGAGCACTTAGAGTTAAGCGCTTATCCAACCACAGCACCCAATGTGACAATCCATTTAGATAACTTAGCCTATGTGATTTATACCTCAGGCTCGACGGGCAAGCCCAAAGGGGTTGCATGTGTACATCGTGGCGTCGCAAATCGCTTGGCTTGGGGGCAAACTCGCTATCAGCTTCAAGGCAGTGATAGGGTGTTGCAAAAAACGCCATTTGGTTTTGATGTATCTATTTGGGAGTTCTTCTGGCCATTAACGCAAGGTGCAAGCCTAGTATTAGCAGCGCCAGAACAACACAAAGAACCGTCACAAATTCGGCAACTTATTGAAACAGAAGCGGTGACGGTTTGTCACTTTGTTCCCTCCATGTTGCAAGCATTTATGACGGGGATAAGCAGCTCACGCGATGCGCTGGGCGGAAAAGCCTTATGCCCAAGTTTACGCCAAGTATTTACGAGCGGTGAAATGCTTACCTTGCAAACCCAACAGCAATTTTTTAGCTACTTTGAACAAACGGCACTGCACAATCTTTATGGACCGACAGAAACGGCGATAGAGGTGACAAGCTGGCAGTGTCACCAGCAAGATGACGTAATTCCAATTGGTAAACCTATCTCTGGCATACAAGCTTATGTATTGGATGGTGCACTCAATCAAGTGCCGATAGGGGTGGCAGGAGAGTTATATCTTGCCGGTGAGTGCTTGGCGCGTGGTTACTTATCTAGACCGGATCTCAGTGCCGATCGTTTTGTCGCGAATCCATTTGCCGGTAGCAACAGCCAAGGCGCTAGAATGTATCGCACTGGCGACAAGGTAGTTTGGAATGATGAAGGTCAACTTGAGTTTTTAGGCCGCTTAGATCAGCAAGTGAAGATCCGTGGTTTGCGGATTGAATTGGGCGAAATAGAGAGCCAATTAAGGCAATTAGCCAATGTAGTTGATGCTGCGGTGTTAGTGAAAAGTAGCGCTGGTGGCGAGCAACTAGTGGCATATTTGGTGTTGGTAAATGACGCTGAGCTTGAGCCTGATACGCTTAACTCGCAACTCACTACTCAGTTGCCGCAATATATGATCCCTAGTGTGTTTGTGCAGCTTGAAAAATTGCCGCTCACCGTGAATGGCAAGCTAGACCGTAAAGCTTTACCTGAGCCATCGCTACAGCAATTTTCAACGTTTGCGGCACCACAAGGTGAAATCGAAAGTGGACTGGCCGAGATATGGCAGCAAGTACTGCAGCTTGAAAAAGTCGGACGTGACGACAACTTTTTTGCACTTGGCGGACATTCTTTACTTGCGGTGGAAACCCTGAGTCAAATCCAAGCACAATTTGGTGTAGACATTGCGGTGCGCGACGCCTTTGCGAATCCAATACTAAAAGACTTAGCTGCAATTATTTCAGCACAAACAAATCCAGAGCAAGAAGATGCCTTGCTCGACTTAGAAGCATTTCTGGAGAACCTATAATGAGCAGTGAGGTCATCCAACGCATTGCTGAGCGCTTTCATCAGTTACCTCAAGAAAAACGTCAGCTGGTATATCAAAAGGTGCAAGCCGATGGGCTGAGCATGCGTCAGTTTCCCGTTTTACCTTTTCATCACTCAGCTGAGGCTGCTGAGCTGTCTTATGCACAGCAACGTCAGTGGTTTTTATGGCATTTAGACCCAGACAGTGCAGCGTATCACATCACTGGGGGATTACAGCTTGAAGGTGAGATAAACCTGAGTGCGTTGACACGTGCTTTTCAGCTATTAATTGCTCGTCACAGTTCGCTTCGCACGCAATTTGTACAAGTTGATGCTGAGGTAAAGCAGCAGGTGCAACCAATCGAGATTGCCAATGATTTTCAGGTAGAGGTAGGAGCGGGTGATAACATTGATGCGGTGCGTCAGCAATGGTTAAACACACCGTTCAATCTCACCCAAGGCAACTTAATCCGTGTGGGGTTACTCACGCTTGCGCCAAACCAATATCAACTGGTGGTGGTACTGCATCATATTATTGCCGATGGTGGTTCCTTACAGATTTTAGTGGGAGAATTTGCCGCGCTGTATAGCCAATTGCTTAGCGCTGAAATTGCATCGGGAGATTTATCGAGCCAGCTGGCCCAATCAGCGCTACCAGCACTGAATATTGCCTATGGTGATTATGCTAAATGGCAAAAAGACTGGATGACGGCCGGTGAGCTTGAGCGTCAGTTAGCGTATTGGCAGCAAAAGCTCGGTGACGAACAGCCAGTGTTACAGCTTAAGGTGGATAATGGTTTAGCTCAACACTCAGAGCATGGCAGCGCTCGCGGTGCCTCACACGCTTGGCAATTACCACAGAGCTTAACGCAGCAGCTAGGTACTTTTGCCACCAGCCATCAGGTTTCTCATTACATGATATTGCTGACGGCATTTCAGGTATTGCTACAGCGCTATACCGGGATGGAGCAGATCCGTGTCGGTACGCCAATCGCGAATCGACAACGGGCTGAAGTCGCTAATTTGGTCGGCTTATTCGTCAATACCCAAGTGCAGGATAACCGCTTTGACAGCCGCACTTCATTGCAACAGGTTTTAGCACAGGTAAAGGCTTCCACACTTGGAGCACAAGAATATCAAGATTTACCTTTTGAGCAATTAGTTGAAGCCTTGCAACCTGAGCGAAGTAGCGAAGTGCATCCGTTATTTCAGATATTGTTTAACTATCAGTTTGGTGATTTAAGCCAGTTACAACAGTTGCCTGGGCTCAAAGTGGGTGAATTGCCCGCAACCACAGGAGAAGTGCAGTTTGAGTTGGTGTTAGATGCTCATGAAAACCGAGCAGGCGCTTGCTTGTTGACCTTTACTTACGATCAAAAGGCCATCTCCACACAACGCATTGTTCGCATGAGTCAGCACTTTGAGCGAGTGCTTGCTGCCTTGCTCACTGAGCCGACTATGGCCCTTGGTGACATTAACTTGCTAGACGATAGTGAAACGCAGCAATGGCAGCGTTGGGGGTTAAATCCACAACTAGAAGACACCACCCCAGTGCAGCAAAAGTTTAGCCGTTTGGCTGACACCCAGCCAGATGCAGTGGCAGCGGTATTTGCAGATTTAACGTTGAGCTATAAACAACTGGATGAACGTTCAAATCAGCTTGCGCAGCACCTTCAAAGCCTAAATATTGGTCGCGAAGATAGAGTCGGTGTAGCGCTACAGCGCAGTATGGATACGGTAGTGACGTTATTAGGCGTGTTAAAAACTGGCGCTGCCTTTGTGCCTATGGACCAAGATTATCCGCCAGAGCGACTGGCTTACATCGCAGAAAATAGTCAACTCACAGCCATTATCACTCACCCTGACGCACAGTCGAAATTAACCGAGGTGCTGAAAGATACGCAGATCACACACCATTTGGCTTCTCTGCCAGTCGTCAACTTAGCACAATTGCCTTGGCAAACGTTGTCAGCCCAATCGCTCGACGTGGCTATTCATCCCGAGCAATTGGCTTATATGATTTATACTTCGGGCTCAACGGGTCGCCCGAAAGGGGCTGCGATCAGCCATCGTGCACTGAGTAACTGCATGGCATGGATGGCAAGACAATACTCTCCACAACCTGAGGAAGCGGTATTGCACAAAGCCGCTTTTGGGTTTGACGTGTCTTGCTGGGAGATTTTCTTCCCTCTGAGTGAAGGGATGTCTGTGGTGGTTGCAAAACCTGGTGACCAACGCGATCCACTCGAACTGAAGCGACTTATCCAACAGCAAAGAGTCGCAATTACCTCGTTTCCTCCGGCTTTATTACAGGCCTTTATCGAGCTACCTGATGTGGCTGAATGCACCTCGCTGCGGCATATCATGTGTGGTGGTGAAGCCGTGCCTGCTGAATTATTCCGTGATACATACAAGGCACTGCCTGATGTTGTGATGAACAACCTGTATGGGCCAACAGAAACCACAATTCATGTAACCCACTGGCCTTTTATTAACGACAATAGAAGCTTGGCGCCTATTGGCCAAGGTATTTCACAAACCCATACCTATATTTTAGATGCCAGTTTAAATCCCGTGCCAGAGGGCGTTACTGGAGAGTTATACATAGGAGGCATCCAGCTGGCCAGAGGGTATTTTGCCCGACCAGATTTAACCGCCGAACGCTTTGTTGCAGACAGCGTGTTAGGTAATGGCCAAAGGATGTATCGTACTGGTGATTTGGCGCGCTGGAATCAAAACGGTGAGATTGAATACCTAGGTCGTAGCGATGACCAAGTACAGATCAGAGGGTTTAGAATAGAGCTGGGTGAAATTGCCGAGCAGTTAAGACGCTTACCTCAAGTGCGTGAAGCCAAAGTCTTAGTTAAACACTTGGCTACTGGCGATAAATTGGTCGCTTACGTAACTGGTAGTATTCAAGATGAGCAGCAATTAGCTCAAGCGCTTGGTGAAAATGTTCCGGATTATATGGTGCCCAATGCGTTTGTGGTGTTAGATAAAATGCCACTGACAGCCAATGGTAAAGTCGATAGCAAAGCTTTGCCTGAGCCGCAATGGGCCAAAGCGCAAGAATACAGCGCACCGATAGGTGAGGCTGAAACCATGGCTGCACACCTATGGGCAGATTTACTCGGCCTTGAGCGAGTGGGCAGGGATGACAACTTCTTCTCGTTAGGTGGCCACTCACTGCTGGCGATTAAGCTGGTGGAGCGTGCCCGCCAAGCTGGCTGGCAAGCACAAGTGAAAACCCTATTTAGTCAGCCAGTGCTCAAACACTTCGCTGCTGCCCTTACGCCTTACCGCCAAGATACGGCACCAGAAACCGCATGGTCAGGGATTGCGACGGATACCGCTGTTATCACCAGTGAAATGCTGCCATTGGTCAGTCTGGATAATGACCAGATAGCTAAAGTCGTCGAGCAAGTAGATGGGGGCGTACAAAATGTCCAAGATATTTATCCGCTGGCACCGCTGCAGTCGGGAATTTTATTCCATCATACTTTGCAAGAAAAAGGCGACGCTTACATTACGCCTAATCTATTACGTTTTGAAAGCCGCGCGCAGCTAAGTGCATTTGTTGATGCGCTTAACCTTGTTATTGCCCGTCATGATATTCTGCGGACAGCCATTTTTTGGCAGGGCCTGCCTGAGCCTGTGCAAGTTGTGCAGCGTCAGGCCAAAGTGGAAATCAAGTGGTTAGATTATGCCTGTGATGCGCCATTAGCTGCTGATGAAGCGGGCTTAACGGCAGCAGCAAGACGCTTAAATGAAGCCGTAGATCCAACCCACTTTAGACTAAATACACAGTGTGCACCTTTAATTGCCGCCATCGCTATTGCCGAAGTGCAAGACGAGACCTGCTGGTTGCAACTGCCGAGTCATCATTTAGTGATGGATCACACCAGCTTAGAAGTACTCGTTGAAGAAGTGCAGATGATTTTAGCGGGTAATGTAGCGCTACTGCCAGAGCCTGTGCCGTTTAGACATTTTGTGGCGCTAGCGCAGCAAAACCCAGAGGCCGAAGCGGAGCAAAATACGTTCTTTAGCGAATTATTAGGGGATATAGAAACGCCAACTGCGCCATTTGGGTTGTTAGATATTAAGGGCACAGGTGAGGACATTCTAACGCACGAAACTGCCGTGCCTGAAGCACTGGCCGCCCAAGTGCGCCACCTTGCCGTAAAGCAAAACACCAGTGCTGCGGCGGTATTCCACCTAGCTTGGGCGATGGTGCTACAAAAGCTGACCGGACTAAATGATCCGGTATTTGGCACGGTGATGTTTGGCCGTTCACAAGGTGGAGAAGGCGCCGATAGGGCTGTTGGCATGTTTATCAATACATTGCCGATCCGTTTTCGATTGCGCCAAGCAGATCTTAAATCAGGATTGCAACAAGCGCAGCAGCTGTTAACTGCGCTTATTTGCCATGAAAGTGCGAGCTTATCCAAAGCACAATCTTGCAGCAACGTAGCGAAAGGAACGCCGCTGTTTTCGACGCTGTTGAACTATCGCTATAGCCCAAATGCGCACAAACATGGTGATTCGAAAAAGCTCTATGTTACCGATGATGGCTGGCAAGTATTTGGCGGTGAGGAACGCACCAATTACCCTATTGGAGTTTCTATTGACGATGCTGGCGATGGCTTTAACATCGTAGCGCAAACACTACCGAGTGTTGAACCTGCGCAGTTGTGTGGCTATTTACTGAATGCGTTGACTCAGCTTGTCGCAGAGCCTGCACTAAGACAGCTAGGTGATTGGCAAGCGTTGACTGACAATGCGTGGCAAACTCAGCGCTTGTGGAGCGAAAACACCACCAAAGAGAACACCCAGCAAGCGATCTACCGCTTATTTGAAGCACAGGTGCAAAAACAGCCTGACGCTATTGCCGTCACATTTAAAAACAATCACGTGCGTTACGCTGAGCTTAACCAACAAGCGAATCAGCTCGCGCATTATCTACAATCACGAGGCGTGGGTATAGAGAGCCGAGTCGCTGTGGGCATGTGGCGTAGTGTTGAAACCGTGATAAGTCTGTTGGCAATCATGAAAGTGGGCGCCTCGTACGTACCACTAGATTTAGATTATCCAGCGGAGCGTTTGCAATATATTGTGGCGTCAAGTGGCGTACAGTTGCTATTGACTCATGCTGAAGGGGTAGATGCACTGCCGCCATTCCCTGAGCAGCTCACGCAGTGTGTATGGCAACAGATAGACTTAGCGCCATACAGCCAAGATAATCTCATTGTCGATGCTCACCCAGAGCAACTGGCTTATGTGATTTATACCTCAGGCTCGACGGGACGACCTAAAGGCGTGGCTATTAGTCACCGCTCACTGGTTAGCTGTATGCAGTGGATGCAGCGCGAGTATCAACTCACACGGGAAGATGCGGTGTTACATAAGGCACCATTTGGCTTTGATGTGTCTTGTTGGGAGCTATTTTTCCCACTGAGTCAAGGCGGCCGCATTGTAGTATCTGAACCCGGAGATCATAAAGATCCAGACAAATTAATTGCACTTATCAAGGCGCAACAAGTTACAACAGCAAGTTTTGTACCGACGATGCTACAAGCCTTTATTGAGCAAACTAACCCCAATGAAGAGAACTATTTACGTAACATTATGGTAGGAGGAGAGGCTGCGCCACCGGAACTTCGTCAACGTATGTTCGCCGCACTACCAAATGCTAAGGTGCATAATTTATATGGACCAACAGAAACCACAATTCATGTGACCAACTGGGAGTTTACGCAAGCGCCACGAACCACAATTCCAATCGGTCGTGCTATCTCAAACACCAGTTGCTACGTACTCGATGAATACTTGACGCCAGTTCCTCAAGGGGTAGTAGGTGAGCTCTATTTAGGTGGAGTAGGGTTGAGCCGGGGTTATCTTAACCGCCCTGACTTAACCGCAGAGCGATTTGTTGCCGATCCGATATCCGCATCAGGTGGTCGTCTTTACCGTACCGGTGATTTGGTGCGTTGGAATAAAGAAGGACTGATTGAATACATGGGCCGACTTGATCACCAAGTTAAGATCCGAGGCCTACGTATTGAACTTGAAGAAATTGAAGCTCAGCTTGCAAGTATTAGCGGTATTCAAAAAGCCGTTGTATTGGCAAAGCCTTCGCCGTCAGGCGACCGTTTAGTCGGCTATGTGCAGTCTCAACAAGTACAGTCAAGTGATGAGCTAAAAAGCATCTTAGCTAAAGTCTTACCTGACTATATGGTGCCAAACAGCATTTTGAGTCTTGAGCGCTTGCCACTTAGCCCGAATGGGAAAATTGACCGCGACGCTTTACCGGAACCGGTTTGGCAAGATAGCGGAGAGTTTGTTGCGCCAATAAACGACATGGAGCAAAGTGTGGCGCAAGTCTGGTCTGAGGTTTTAGGAATCAATTATATCAGTCGTTTTGCTAATTTCTTTACGCTTGGCGGCGATTCTATCGCATGTCTAAAAGTGGTGTCATTGATGCGCCAACGTGGTTTTGACATGGCGGTAAAACACATGTTTGAAACCGCAGATCTGAGTCAGTTAGCCTTGCAGTTGACTGAGTTGCAAGGCGCTACCGGCTCTGGAAATACACTTTGTAGCGAGCCTATTATCGCACTGAATCAAAAATCAGCTGCTGCAAGTGCGCTATTTTGCTTACATGATGGTTTTGGTAAAGTGTTGGACTACACCACTTTGGCAAGGCATCTCGATGGCAAGCGTACGGTGTACGGACTGACTTATCAGCCTGGTTCTTTAACTGGACAAGCTGCTGATTTATCTGCACTGGTGGCATCGCATCTGAGCGAAATTCGCAAAGTGCAAGCTCGCGGACCTTACCGTTTATGTGGCTGGTCTTTAGGTGGCGTGTTGGCGCACGCTATTGCCGCTGAGTTAGAACAACAAGGTGAGCAAGTAGAGCAGCTGCTTTTACTTGACCCTTACTCGCCACCTAATGCAAGTGCACAGCGCTCAACACTGGCAGAGCAAATAGGCCCAATGATGCAGCTACAAACTTTCTTCAGCTTATTACTGAGCGAAGAAAGTGGGTTTGCCTTGATGCAAGACGTTGAAATACAAAGTACGCTGGCTGAATGTTCTGCTCAACAGCAGATATCAAGTGATGACATTCAAAGGTTGATGCAGCAAGTGTTTGAGCACCCAAGGACGGAGTTTATGACGGGTTACGGACAGTTAACGGCTCAAGACTTATACCATTTATATCTGGCCTTCCAACCGCTATTTTTGGCTGCTGTCAATATTGAGACGCTGCCTGTTTACACCGGTAAGGCTGAACTATTTTGGATGAAAGGTCGAGAGCAAGCGCATAAAGCATGGTGGTACGAGTGGTTGAATAGCCAAAGTGTTTCGTCTCACGACTTGGATGTTGGACATTTCGCGGTGGTTAAAGATTGCACTATATTAGAACGTGTCTAGCGAAGTTTAAAGTTAAAGTATAAAGCGGCTCTAAGTCGCTTTATTTTTATCTTTAGGGTTGTCTTTGGAAGGTTTGTCTTTGGAAATAAAAACGGCGCTGAGTAGCGCCGTTTTTGTGAGAGTTAACTCTAGTTGCTAGCACTTACCATTGGTAAGTTGCAGTTAATGCGATGTTTCGGCGACTGCCATAGGAGCAGGATGTTTCACCACATGAAGCGATAACCTTTTTGTCAGTTAGGTTACGTACGTTCAGTGCAAAGCGCCATTGTGCCAGATCATAGCTTGCCATGGCATCAAACAGGGTGTAACCCTCAACGGTTTTAGGTGCTTTTTCACCAGTACCTTTGTTACTACCCGTGTAACGTGCGCCTAAACCTACAGTGAAGTCGTCAGTAAGTTGATAGTCACTCCAGATATTAAACTGATGCTTTGAAACTGCTTTATCCTGTTTGCCGACTTCGTCAGCAAGTCTTGGATCAAGACCACTCTCAGTGACATCCGCTTTAGGAATATAAGCGTAAGAAGCGGTTAAGTTCATTTTTTCAGTTGGTTGTACAAAGGTATCAAACTCTAAACCGCGCACAACGACGGCACCCGTTTGTTTGTAGCCAGCAGGTTCGGTTGTCCATACCCACTGAGTGAAGTCACTACGTTCAATCTCAAATACCGCTGCACTATAGCTTGAAGTTGAGTCCTTTGGTTGATAGCGCACACCGGTTTCGTATTGTTTACCTGTTTCAGGTGAGAAAGGACGAGCGGTAGCAGGGTCAACATTGGTTGTCGGTGCAAAAGATTCAGAGTAGCTAAAGTAAGGTGCTAAGCCGTTGTCAGCTAAATAAACAACCCCGGCGCGAGCACTAAATTCTCTGTCTGTACGCACTGATGTCGGGTCTACTTGACCTTCTAGCGTCTCATTTTTTAGCTTTGCTTCATCCCAACGACCAGCCAAAGAAATGATGATCTTCTCATTAATTTTGATTTGGTCTTGGATATAAATACCAAATTGCTCTAGCTTGGAAACACCCTTGATATTAGGTTCAGGTTGGATCACACTTGAGCCGTAAGTCGGGTTAAAGATATCAAGATCAGCTAACACACCGCCGTAGCGCGCTCTCACTTCAATCTCTGTATCTTGATAATCGGCACCAATGAGTAATGTGTGTTCTACGTTGCCGTGTGAAAACTGACCGATCAAATGCGTGTCGATAGTAGCGCCGCTGACTTTCTCTTTACTTGATAGTGGAGTACGGGCTAAGTAACGGAAGTTTTCTGGGTCACTTGGGTTATCAGCATTTTTTTGCGCCCATTTACCCCAAATGACGCCATAGTCAACGTCAAATTCCGCATAGCGCGCGTGTTGCTTGATTTGCCAGTTGTCATTGAAATGATATTCGCCTTTATAACCTACTACCCACTGCTCTTGGTTGTAGCGGTTGAAATCAGGCTCACCAATCAATGTTGAAAACGGGATTTGGCCGTTAGGGTTAGGTAAAATAGTACCTGTTGTTGGGTAGGCGTGCCAAGCAGCGCCAGACTCAATGTCGTAGTATTGTGAATAAAAGGTGATTTTCCCTTGGCTACTTGGTTGCCAAGTCATTGACAGTGCTAGGTAGTCGCGATCGTTTTCTAGTGGATCGGTACTCAAATCAGATTTTTTGGTTAAGCCTGTCACGCGATATAAATACTCGCTGTCGTCGTCAATTGGACCTGACATATCAACGGCTAGTTGTTTGAGGCTGTTATTGCCAAGTTTGATCTGCAGCTCATTTTGCGAAAATGGCGTTGGCATTTTACTAACTAGGTTAACGACGCCACCTGGACCATTTTGACCATATAATACTGAAGAGGGGCCTTTAAGAATTTCTATACGCTCCATACCGTAGCTTTCGGTCTGCCATAAACCCCAGTTACCACTGTTACGGATCTGTAGACCATCTTGGTAGAAACCAGGTGCATAAGCATCAAAGCCACGAATGTATAACCAATCGTATTGTGGTAAGTCACCCCAAGGTGCGGTATTTACACCTGCGGTATATGATAATGCTTCTGTTACACGCGTTGCGCCGATGGCTTCAATTTTGTCTGCGGTGACAACATTGATGGTTTGTGGCACCTCAATTATTGCAACATCGATTTTTGAGCCAGTTGCACTGCGGCGTGCATTGTAACCTTCAACCGGACCTGTTGCCGTTTCTTGGTCGGCATCAGCATTGACGGTAACCGCTTTTAGTTTGCTTGGCGAGTTACCTTCAGCATGTGCAGTTGATACCAGTGTTAAACCTAAAATGGCGGCAGCAATTGGTGATAGGGTTAACAATGGGGTTGAGCGTTGTTGTTTCACAAAGACTCCTTATTATTTTTGAGAAGCAGATTTATTTATGAGGTGATTGAGCAGAGCTTTTCTCAATCACCCGTTTTAGTTCGAGGCTAGTCCACTAGCGCCGTGTTATCAGTAACTTGAGGCGTTGATGTTTGTTTTAGTTGTTTAAGTACCTCACCAATTTCTTGGCTACGGACTGCCAAAATTGATAACAAGGTATCGCTCAGTCCATGGGAACTTTCGCATGCGCCTTGCAAGAAAATATTCGGTTTAAAGTCTTCCGTGCTTTGAATGCGGTAGTCGCGTCCCACAGTAAAGTCACCTAAGTATTTTGATAAAGGTGCCAATAGCGTTTTGTGCTGATCTCGTACATAGCCTGTTGCCAACACTACCGCATCGTAGCTACACACTTTAGTGTCGCCAGTTTTGCGGTTTGTGAGGGTTAGATGAATACCGTTTTCGTCCGCGTCAACCGCTGCGACCTCTGTGCTAGAAAGGAAGCGATGGCGATAGTGGCTGCGTACTTTTTGTTCGTAAAATACGCCGTAAATTTGTTCGATAAGGGGTAAGTCAGGACAAGCGTAATTGGTCTGGCGGTATTCTTTTAAGAAGGCTTCGCGTTCGATATCGGATTTGGAGAAAACTTTATCAGTATATTCTGCATTGAAGATTTCATTTACAAATGGACTGTCGTCCGATGGCTTAATAGAGTTTGCACGAATAACAAAATCGACTTGGTTATCATCTGCGCGGCCGTGTAAATCCATAAATATTTCGGCGGCACTTTGGCCTGCGCCAATGACGGCAATTTTCTTAGCTGTGTTATTTGCTTCAATAGCAACTTTGTAATCATTGCTGTGGAATACGCGGGTGTCGCCCGCCAGCTTTCTAAATTGTTTTGGTATATATCCACCACCACCAATACTGATGACTAGGTTATCTGTTTCAACGACTTTTTCACTGCCATCAACACCTCTGGAATGCACTTGTAGCGCAACAACTTGCTCGTTTGCTAAAATCGGTTGGACATCAAATACTGTTTCGCCATAGCTGGTTTGATCTTTAAAATGCGAAGCCGCCCATGCTAAGTAGTCGTTAAACTCATGTCGGCTTGGGAAAAATGTTTGAAGGTTGATAAAGTCTGCTAAGCGATTTTTTTGGTGTA